>NHFZ02000001.1 GCA_002171275.2 Pelagibacteraceae bacterium TMED124
TAAAAAACCAAATTTCTTTTCAACTGTTTTAAGTTGGGTTGTCCCACCTTTGATTTTTATTTTGGTATTGCAATTCTTTGCCAGAAGAAGTATGGGAGGCGGTGGAGCTCAAGGGGCGTTAAGTTTCACTAAAAGTAAGGCTAAAGTCTACGTTCCTGATGATGAATCAAAAGTAACTTTCGATGATGTCGCTGGTGTTGATGAAGCAAAGGATGAATTGACTGAAATAGTTGATTTTTTGAAAAAACCAGAAAGGTATACAGATATAGGTGCAAGAATTCCCAAGGGTGTTCTTTTGGTTGGACCTCCAGGAACTGGAAAAACTCTTCTATCTAAAGCAGTTGCAGGAGAAGCGGAGGTTCCCTTCTTCATTATTTCAGGTTCTGAATTTGTTGAGCTTTTTGTTGGAGCTGGTGCAGCTAGAGTTAGGGATTTGTTTGAACAGGCTAAAAAGAAAGCTCCATGCATTATTTTTATAGATGAACTAGACGCTATTGGTAAGAGTCGTTCTGGATCAATGGGTGTAGTGGGAGGAAATGATGAAAGAGAGCAAACGTTAAATCAATTGCTCACTGAAATGGATGGATTTGCTTCCGCTGATAAACCAGTAATTGTTTTGGCCGCAACTAATCAACCAGAAGTACTTGATGCAGCATTATTAAGGCCTGGCAGATTCGATAGACAAGTTCTGGTAGATAGACCTGACTTATCTGGTAGAAAAACGATTCTGGAAATTTATACTAAAAAGGTAAAATTAGCAGAATCAATTGATTTAGATTCAATCGCCCAAGCCACAAGTGGTTTCGCAGGGGCTGATTTGGCGAATATGGTAAATGAAGCGGCACTTCTAGCAGCTAGAGCTAAGAGGAAGAGTGTTGAACAACAAGATTTGAGTGAAGCTATTGAAAGAGTTGTTGCCGGTCTTGAGAAAAAAAGTAGAGTTTTGCAGGATGATGAGAAGAAAGTTGTTGCTTACCATGAAGTTGGACATGCAATTGTTGGACATCTTATGCCTGGAGGGTCAAAAGTTGCAAAGATTTCAATAGTACCAAGAGGTATGAGTGCATTGGGGTATACACTTCAACTACCTACTGAAGAAAGATTTCTTAACTCTAAAGATGAATTGAAAGGACAAATAGCAACCCTACTAGGAGGCCGTTCTGCTGAGGAAGTGGTCTTTGGAAAAATAACTACAGGTGCATCTAATGACCTTCAAAGGGCTACGGACATAGCTGAACAAATGGTAGGTACGTTTGGAATGAGCGATATCCTAGGTCCTCTGGCTTATGATAAGCAAGGCGGTGGACAATTCTTAGGAAATGGGAATAACCCAAGAAGATCAGTAAGTGATGCGACTGCTCAAGCAATAGATAAAGAGGTAAGAGACTTAGTAGATGATGCTCATGAAACCGCATTAAACATATTAAGAAATAACTTAACTTTACTTGAATCAATTTCTCAGAAAATTCTTCAAGAAGAAGTAATTGAAGGTGAAGATCTAAAAAATTTGCTTGCAGAAACTAAAATGCCCGCATAGTAGAATTTTATACCCCTTAAAGATATTGATGTTAAAACCAAATAAGCTTGAAAATAAAAATTTTTTATCAAGCCTTGATATGTCTACTACAGAAGTTAATCATATTTTAGAACTTGCAAAACATTTTAAAAATAAAGATCTTAAGTTTGAACTTAAAAATAAAATATTAGGCTTGATTTTTGATAAGTCATCAACTCGTACAAGAGTAAGTTTTCAAGTCGCAATGTCAAGACTTGGGGGAAGCACTATTGATCTTAATCCGACAACTTCACAAATAGGACGAGGAGAGCCCATTAAAGATACGGCAAGAGTTCTAAGTAGATATTGCGATGTGCTTGCAATTAGAACTTTTAATCATTCAGATTTGGAAGAATATGCAAAGTGGTCTTCAAAACCAGTTATTAATGCCTTAACAGATTTAGAACATCCATGTCAGGCTTTAGCTGATTTTTTAACAATTAAGGAGGAATTTCTTGATTTCAAAAATGTGATTTTAACATTTATTGGTGATGGAAATAATGTAGCCAATTCTCTAATTCTATGTGGCGCATTATTAGACGTAGAAGTTAGAATTGCATGTCCCCAAGGTTATGAACCTAATTCCTTAGTGGTCAATAAAGCATATGAAATATACAAGAATAAGAATTTATTGAAAATCACTAATGATCCTAATACTGCAGTCTCAGGAGCAAATGTTCTTTATACGGATGTTTGGTCATCTATGGGAGAAGAAAATCAAATGAAAGAGAAAGATAAAGATTTTAATGGATATACTATCGATACTAATTTATTAAAAAAAGCTAATAAAGATGCAATTATTTTACATTGTCTTCCTGCATATAGGTCCAAAGAGATAACTGATGAAGTAATTGAAAGTAAAAAAAGTAGAATTTTTGAACAGGCAGAAAACAGAATGCATGCCCAACAGGCACTTTTGTCTTGTCTTATCTCTTGAAAATACTTGCGAACTAACTAATAAAAGGGTACAAATGTATTAGAGTACATTTGTTTCTATGGCAATTCTTCCTGGCGATAATCTTACCCAAGCCCAAAATGAGCTGTATGGATGGATAAGAGAATATATGAAAAACTTTCAACATAGTCCATCTATAAGACAGATGATGCAAGCAATGGGATTGAAATCTCCAGCTCCAATTCAGAGCCGCCTAAAACATTTACAAGAAAAAGGATATATTTCATGGCAGGAAGGAAAGGCAAGAACTCTGCAGGTTGTTGACGAGATTATCGATGGTATTCCTGTTATGGGATCTATTGCAGCAGGTGGGATAATTGAAACTTATGCTGATATTCAAGAAAATCTAGATATCTCAGATGTATTAAAGAAAAAAGATGTATTTGCATTAACAGTTAACGGTGATTCGATGATTGATGCATGTATTGCTGATGGAGATATGGTTTTAATGGAACCTGTAAAAGAGTCACATTCTTTAAGAAATGGAGAAATTGTCAGCGCCTTAGTACCAGGTTTGGGCACTACATTAAAATATTTTATAAAAAAACAAAGTAAAATAATTTTAGAAGCTGCAAATCCAAAATATGAGCCAATCATTTTGAACCCTGAAGAAGTTCAAATACAGGGTAAACTTTTAGCCGTTTGGAGAAAAGTTTAAATTTTTCAAATTTAAAATCCTAAACTTATTCTAAAAGTCCATGTCATTTCATCAAAATTATTAACTTTATAATTATGAATATGATCTGAAATAGTCAAAGCGAATGTTCCTCTTAATGGTTTTTCCTTGAATGGTACGAAAGAGGATCCAAGTAGAAAAAATCTGCTGTTATATTCAAAGAAAGTAGATAATTTGTCATTGAATAAATACGCTAATGAGAATACAGGGGCCCAACATAATCTTCTCTTTTTTTGAACCTCAGTTGCAGCACCACCGAATAGGTCACTACACAACCCATTAATATTACCTTCTGCCATTCTGCCTGTAGCGAATCCTCCTGTTGCAATTTTAAGTGGAAATTGACCTTCTTTATTACCATTCCAAAAAGCTTTTGAAATAGTTACATATAGATCTCTTCCTGTATCAGTAAATTCATCAAAATGTATAAGTTGTTCTGCTCCAATTGCTACTCCAGAGGTGCTTGATAATTTATAGTCACCTCTGAACCCAACTGAAAGACCATCTCCTATTGGACTATCGTGAGCAGGGGAAACACTCCTGATTCCAATATTTGAGCCAAAACTATATCTATCTTTATTAAGAAATTGATAATAAAACTGCCCAACAGCATCACCTTTATTCCATCCCCAACCTTCACTTTTTTTTCTTCTATGAGAAAGGGTTTGATTATATCCACGTAGTGATGTATCAACTTTTTTTCTTTTTGTCCATTTAAATCCTGGAGGAATAAGCCAACCAATATCAGGCCCAATATTTTTACCAATAACAATAGATCTATTTAAAGAGTTAATTGAGTATTTACTTTCTATTGGCAATAATGTTTTTTTATAAATATTTATTTTGTTATTCCTTTTATTAATAATTCGATTATATTTTTCCCATTCTATCTTGATTAAATCTTCTGAATAACTATCAGTCTTTTCCCATTTTAAATCTGAAATTAGTTGAGAATTTATGTATTTTATTTTTTTTGAATTAAAACTATTTTTAAATATGCCTTTGTTTAAGTTTATTGTTTTTGTACTGGCACTCAATATAAATAAATTAGGAATATAAGTTAAAAATAAAATTAAAACTTTGTAATTAAAGAAATATTTTAAAGAATTACGTAATTTATTAATCATTTTTTTTTATCGACTTCATATCAAATAATAGAAATATTTTTTGCTTTTAATTAATTACTATATATTAAAAGCTTATATTAAAAGTAAAGTCAAATTAAATTGTTTCTTGATGTTTAAATATTAAAGGCTATTAAATCAAGAGAAACTTTGCATATAAGTGCGAAATTGATTTAATATGGATGAATAATTTATATTTTGTTTTGAATTATAAATCTACTCTATATTTGTTTTTATTCACCTTATATTCATTTGTTGGGAATATTAATTTTGTTAGTAGTGCTTCTCCAAAAGTTGAAAACTTGGATGTAGAAAAAATTTCTGTTGATTATTTAAAAGATTTACCTATTAATGAATATATTCTTGGTCCAGGAGATGTTTTGAATATCAAAGTTTCCAGAGATTATCCTGAATTAGATTCAACAGTAAATATTGATAGAGAAGGTACTGTATTACTTCCAAAAATAAAGAAAATTTATATTGAAGGTTTAACAACAAATGAATTAACAAATCTTTTAAATACGGCTTTTTCTGAATTCGTTAAGTTCCCTTCAACAGAAATAGAAATCAAACAATATAGACCAATTAGGATATATGTTGATGGTGAAGTAGGTAATCCAGGATTACAGACTCTAAGCGGAGCCTTTTCAATTGGATCGATTGGTGCAGAAGAAGAAAATGAAAATGAAAATCAGAATGGAGTTATTACAAATTATTTTCCAACAGTTTTTGATGCGATAAGAAGTTCTGGTGGAATAACACAATTTTCTAACTTAGAAGAAGTAGAAGTAGTTAGGATAAATAATATTTCAAATGGCGGTGGTAAAAGGAAAACGATTTTGAATTTTTCTAATGTAATTTCCTATGGTGATAATAGACAAAATATTAGAATCTATGATGGCGATGTTATTAATGTAAAAAAATTAAAAAATAATAATCTTTTGCAACTTTCAAAAGCAGCGAGATCAAATTTAAATCCAAAATTCATAAACGTTTTAGTTTCAGGAAGAGTTAATAATCCTGGAAATAAAAGACTGTCAAAATCAAGTACTTTAAATGATGGAATTGATATGGCAGGTGGGGCAAAAGTTTTGAAAGGCAAGGTTAGATTTATAAGATTCAATAATGATGGAACAATTGAACAAAGAAAATTAGCATATTCGAGAACGAGCAAAAGAGGTTCTTATAAAAATCCCTATTTAATTGATGGTGATATCATATTAATTGATAATAGTTTTTTAACATCAACTAATGAAGTTCTTACTGAAGTTACAGCACCCATATCAGGTATCTTTTCAACATACGGTCTATTAAAAGTTATAACTGATTAGCTACATGAATGACATAAAATTTTCTCAAAATTTAGATTCTTCTGAAGCAATAGATGATGATATAAATTTGAATTTATTATTAAAAAAACTCATAAGAAATAAAACTATTATTGGTTCAATTAGTCTAATCTCTTTTATTCTGGCTTGTCTCTATTCTTTATCACTTAAAAAATTATGGGAGGGCCAATTCCAGATTGTTCTTGATACTAATAAAGAAAGAACAAACAGTATACAACTTAATCCAGCTCTCCAAAGATTTACTGGTTTAGCAAAAATGGGATCTAACAGTCTTCAAACTGAGGTAGGGATATTAGAAAGCCCATCAGTCTTAATGCCAATATTTGAATTGGTAAATGCTGAAAAAAAGAAATTAAATACAGATATGAAAGAACTTGATTTTTTGAAATGGAAAGAGAAAAATTTAGAGATCAAATTAAAAAAAGGTACTTCTATTCTTAATATTTTTTATAGAGATACTGATAGAGAATTAATATTACCTGTCCTTAATACAATGACAAAAACATATCAGGAATATTCAGGAAGGAATAAAAGAAGATCACAAGATCTAACTAAAGATTATTTAAATAAACAAATTACATTATTTAAAAATAAAAGTAAAAAATCTATAAATAAAGCTCAAGAATTTGCAATAGATCAAGATTTAAATTTTCAGAATTTTAATAGAGATATTCAGGATTATTCTTTCAATAAAACTAGTCAAAATAAATTAGGGCAAGGACTCTTAATACCAAATATAGGGATTGAAAATATCCGAGTAAATGCTGCTAATGAAATTAGAAGAATAGACTCACAGATAAATAAAATAAAAGAAATTGGAAATGATTATGAGCAACTTCAATATATTGGTTCAACAATTCCTGCTTTAGTTGAGGAAGGTTTACCAAAAAGTCTTAAAGAAATTGAGGATAAATTAGTAGATTTAAGATCTAAATATACTGAAAAGGATAGATCAATTATTCGATTAATTGAAAAACGTGATTTATTAATTAGTCTTTTGAAAAAAAGATCAATAGGTATATTAGAAGCCCAAAAATTAGTTTCAGAAGCTCAAATGAACGCTGCTATGAGACCTAAAGGAGTTTTAATTAGATATAAGGAACTTATTAGAGAGGCACAAAATGATGAATCAACTTTTATAGATCTTGAGAATCAACTTAGATTGGTAAATTTGGAAATGGCTAAATTTTCTGATCCTTGGGAACTTATAACTGAGCCTACAGTTCAATCTTCTCCTGTTGCTCCTAATAAAAGGCGAATTGGATTAATTGGATTGATTTTTGGTTTATTTTTAGGCGCATTAGTATCTCTATATAAAGAAAAAAAATCAGGTTATATTTATGATATTGAAGATTTGAGAAAAAATTTTTCAGTCCCTATCTTTGAAGTAAATATTTCTCAGGAAAAACAAAAATTAGAATCTGAAATTAATCTTTTAGTAGATTTTATTAAAGCTTCTGAAGGAAAAAATGTCTCAATATTCCCTCTTGAAAATTTTGATAATAAAACATTAAATATTTTATTAAGTTCACCAAATATATCAAATAAACTTGAAACTTCTAAGAATATTTCACTACACCAAAGCGATGAAGATTTTGAGAAATTTACTTCATCTGACATCAAGTTTTTGACAGGTACACTAGGTAAAATCAGTTTTTTTGAAATTCAGAATATTAAAAGAAGAATGGAATTCTATGAAATAAAATTATCAGGTATTATTATTTTCAAATAAGATAAATATTTTATAAAATTTGTAAAAAAACAAAACATAGCAAAAAGTATATTAGAATATAAAATCAATTATTTGATAAAAATCTAATATGCAGATAATTGAAGAAAAAAATGAAGATGTATTTTTGATTTCAATCAAAAAAACTTTTGATTGCAGAGGTGATTTCATAAAAACTTATAATCTTGAAGATTTAAAAAATTTAGATATAAATTTTGTTCCAAGAGAATCATATGTTTCTAGTTCACATTTAAGTGTTTTAAGAGGTCTGCATTACCAGATTTGTGAATATTCCCATGAAAAGCTAATTACTTGTTTAAGAGGTAAAGTACTTGATGTAATAGTTGATGTTAGACCTAATTCAAAAAACTTTAATAAACCTATTACTCATATATTAAGTGAAGAAAATCCCCAAGCTTTATTAATTGGCAAGGGTTACGCCCATGGATATTTAAGTCTCAGTGACAACACTATAGTAAGTTATTTGACATCAACTGTTTATGCGCCTAATTTTGATTGCGGGGTTTTATGGTCAAGTATTGATTTTAAATGGCCAGTTAAAAACCCAATTTTATCTGAAAGAGATAAACTTCACCCTTCGTTAGGTAATCATAAATGCGCATTTTCTTAACTGGTGGGACTGGATTTGTAGGGTCTCATTTTTTAAATCAAATTTCTATTAGTGATTATGTAACTGCGTTAAAAAGGAATAAAAATAGTAAAACAAAAATAAAACTTGAAAAAGAGCCAAAATGGATTTTAAGTTCAATAGATAAAGTTAAAAAAAAATATTTAATGAATAATGATTTGCTAGTTCATTTATCTGCTCATTCTGCACAGCCACCATATGATAATTTACAAAATTGTATTCAGAAGAATGTTATTGAACCTCTAAGTTTATTTGAAAAAGCATATAGTTCTGGTATCAGAAAATATCTAGTTGCCGGTAGCTGTTTTGAATATGGATTATCAGCTAATAATCATAAACTTATCCCACCAAATGCTCCTTTATTTCCTATTGACTCTTACCCTGCATCTAAAGCTATTGCATCTATAGCATTTTCTCAATGGGCAATGCAAAAAAAAGTTTCAATGAGTTTTCAAAGAATATTCTATGTATATGGCGATGGCGAAAAACCTACTAGATTTTATCCTTTAATAAAAAAAGCTGCTGTGCAAGGAAAAGATTTTGAAATGAGTAATGGAGAGCAAATTAGAGATATTTCTGAAATAAATTATGTAGTAAAATGTTTATATAAAGAAGCTGTTAGAATATATAAATCCAAAAAATTTGACGTACGTATTCAAAATGTTGGCACTGGTAATAATTTATCAATAAAAGATTTTGCTTTAAAAATTTGGGAGAAAAATAATGCGAATGGAAAATTAAAATTTGGTAAAATGCCTTATAGAGATGGTGAAATAATGAGATATGTACCAATATTGAGTCAAGTAGAAATATTAAAAAGTTTTAATTAATAATTTATCTAATATCCAATGAAAAAAAAAACTAATCTTATTAAATTATCCTCAATTCCTTTAACTATAGCTATACCAACTTTTAAAAGACCGGAATTACTAAAACTTTCACTTTATTCTGCTGTCAATCAAAGCTATTCGGGAAATTATGAGATAATAGTTGTTGATAACTGCAATGAAGATAAGTTTAAGAAAAAAGTTGACATTATTATTAATTCTTTTCATAAATACAAAAACATAAGATTGATAAGAAATAAAACTAACATAGGAATGTTTGGTAACTGGAACAAATGTCTCAGGAGAGCAAAGGGTAAATATATTTCTATCCTTAATGATGATGATTTACTTGATTATAATTTCGTTGAAAATGTTATAAAAGATATTGATGGATCTAAGATGTTAATTTATGATCATAAATTAATAACTAAAGATGCGAAACAAAGAAAATTGGGTGGCCGATTAAGGTCAATAATTGAAAATTTAGATTTAAAAAAAAAGAAAAAAATATTTTTATCTGATCTGATATTTAGAAATCCCAGTAATGGTTCTCTCGGAGTAGTATTTAAAAGGAGTAATGCAATATTAATTGGAGGTTATAAAAAAAATTTTTATCCTTGTTCAGACTATAACTTTAACTATAAATACATAACAAAATACGGTGGATTAAAAATAAAAAAGAAATTATGTAAATATAGAATACTGGTGAACGAAAGTCTTAATAAGGATTGTCTTATAGATTTCGTTAGGCAAGATCATGATTTAAGAAGAAAAATTTATTTAAAATATTTTAAAAAAATAAAAAATATATTTTTCTTTTTAGAACTTATTAGTTTTTTACAAGCTTGTTCTCAATGTGCAAGATATATTTTTCTTAGAAAAATTACTTTAAATGATTTTAAAGATTTAAATTTTGGCGATTTAAATAAATTCAAATTTGGATTAATTCGCTTTATTTCTTTATCAAGAATTATTTGTATAATTATAGAAATAAATATATTATTATTTTGGAAAATATTATTCTTTTGCTTCGGATAATTTAATATTTCTCTCAAGTGTGAAGTATGAGAGTTTTTTCATACTCCTTGCAATTTTATTTTGAATATTAGAATCAAGCTATCTATCCTATAAAGTTGCATTCTTTTCGTCAGATAAATATCTAGAAGGAACTATTGTTAAAGTCTTTTTTAACTTTTTCTTCCCTCTACATTCCAACAATTACTAATCTTACTTTTCAAATAGTTTTGGAATTTTTTTACTATACAGCTCTAAAGAAACTGCTAAAACTTGTAAATTTCTAGGTATATTTAATGGTTGCAATTTAATAATCAAACACCATAACGTAATATGGGAGTCAAGGATGCTATAAAAGGAATCTTTAAATGGATTGATATTTTTAGCGTTTCGAATATGGGGCCATAGCTCAGCTGGTAGAGCACCTGCATGGCATGCAGGGGGTCAGCGGTTCGAGTCCGCTTGGCTCCATCAAGATTTTAGCTATTTATACCAATTAGTTTGAATGATTTTGTACCATTTTACATGGTTTATTTTCATGTCTAAAGATGTACTAATATGTACCCTCTGCGAGCAACTCTGTGACCAGTAACCCTTGCAAAAAATATATGTTAGATTTTAATAAAAAATAGTAAAACTATCCATAATTATTAAAGTGGAAATAAAAGCTATTACTCTTGATATTAAATCTGAAAGATATGATAAATTTTTAAAAAATAATAACCATTTAAAAATAAAAACTTTCAAAGCAATAATTGGTAAAAATTTATCAGAAGAAGAAATTATTGCAGAAAATCTAGCCACTAAAGATTTATTATATGATGAAAGATTTTTTAGCTATGGAGCAATAGGTTGTGCAGCATCTCACAAGGCAATCTGGAAAAATTCCATAGAAGAAAATAAAAATATTTTAGTTTTAGAAGACGATTGTTGTACTAATCCAAAAATTGAAGAATTTATAGAAAATAATATAAATATCTTAAATGACTGTGATATTTGTTTTTTTGGGATTAATACTAATAGTGTTTTACAAATCAAAAATCCCCAAGGTTTACAATTTTCAAGTATCGGTTTTAATCCTGCTTATCCCACTTCTGAATGGATAAAAAATGCTTTTAATCAAACTAATATAAAAAATATAATATTCAATAAATTAATAATAGGTTTTGGAACTTGGTGCTACTTTATAACCCCACTTGGGGCAAAAAAGTTAACCGAACTTATTTTTCCTTTGTCATTAAAAGAAATAAAAATACCATTAATAAATAATGGTCAATCCCGCATTATGGGTCTTATAAGTATTGATAGATCAGGATGTGCAATTTATAAAAAAATAAATGCATTAATAACTTATCCTTTTTTAGCTTATAACCAAAATAATAATATATCAACTACCGATCATAATCAAGAATTTAATATATTATTTAGAGATAATCTAAAAATTAAAAAAACTAATTATAATGATTGAGATATTAATCAAGCAAATAAAAAAATATTTGTAAGTTGGTACGTAGAGAGTTAAAAGAAAAAAGTTATTTGCAATTAATATTGAAAGACCAAGAAGAGGGATTTCATATTTAATTTTAATATTGTTATCTATGCGAGCAAAGTGCGAAAAAACACTTGTAAAACCTAGTTATAGCTTAGTTGGTGATCTGCATCGTATGCAGGGGGGCAGCGGTTCGAGTCCGCTTTGTTGCTAAAAAAGTAATCACCATGCGGTCCTGCCTCCATCAATAGAAATGATCGATCCATTCATATAAGACGAGGCCCCACTAAGTAAATAGATAATTATGCCCCAATATTCATCTTTATTAGCGAGTCTTGAAATAGGGATTTCTAAATTAACTTTCTTGAGAAATTCTTGCGATTGATTATTAAATACTCCACCAGGGCATAAACAGTTACATCTTACCTTCTTAGGCCAATACGTAGCAGTGTATTTGGTTAATCCAATTAATCCAGATTTAACTACTGAGTAGGTAACTGGTTTGACTGGTTGAAATTCTTCTTCTAAATCATCTTTCCAATAAAGAGACTGCTTTGGAGAAATTAGACCTAAATCAGAAGAAATATTAATTATCGACCCGCCTTGATTTTTGCTCATAGATGTCCCAAATACTTTTGTTATTAAAAAAGCTCCCGTTAGACCAATGTTAATATCTTTAGTCCATTCATCAATAGAGAATGATTCTAATCTTGAATCATCAATCAACCCTTGATTTCCTACTTTAGGATTCCTCGCAGCATTATTTATGACACCCTTTAATAAGGTTCTTTTTTTAATATCTAGAGAAATCTCTCTTAATTCCTCTTCATTTGTGATATCTGCTTTATAGGAGATAAGAGATACTCCATATTTATTTTTTAATTCATTTGCAAATATCTCAGCATCATCTAAATTTATATCGATTGCTATAGGAATTCCTCCTGATGAAGCAATAGCTTTACAATGTTCTCTTCCAAGGAATCCTAATCCTCCAGTTACTATATACCCAAAGCCTTCTAAGTCAAATAAATCTTTAGTCATTTTTATTTAAAAGAGGCTAATCCTCCATCAACATTAATACAGGTTCCTGTAATATATGAAGAGTCAGTGGTTAATAGAAATAAAATTAAAGATAGTAGATCATTAGGATTACCTAGTCTTAAAAGAGGGATTTCTTTTGAAATAATATCATTAACTTTCTCTTTGTTAGATTTTAATTTTTCCCCCCAAACTCCATCTTCCGTATAAATGTGACCAGGCCTAATGGCATTTATTCTTTGTTTAGGGCTAATCAAAATACTCAAACTTTTTACTAAGTTTTCTAGTGCAATTTTAGAATTTGAATATTCAATTGGCGCTTTAACATTTGTAATTGAAGCTATTGAAGAAGTTAAAATATGTGAGGAACTTTGAAACGGATTTAATTCATCATTGTTTTTGATTACTTCACTAGCTGCAATTGCAAGATTTCTGTTGTAAAAGTAGTTTATATCCCATATCCTTTTAACCTCCTGATTTTTATAGGGATAAGAACCTAACATTTTACCTGATCCAACAGTACTAACTAAGCAATTAATCTTGCCGTTTCTACCATGTTTATTAAATATCTTTACTAATTGATCGTATTCACCATAATTTACTTTTATACAATTTAAATTAAAATTTTGAATATTAAGCTTTTTATTACTTTGAGTTAATACAGTAATGTTTGTATTGTAATCTAACAAATATTTTACGATTACTTTACCAATGCTTCCTGTCCCTCCCGCAAAAAAAATATGATAATTGCTTAAGTCTTTTTTCATAAACCCTTAATGTGCCAACCTCCATCAATAAAAATTGTACTTCCTGTTATGTAGCTTGAAGAACTTGAAATTAGAAAATTTATTATTCCTTTTATCTCATCAGGATCACCCCATCTATTCATAATTGTTTTTGAAGATCTTTGAATTCTTGTCTCAATATTGTTAAATGATTCTTCAGTCATTTTTGTCTTGAAATATCCTAAGGCGATAGCATTGATTCGAATATTCTTGTGACTCAAATCATTAGAAAGCGATCTTGCTAGAGATTCTAAAGCAGCTTTTGATGCTTGGTATCCTGGATTGTTAGGGAAAGAAATATGGGCACCAATACTTGAAATTAATATAATAGAGGAATTTTTATTTAAAAAAGTATCTAATTGACAAATGATTTTGTAAAATGAAATAACATTTAATTCTATAAGCTCTCTAAATATTTCTGCACTTTGCAGTTTTTTATCTAATTCTTTTTTTGGATTTATAGACTTACCTGATGCAAATATTAATCCATCTAGAGATTTATATTTTTTTTTAATTTCTTTACAAAATGAGTTTATTGAATCATCATTTCCTAAATCAAGATAAATAAATTCACTCGAATAACTAGGCTTATTCCTTGAAGCAGTAATTAAATTGAAATTTTTAATTAAAGACTCCCCAATTGCGGTACCAATTCCACCTGAACCTCCAATTAAAAGAATGTTTTTATTTCTCAAATTTTTAGCTAATGTTGTGTTTGTTTAAAAAATATTCTACGACTGGAATATCATCATAATCATCTATTTGGTACATTTTATATCTTTCCATTTCTATATATCCAATATTTGCATGTAATCTATTGTTAGTCTCGATGATACCTTTAGGTTTAAACATATAAAAGGATCCATTCTCTAAAAGAGTTTTTGAATTAATATCTTGCCTTCTTTTTCTTTTTTTAAAGTCATGATTGATTGATGATAATTTTTGACCATCATCATTCCAAAGGAAAAAATCTTCGAATTTAACAACTGATAATAAAGAGTCAAATTCTTCAGAAAGTGCTATTTTGCATGCATTTTTTATATCAGATGAATGCCTTAATGGAGAAGTTACTTGGGGGGCAAAAATCCAATCAGTTTCAAAATTTATTGATCCTATTGTATTAATAGCATGAATCCATGCTTCTTCTGAAGAACTACAATTTGTAGCAAATTCTTGAGGTCTATATATTTTTTTGGATCCAAATCTTGACGCTATCTCCAATATCTCTTCACTATCAGAGCTAGTATAAATATTTTCTATACCGGCTTCAATGCATTGATTAATAGTATAGTAAATTAAAGGCTTATCATTGATTGGATGAATATTTTTATTAGGGATACCCTCTGAACCACCTCTTGCTAAAATAATTGAAAATATACTCATTTATAAATTTAAAAAATAATTGTATTGATCTAAGAAAGTTTGGACCTGATTTTTATCTCTATATGCTTGAAAAGTAATAGTTCCATTATATTCTTCTGAAATAATAAAATCTTTTACTTTTTTAATCTCTGAGTCTCCTTTACCAAGTGGTACTGGACCTCCTCCATAAATCCTATCTTTTATATGAATATTTGATATTTTTTCTTTATATAACGCTATTTCCTCATCAAATTTATATCCCAAAGATGCACTATTCCCAGAATCATAATTAATTTTTATTTTTTCATTATTGAATGATTCAATGAATTTTTTCAAATCATATGGATCAAGATCTGATTCTATACATATATTTATATCTTTTTCTTTAACAATATTTTTAAAATTATTTAAGAAATCAACAATAAATTCTTTTTCACTATCATTTTTTATTGAAGAATTATCAACAAATGGAATTACGATATCTTTCCCTCCAATTTCAGATAAATTTTCTATCATTTTGTTAATAAGTTCTATGTAGATATTTTTTTCTGATTTCACAATTTTTTGAATAGGCCATTCCATAAAAATATCTGCACAAATACTCCTTACAGTAACTTCGCTTTCTAATATGAGATTTTTAATTTCATTTAATCCATGTTTGTTTAGGATAGGATTATTAGCATATAAATAAGCATCAATAATAAATTCTATAGAATTAAGACCAATTTCTTTTGCAATTAAAAATTCTTTTTTCCAATAATTGATTGGATGTGCTTGATAATTTGATTTAAAAGAGGGGAGTAGTCTCCCTTGCATTATTCCTAAATTCATCATTTAAATAAATTGTTGTTGTGCATAATCACATAAAATATGACCAATTGTTATGTGCATTTGTTGAATTTCAGCAGTTGTGTCGCAAATAGATGGCGTATTTATAAACGAGTCCGCAAGCGTTGCTGCTTTAGAGTTTTTATTAGGCCCAGTTAAAAGAGTATTTGGAATACCAAGAGATTTTGACTTTTCTAAGAGCTTTAAAATGTTTTGACTCTCTCCGCTAGTAGAAATTGCAATTAAAAAATCATTTTTATTGCAAATCGCCTCAAGTTCTCTTGAAAAGATAGATTCAAATCCATAGTCATTCCCTATTGCTGTTGATGAACTTGAATTGGTTCCTAACGCTATTCCTGGTAAAGGATTTCTATCTACGTTTAATTTGGATATAAATTCTGCTGCCAAGTGTTGGCTATCAGCGAAGCTTCCACCATTCCCAGCAAAAATTACCTTTCCACCATTAACTATAACCTTACCTAATTTCTTTCCTAATAATGTAATTTCTGAAATTAATTTAGAATCATGCGTAATAACTTGAAAGGATTCAGAAACCTTTGTTAAATATTTTCTAACTTTTTCATCATCTTTATCATACTGTTCGTTTAGTACTTTTCCCCAATTCCAATCATTATGATTAATTGCTTTATCATCTATAAATAAATCTGCTTCAGGTTTGCCGGTAATTAACTTATGAAACTTTAGTCCCCAATTAGTTAATTGATTAAAAGTAAATTCATACCAATCTTTTTTTGTGGTACTACCTCTAGCAGTGAACATTTTAATGGTACTGCCTTCGTCATAAAGTTTGTTTATGGAATGTATTCTCTCTTTATATGGTTTTGCTAACTCATAATCACCATATGTATTGGTACAGATAGTCCCATCAATATCAAAAGCGTAAATTTTCAAATTAATTTTGCCAATATCTTAATTTTTTTGCAACTTCTTCTTCTTTTTCTAAAATAATTTTCTTGCCGTCCCCTAATATTTTAGGAAGTTTTCTTAAAACCTTTACTAGATTACTTAGGCCATCTTCTTGAAGAGAGGCAGATTGATCACTCCCATACATTGCCCTATCAAGAGTAATATGTCTTTCAATAACTGCCGCCCCCATGGAGCATGCTATTATACTAGGGGAAACACTTGGTTCATGGCCACTATAACCTATAGGTAAATTGAATTTTTCACCTAAGGAATTTATACAAGCAAGATTCAAATCTTCTTCTAAAGCGGGATAAGTACTTACAGTGTGGAAAAGCATTATTTCACAATTATGCTTTTTAAATATTTGGATAGCTTTTTCTATTTCATTTATGTTTGTCATACCAGTTGATAAAAAAGTTGGTTTTTTTTCTGCAGCAACACACTCAAGAAAATCATAATTTGTCGCCATTGCAGAGGCAACTTTATTAAATTTAAAATTATATCTATTCATTAACTTTTGACTTTTATTATCCCAAGATGAGACAAACCAATCAATATTTTTTTCTTGACAGTAGTCATTAATTAGATCATATTCTTTAATTCCAAATTCTAAAGCCATTTTTTGATCTCTTTGAGTTTTACCCCAGGGACTTTCTCTCGGAGAATCAAGGATCTCTTTTGAATAAACAGTCTCTATATCTCTTTTTTGAAATTTAACGGCATCACAATCACATCTAACAGCCATATCTATTAGCTGTTTGGCAAATTCAATATCTCCATTATGATTTATTCCTATTTCAGCTATAAAGTAGATTTTTTTATCAATACTAAATTGATCGAAATACATAAATTATAAAAAATTTAGATATTCTAAAAATATAATAAAATAAGGGTTAGTTAAACAGCTCTATTAAGATATTAAACAATTACAGATTCGTTACTTTGTTGAGAAAAAGTTTAAGTACTGGTTGTAACTTTAAATTATTATTTAAGATTATCTAAATCATAATCAATCATCTCAGATACTAAAGTTTCTAAATTCGTTTTTGGTTGCCAATTTAATTTTTCTTTGGCTTTTGTTGGATCGCCCAAGAGTGTATCAACCTCTGAAGGTCTAAAATACCTCTTGTCAACTTTAATAACAACTTCTTCGGTGTCTGCTCTAATTCCAACTTCATTGACACCATAGCCTTTCCAGATAATTCCTGATTCGTTTTTAGTATTCCATCCTAATTTTTGCGCACAAAGTTCAATAAATTCTCGGACTGATGACATCTTTCCTGAGGCGATTACAAAATCTTCTGGTATTTCTTGTTGAAGCATTAACCACTGCATTTCTACATAATCTTTTGCATGGCCCCAGTCTCTTTTTGAATCAAGATTTCCAAGAAAGAGACATTTTTCAATGCCTTTGTGGATTTTTGATAAACCCATAGTAATTTTCTTGGTAACAAATGTTTCCCCTCTCCTTGGACTCTCATGATTAAAAAGTATTCCATTACAGGCATACATTCCATAAGCTTCTCTATAATTAACAGTTATCCAATATGCATATAATTTTGCTACCCCATATGGACTACGAGGATAAAATGGAGTATTTTCTTTTTGAGGGATTTCTTGAATTAATCCGTATAATTCGCTTGTACTGGCTTGATAAATTCTGGTTTTGTTTATCAAATTTAAAATTCTCACAGCTTCAAGTATTCTTAAAGTACCAAGAGCATCGCAATTAGCTGTATATTCTGGTGAATCGAAGCTTACAGCTACATGACTTTGGGCTCCTAAATTATATATTTCATCTGGTTGAATTTGTTGGATAATTCTTATCAAATTAGTACTATCAGTTAAATCTCCATAATGAAGAAATAAGTTATTATTTTCTAAATGTGGATCTTGGTATAAATGGTCAATTCTTGATGTATTAAAGCTGCTTGAACGTCTTTTAATTCCATGAACTTCATAGCCCTTATTAAGCAAAAATTCTGCTAAATAACTTCCATCTTGCCCAGTGATGCCTGTGATAAGTGCCTTTTTTATTATTTTATTCATTTATGAATAAACGATTTCTAATATTATATATTTGTAATTATCGATCTTTATGTAAAATAACAACAATGGAATATAGTCGAAATGAGTTCCGTCAAAAGAGCATTAATTTTTGGTATTTGTGGTCAGGATGGAAGCTATCTTGCACATAGTCTTTTAAAAAAAGGTTTTAATGTTTGCGGTACTAGTCGAGATTCATTTATTGCTAATAAAACAAATCTTGAGAAATTAAGAATTGACAAAGAAGTAGAAATTTTTTCTGCTCAAATTAATGATTTCAGAAGCGTATTATGCACTATCAAAGATACTTCTCCAGATTATATATTTCATATGGCTGGTCAAACTAGTGTAGGTTTGTCTTTTTCAATGCCTTTTGAATCGATTGAATCTATATCTATATCTACATTGAATATTTTAGAGTCTGTTAGATTTATTGGAAAAAACATTAGGATTTTTATTCCATGTAGTTCAGAATGCTTTGGGAATAATAGTCAAGATGATCCTGCAGATGAAACAAAAGTTCTTAATCCATTGAGCCCATATGCAGTAGCAAAATGCTCATCATTTTGGCTTTCCAAAAGTTATCGTGATTCTTATGGCATGCATATTTCAGTAGCATTTTTATCAAATCATGAATCCCCTTTAAGAGGGTCGAAATTTGTAATGTCAAAATTATTTAGAGAAATAAAAAAAATTGAAGAAAAAAAAATAAGTAGAATAAATTTTGGTGATATCGATATTATTAGAGATTGGGGCTGGGCACCTGATTATATAGAAGCAATTATTGATATTATAAATTACGAAAATCCTGAGGAATTTATTATTGGTACTGGCACTTCAGTTACTTTAAGAAAAATAATTCAAAAAGCTTTTGCATTAATTGGCATAAATGATTATCAAAATTATATTTCTTCTAAGGAGATTGAAAAGAGACCTAATGATTTGAGGACAAGTTATTTAAATCCTTCAAAGGCTTTAAATAAATTAAATTGGAAAAGTAAAACTGATATTGATGCACTTATAACAAAGCTTTACCATAATTTATTATTTTAGATGAATTACAAATTTAAAACTTTTTATAAAAATTTAGCAACAAAGTTATTTATGATTTCTATTTCAAAGTCCATCATTGATTTAGTCAGGCCAGGATATGTCCCAAGAAAAAGTGTATTATTCATAATTTCGTCAGAACCTGATGTCTCAACGGCTATCCTATAAACATTAGGATTTGATTTTTTAAGTTCTATAAATGCAGGCTGTCTTATTAAATTCCCTCCAAATAACATTCGATTTCCAATTTTATTATTATCTAATTCCTTAGCTAATTCTGTTCTTGTAAAAGGAGAATTTTTTTTAGTAGAAATTTTAAATCCAAACCATGAACAGTCAGATTTACAGTTTGTATTATCCCAAGAGAATCCTGAATATATATCCCATCCTGTAGCATGAGTCGGCAAAGCAAATTCTAAAAACTCTTCTGACTTTGATAATCCAGATCTTAAGTAACTCCAATTTTGTTTTCTTTTTTCAATAAATGTAGGTAATTTTTTAAGTTGAACTCTGCCGATTGCCGCCTGAATATCTAAGGGCTTTAAATTAAAACCTAAATGACTGTATGTATATTTATGATCATAACCTTTAGGAAGATCCCCCAATTGCCAATCAAATCTTTTCTTACAAGTATTATCGATTCCACTGGGACACCAACAATCTCTGCCCCAATCTCTAAAACTTTCTGATATGACAGAAAGTTTTTTACTATTAACTATATTAACTGCACCCCCCTCTCCCATAGTCAGATGATGAGGAGGATAGAAACTTTGTGTACTTATATCGCCCCAAGTACCCGTCCATCTAATAATTTTATCGGGTCCATCATCTAATCCTGGACTGTTTTTTGAAAAACCTAAGCTTTCGGCTAAACTTTTAGGCATCGAATAACTGCAACCTAGCGCATCACAATTATCCTCAATTAGCCAAAGATCATACTTTCTACAAAACTCTAATGTTTTGGTCAAGTTAAAGGGATTTCCAAGTGCATGAGCCATCATTACTGCCTTGGTTTTCCCTGGATTATAGGCTTTTTCTAATTGATCACAATTTGCATTTCCCGTTATTATGTCAGCATCTATAAATACAGGTTTTGCGCCTACTTGAATTATAGGAGCTACTGTTGTTGGGAATCCTGCCGCGACAGTAATTACTTCGTCCCCTGCCTCGATTTTTTTATTTCCTAATTTATAAGAAGTTAATGCTGAAATAGCTACTAAATTTGCACTAGAGCCAGAGTTAACTAATAAACTTTTTTTAATTCCTAAGAATTCTGATATTTCCTTTTCCATATTTTGACCTTCAGATCCAAGAGTTAGCCAAAACTCTAAAGTTGAGGAAACTGCTGCGACTACCTCTTCATCTGTAAATACCCTTCCTGCATATGGAATAGGCATTCCTATTTCCCATTTAGAACGTAACTCATCGCCGTCTGGCCTAAAAGAGGCATGAACTTTTTTGGAATAATCTCTTGTTAATTTAAGGATTTCATTTTTTAGTTCATTAATGCTTTCCAATAAAATCTACCTCTATAAAAATTCACCTAATCGAATAATTCTACAATGATAGTTTAAAATTTGTACAACATTTATAAAAAAACTCTAAGGATAAAAATTATTCTTCTTTATAAGTTTTAATTAATACAATCATGTTGATTATGATAATATAACTAATATAAAAATTATTTTAGTATTCATGGATTAGTGAAAGATTATTTAATGGAAGAGGCAAAATTAATTGATATAAAGGATGTTTTAGATTATGCAGTTTATCTATACATATATTTTGAGAGTAAATGAGATTACATAAAAATGACTGAATTAATAACGGAAAGGGATAAAATATTTGTAGCTGGCTCGTCTGGAATGGTTGGAAGTGCTATTAAGAGAAATTTATTAAAAAAATCTTTCAAAGAGGAAAATATTTTATCTCCATCAAGAAATGAATTAAACCTTTTTAATGGAGAGGCTGTGAAAAGATGGTTTTTCAGGAATAAACCTAATATTGTGATTCTCGCAGCTGCAAGAGTTGGAGGTATTCTTGCAAATAGCTTGCATCCAGTAAATTTTTTAAATGAAAATCTTAAGATTCAGATAAATGTTATTGAAAATGCCTACATTACTGGAGTCAGAAGATTGCTTTTTTTGGGGAGTAGTTGTATATATCCAAAATACGTAACTCAGCCAATTGTTGAGGAGTCTTTACTTACTGGTGAATTAGAAACTACAAATGAGTCCTATGCAGTGGCTAAAATTGCAGGACTCAAACTTTGTGAGGCATTGAGAAAACAGTATGGGTTTGATGCTATATCTTTAATGCCTACAAATTTATATGGACCTAATGATAATTATCATCCAGAAGAAAGTCATGTTATGGCAGCTTTAATAAGGAAATTTGTAAAAGCAAAAAATGAAGATCTACCATTTGTTACATGCTGGGGATCTGGCAAGGTGTATAGAGAATTTTTACATGTTGATGATTTAGCAGAAGCTGTATACTTTTGTTTATCTAAGTGGGATCCTTCTGCAATTAAAAGTCCTAAAGATAATTTAGGTAAATCTTTAAATCATTTAAATGTTGGAACAGGAAAAGATATTTTAATTAAAGATTTAGCAATAAAAGTTGCAGATATTTTATCTTACAAGGGGAAAATATTATGGGACAAGTCTAAGCCTGATGGGACTCCTAGAAAAGTTTTGGACGTGTCTAGGATTAATGAAATTGGATGGTCAGCAAAAATTGATTTAGATTTAGGCATCAAACAGACAATTAAAAAATTTGAAAAAAATATTACTTTATATTCTTAATTATCAAAATTAGAATTTTCACTAATTCTCATATTAATAAAGTATTTGACTCCATTTTCTTCTATATATGCAAATCCTTTATGGCCAAAACTTCTAGCTCTGAGCAAATTATAAAGTTCTTTTGAAGTTAATTTGTCAAATTCAATTTTATCCAGTTTATCAATCTCTTTTTTTGAGTGATAGCTTGAGTTGCTCTCTTTTTGAGAAAACGTTTTGATAGATCCATTACTTATTAAATCCCAATTATCTTTGAATAAATTTATTATTTCATTTTGCAGCATTAAGTAAATTTCTTTTACATTTTTATAAAAAGGTAAGATAATTTCTTTTTGAACCCATATATCTCCCTGATCAGCACCCTCGGAAATCTTATGCAAGGTTACTCCTGCTGGACTACCATCAATAATGCTATGAACATGCGGATACCAACCTCGATTGATAGGTAATAAAGCAGGGTGAAAATTAATAGAATCATTAATTACTTCCAAATATTCTTTACTTAATAACCATGGCCAGTAAACAGTTATTGCAAAATCAATATTTTGACCCTTTAGCCAACTTATATGTTGAGAATCTGATAATATTTCTTTGCCGTAGAAAACTAAATCATTATCAACTTTTAGTTTAGATAAAGTAAATTCTGAGTAAGTGGATTTTTCCTCAAAATAAATAGCTTTTATGTTTTCTTTTTCTCTTATGGAAAAAAAATTAGCTATTTCTTGTCCTGGCAAATGGCTAAGCATTAATACAAGATTTTTTTTGTTGGAAGCTTCTGAAAAATTTTTTTTATTTTTAATCATCTTATTTATAATGTGATTGGTTAAATTATTTGTTTTTATTTTGAATCAATAATATTACCAAGTCAAAAAAAATAAGATATTTTATTAACTTGAAAAATTCTATTCTAGGCTTAAAATTCTAGAAATATCAATAAATAACATTATGGTCTCCCATATTTAAAAATATTTTTGAGGATTAGGAAAATTTTTATTACTGATCAATTTATTTTATTAAGCAACTTTCTTAAGATTATAAATCAAAAATTTATTTGTTTTATGTTACAAATGAAAAAGTCCATGGATTATAAAAATGCATTAAACAGGAAATTTTATTTAAAGTTTAGTTTAATTTCCCTTTTTTTTTAATAGATATGGTTAAAAATTTTTATATTGCTTTATTAATAATTTTTTGTTCTTTTCTATCATCTAAATCCACCTATTTATACCTGCGATTATTTGAGGATAAGTTTATATCTCAAAAGTTAATATATCCATTTTCAAAAAATCTTGATAGAGCTGCAAGACTTAGTAAAAAAGTGATTATGGATAATTTAGTCAAAAACAATCAAAATACATCTGAAGAAGTTGATCCAGAAATTTTAAATTTAAAAAGTGCATGGCATGATTTATTAATTACTACTCATGAAGGTAAGAACTTTTTATCTCATGGCTGTAGAGAAGGAGATAATAATCCCGATGAGTTTTGTTATAGAAATAAAAAATATACTTGGGGTATTCCTGGGGGATATATTGATTCTGTAAGTGATAAAAGAATTATTGGTTCGGATGGAGTTGGTAATATTTTTTCTTTTAATCTTAAAACCATAAAATTTCAAAAAATAAGATCTAACTTAAATGTGATTTATAATAATCAAAATTTCAAAGGTAAATATATAGAAAATTTACAAGGAAGATTTGGTGTAAGAGACATATTTTACGATAAAAAAGAGAAGTTTATTTTAGCTTCAATGTTTATTGATGTTGATAAAAATGCCTGTTATGGGATTGCTATTTATAAAGCAAAATATGACTTAAATGAAAACTATAGTATTGAGGATTTAAAGTTCAATCAATTTTTTATTACTAAAAAATGCAATAAAAACTTTAATGGACATGCTTCGGGGGGCAGAATAAAAAAATTAGGAGAAAATTATATTCTTACCGTTGGCGATTTAGATCATAATCTTTCTGGAAATAGATCAATTCCTCAATCTAGTTCTAATACTATTGGTAAAGTTATTTCTATATCTCCTGATGGATCTAATTATAAAATTATTTCAAAAGGACATAGAAATCAGCAGGGCCTAGAGATAGTTGGAGCTGATATTTTTATTACTGAACATGGGCCTAAAGGAGGAGACGAAATAAATCTTGTAAAAGATTCTCAACATTATGGTTGGCCTTATTATGTTTATGGCTTCGGTTATGACGATAAAGTTAAATTTAGATTCCCACATGAAAATAATTTTAAAAAACCAATATTTTATTTCACACCGTCTATTGGAATAAGTGAAATTGTCTTTTATGATAAGGAAGAGTTTCCATTTTGGAAAAATAAATTTATAGTTTCAAGTCTTATAGGTAGATCATTATTTATATTAGATTATGATGCAGAAAAAAAGAAAATAATTTCTTCTGAGAAAATAACTATTGGTAGTAGAATAAGAGATTTAAATTTGACTAATGATGGACAAATTTTAATTGTTACAGATGATCAAAAACTCTTAATATTATCTAGAGATGGAGTAGACCATTCAAAAAATAATCGGGATTTAATTCCATTTTAAATATTAATAAAAAACTCAGAATTTGTAGTTGATATTTCCGGAATTTAAAAATTAATTTTAATTTTTTTTGTTAAATAAATTAAAAAATTTTTTTTTAAGAAAGCCCCTTAGCACAAGGTTAATAATGAAAAATTTTTGACCAAAGCTGAAGCAATTATTATCTAAAATAAAAAATAAACTTTTTATTGCATTAATATATCTTTTTGTATTTAATAGATCAACTAACATAAAGGTAATTTCAGGAGTTATAATTTTTAAAGCCTTCTTTTTTAAAAAATTTGCCTTTTTTATATTTCTTTCATAAGAAATAAAAATCATGAAGTAAGAAATACGCTCAGTAAAACAGTAATCTAAAGATCCTCTTTCACTAAGTCTTGTGTAAGTGGATACTGTAATTTTTCTACTTTTGAACGATCTTTTTGGTATTAATTTTATATCTATCTTATTAAGAAGAATTTCAGTAATAAATAGTGTTTGTGGGTATTTAAGGGTAGAACTATTAGGCCAATATTTAATAAGTCCTGAATTAAAAGTAAGCCCAGGTATGCTAAAGGATGAATACCAACTTAAGATTTCTTTTGAAAATCGATTGTATTTTTTATTTAATAATATTGGGGCTTGCATTAGGACTTCATCTTTTTTATTTCTACTTATAAAATAAAATATTTCTTCAATAAAGTTAAATTCAATATCATCATCATCTCCCCAAATAGATAAAAATTCATAATCTTTCATCTCATGTAGAGCAAATAAATGATTTAATATTGGTCCTAAATTTTCTTTTCTTTTTTTGTATAAAATATTGGTATTCTGTTTATTAAAATATTTTTTTATTATTTCGTTTGTTCTATCGCTAGAAGCATTATCAGAAATATATATATATGGTTTTATATGGGAAAAATAATCATAATTATGTAGTTTTTCAAAAATTATTTTTAACTGCTTTAGGGTTAAATCTAGTTGCTTATGTCTATTGTATGTTGGTATGATAAACGCAATTCTTATTTCTAAGTTATTCAAATTAAGTTTATAAATTTAAGATGAATTATATATAAAATTCGGTAAGAGAAATTTTTAAATAATATATATGAAAGAATTCTTTATGTATGTTTAATAGATAAGATAAATTAAAAAACTTTTTGAGTCGATATATAATATAAGAAGTGATTGATTTTTTTTTTAATAAAAATAATTAAATTGGTAATAACATGCGTTTCAAACAATCTTTATTAAAATCGCTTTTTAGTAAGAAATTAGATAATTTATTTGATAATGGCGCTTTTTGCATAAAACCCATCTTAACTAAAAAGTGAAAAATATATTTTCATTTAAAATCCATTAATAATTTTTAGAATTTAATTATATTATGGTTATATCTTTAAAAAACTTTTTCTCAAATTATGCAATTTAATAAAAAGGGTTTGATTAAGGAATTAAAGGAATCAATATCATTAAAAGATGCTTTTATTAGATCAATAGACATAGATAGCAAAACAATTTTGCTGCCTATTTGTAAAGCACATTTGGAGGATAAAGAATTAATAAAAGACCTTAGAGAAATTAAAAATGAATATTTAAGTTTCTTTCCTTTTAAGTCTAACTTTACTGAAGAAGCATTTTATGAATGGTTTAAAAATTTATTGAATGATCAAGGTAAAATATTATTTTTAATATTAAATTCAATTGGGAAAACTGAGGGTATAGTTGGATTGTCAATAATGGATAAAGAATCTGTTGTTGAAATTGATAATTTCATAACAGGTTCTGCAAATTTTAATGAGGAATTTTTTGGGCAAACTATTAATAAATTAATCGAATGGGTTTGTGAAGTATTAATGATACAGTGCATAAAAGTGCGCGTTTATGATAATAACTTAGACGCCATAAGTTTTTATCAAAAAAATTCTTTTGTTATTAAAGAAGAAATACCTTTAGACAAAATTAACAAAAATGATTTTATAAGCGTTATAAATCCCTGTGATTTGATTAGTGAAAATAAAAATGTACTTTTTATGGAACATTCAAAAACTTTTGCAAGAAAAAATAATGAATTGTTGTTAACCGCTGGACCCTCAATTTCACAACTTGAGTCTTACTATGCTTTTGATGCAGCTAAAAATGGATGGAATCGTAATTGGTCTTATTACATAAATAAATTAGAAGAAGAATTTGCAGAATATGTTGGAGTTAAACATGCAATTGCCACTTCAAGTTGTACTGGTGCTCTACATATTGCTTTACTTGCTTTAGATATAGGCGAGGGAGATGAGGTTATAGTCCCAGATCAAACTTGGGTGGCGACTGCAAATGCAGTTAAATATACAGGTGCTAAGCCTGTTTTCGCTGATATTGAATTAAATACGTGGAATATAGATCCATTAAAAATAGAATCTCTAATTACTCCTAAAACGAGAGCAATTATTCCTGTTCATATGTATGGGAACCCCTCAAATATGGCAATGATTAAATCTATAGCTAAAGAAAAGAATTTATTTATTGTAGAGGATGCTGCTCCTTCTATAGGAGCAGAACACGAGGGAAGAAAAACTGGAAGTTTTGGCGAATTTGGTGCTTTTAGCTTCCAAGGGGCAAAATTAATGGTTACTGGTGAAGGAGGAATGTTAGTAACAAATAATACCGATTTATATAAGAAAGCTTACAAGATTTGGGATCAAGGTCGAAATGCAACTGCTTCAAGAGCTTTTTGGATAGATTCTTATGGGGTTAAATATAAAATGTCTAATGTTCAAGCTGCGATTGGTTTAGGCCAACTTAGAAGGATTGATCTATTAATAGATGCTAAACGAAAGATTTTTAAAAAATATAAAAAATTACTAAATCATATTAAATGCTTAGATTTTATTGAAGAGTATCCAAATTCCAAAAGTATATGTTGGATGACAAGTTTTAGTTTAAATAAATTTTCACCAATAAGTAGAGATGATTTAATTAAAGGCTTAAAGGAAAATGGTATAGATAGCAGGCCAGTTTTTCCAGCAATTAGTCAATATCCAATTTGGGGAGAAAAATATATTCCTAAAGAAAATTCCCTTTTTATAGGTGATAATGGCATTAACCTGCCAAGTGGTGTATGCCTAAAATCTTGTGAAGTAGAATATGTTTGTGAAGTTATAGAAAAACTATTAGTAAATTCTTAAAAATAAGATATTAAAAATGATTCTTGAAAAATATATAAAAAATAGCTCAGTTTTTTTCTTATATAAATTACTAAATTTTATAAAACCACAAATTAAAATTAAGCTTTTAATAGCGCTTTTTTTAATGGGTTTAAGTAGCTTATCTGAAGTAATTTCAATTTCATCTGCAATCCCGCTTCTATCAACTATCTCTTCACCGGATTTTCAAATAAGGAATAGGATTGTTCTTCAGTTTATCAATATTCTCAATTTATCTTCTAAAGAAGAAATACTGATATTACTAGTATTAATATTTAGTTCTGCTGCTATTTTTTCTTCATTTTTTAGATTATTGAGCCTTAATTATAGCTATCTTCTTTCTGCAGATTTAGGAACTGAGTTATCAGTAAATGTTTTTTCTGAATTTATTTGCAAACCCTACCAATTCCATCTAAATAAGAATAGTTCTGAAATAATTACAAATAACAGCGTTTTATTGAATTTAGTAGTTGCATCCTATAATCAGGCATTGCAATTCGTTCAAGCTTTAATTATTTCGTTTGGAATTATTTCCCTTTTACTATTTATAAATGCTACTGCAATTATTATTTTATTTTTTTTATTAGCATTTTCTTACTTTTTAGCGGCTAAGATTTTTAGAAAAAGACTTTATAAGCAAGGAAAAAAGGTAGGAGTTCTTGCAGAATCTCAAATTAAATTTACTCAAGAGAGTATTAAATCAATAAGAGATATAATCCTAGATTCCCAACAACATTTATTTGTAAAAAAGTTTAATTTTATTGATAAGCCAATGCGTATATATCAGGCTAAATCTCAGTTTCTTAGTATTGTTCCAAGATATTTAATTGAATCATTAAGCTTAATTTTTATAGCATTAATATCTTTATTTTTTATAAATCAGCCGAATGGGCAAGTTATTTTGATATCTTCTCTTGGGGCTATTGTACTTGGATTACAAAAATTATTGCCAAGTATGCAACAGATTTATGGAGCATGGGCAATGATTAAATCATATAAACATGCACTTGAAAAAATATATAATGCTCTTTCTAGCAAAAAAGAAAATATAGCTGGAAATTTTGATTTAGAGGAATTTAACGAAAATGTGAATTATGTTGAGAACATTTTTGTAAATTCCATAAATCTAGATAAAGTAACTTTTGAATATGAAGATGGTAAAAAAGCAATTGAAGAATTTTCTTTGGAAATTAATAAATCTGAAATTATTGGATTAAGAGGACCCTCTGGAGCTGGTAAAAGTACAATATGTGATATTTTAATGACCTTAATTATCCCCAAAAGCGGCAAATTACTTATTGATAATAAAGATTTATATGCTGAAACATCCAGAACTTATCTATATGAATGGAGAAGAAAAATTGCTCATGTTCCTCAAGAAATCTTTCTTCTAGATACGACAATTAAAGAGAATATAATTTTTCCAATGCAGATATCTGATTGTAGTGAATCAAAATTGTCAAAAGCTTTAGAGATTTCAGAATTAATTGATTTTATAAATGATTTACCAAAAGGTGTTGATACATTAGTGGGTGAAGGTGGTTGCCTATTAAGTGGTGGACAAAAACAAAGAATTGGTTTGGCTAGGGCAATTTACAGAGATTTACCTTTATTAGTTTTAGATGAAGCCACTTCTGCATTAGACAAAGATACTGAACAAAAAGTTCTTCAAAATATAAAAAATTATTGTAAAGAAAAGACTATTATTATAGTTTCTCATAGTCAGGCAGCTTTTGTTATATGTGATCGGATTATAGATATTTCTTATTTAAGTGATCTTTAAAAAGAGTATAAAAATAAATGAAGAAAATTAATATTGCATTATGTATAATTCATAGACCAACACATTTTCATATAGTTCAAAATGCATTAAATAATTTTGACATAAAAAAAATTGTTTACATCACAGATAACAAAAGTTGCTTGATGTACCTTAAATTATTGAAAATCAATAATGTTTTATTTTTTAGTTTGCCAACTTTTTCAAAAATAATTACAAATCCTTTATTAATAATTTTTTATACTGTTTTATTCTTTATTTTTAGATTTTTATTAAACATTTTTAATAATTTTATATCAGTTTTCCTTACTCATGATTACAATTCATTATCTGTTCTATTTGCTTCAAAAGATAATTATTATTTTATTCAGGATGGATTAGGATTAGAATCAAGTATAAACAATTACAATTCCGTAGCATATAAAAAATCAAAAATTTGTTTTCTTTCCCCAAATTTATATTATGGAAAATACGCAAAAGAAATTTGGTTAAGAACATCATCTAAACTTAAAAATAAAAAATTTTTTAAAACCTCAAAAATACATTTTTATGATGAGAAATCACTATTTAATAAAAAAGTATTATCTAGTAATAAATTGGAGAAAAATTTAAAATATCCACCTAAAAACTCAATTATATTTTTGGGTTGTAATCTAGAAATTGATCAAAGTAATTTATTAATTAAATTTTATAAAAAGATTTCAAAGTTATCAGGTAAAAGAAATTTTTATTACAAACCTCATCCTTCAGGCGATGATACTGCAAATATATCTAGTTTATCTAAAAAATTAATTCCCCATTACATTCCTATTGAATTATTTGATATTAGTGAAAAAAATTATATATTTATCTCTTTATACTCCTCATCGAGCTTCATTTACAATCAGCATCTAATATTATTAAATTATGAATCAATGTATGATGATAGAGTAATGATAAGCAAGGCTGAATTTGATGATAAATTAAATCAATTTTTAATCACTAATCATCATATTCTAAATTTAAATTAATATTATTTACACATAATAAATTTTTTATATTATGTGTAGTAAATTTAATATCTTAATAAGAAGCTATATTATGAAGGCAGTAATACTTGCAGGTGGTCTAGGAACGAGAATTAGCGAGCTTACTGAGGTTATGCCCAAACCTATGGTTGATATTGGAGGTAAGCCAATTTTATGGCATATTTTAAAAAGTTATTCTAATTATGGGATAAATGAGTTTATTATTTGTTGTGGTTATAAGGGATATTTAATAAAAGAATATTTTGCAAATTACTTTCTACATTCATCAGATGTCACATTTGATATGTTTAATAACAAGATGGAAGTACATACTCAAAATGCAGAACCATGGAAGGTCTCATTAATTGACACAGGAGAGAATACTATGACTGGAGGAAGATTAAAAAAAGTCAGAGAATATATTAAAAATGAAACTTTTTGTTTCACTTACGGTGATGGTCTTAGCGATATCAATATTAGTGATTTAATCAAATTTCATAAGAAACATAAAAAAAAGGCCACTTTGACTGCAATTAGACCTCCTGGCAGGTGGGGTAACCTAAATCTGAATGAAAATGACTTAATAAATTCATTTGAGGAAAAACCTAAAGGCGATGGAAATTGGATTAATGGTGGATTTTTTGTTTTAGAACCCTCAGTTATAGGTATGATAGATGGCGATAATACAGTTTGGGAAAAGGAACCTTTGGAAGATTTGGCTTTGCAAAATGAATTAGTAGCTTTCAAACATTTTGGCTTTTGGCAAGCGATGGATACTTTACGTGACAGAAATTTACTACAAGAATTGTGGGATAAAGGCGCGGCTCCTTGGAAATTATGGGATTAAACGAAGATTTCTGGCACAATAAAAAAGTTCTTTTAACAGGCCATACTGGTTTTAAAGGTAGTTGGCTTTTGCTTTTACTTATTAAGTTGAATGCAAAAGTAGTTGGATATGCGCTGCCTCCAGAAACTAAACCAAATCTTTTTATGGAACTTGAATTAAACATTAAAAATAAATTTATTAATAATTTTGGAGATATTAGAGATAAAAAAAATTTACATGCAATTGTAAACGAAACGAAACCAGATATTGTCTTTCATTTAGCAGCACAGCCACTTGTAAGAATGAGTTATCAAAAACCACTAGAAACTTGGGATATTAATGTTATGGGAACTTTAAATCTGCTTGATTCTTTAAAAGACTTAAACAAGAAGTGCGCTGTGGTAGTTGTTACTACTGATAAAGTCTATTTCAATAGAGAATGGGAATATTCATATAGAGAAAATGATCTATTAGGTGGGTTTGATCCTTATAGTGCGAGTAAAGCTGCAACAGAGATCGCATTATCAAGTTGGCGTTCAAGTTTTTGCGGAACGAAAGAATATCAAACAAATTTTTTATCTATATCATCTGCAAGATCAGGAAATGTAATTGGTGGAGGCGATTGGTCTTTGGATCGTATAGTCCCTGATGCAATACGAGCTCTATCATTAAATAATAAAATTATGGTAAGAAATCCAAAATCTACTAGGCCTTGGCAGCATGTCCTAGACCCTTTAGTAGGATATATAATGCTTGCAGAAAATCTACTTTCAAAAGAAGATTTCCCAAAAGAAGCTTTCAATTTTGGACCATATAATGATAGTAATAAGAATGTTTCTGAACTTCTTAAAGAAATTTTCAAATACTGGAAGGGTGAAATTATGAAAAAAGAAAACCCAGATGATTTTCATGAGGCAAATTTATTAAATTTGCAAATAGATAAGGCTTACAGTTATTTAAATTGGAAGCCAAATTGGAACTTCGAAGAAACTGTCAAAAAAACTACTTTATGGTACAAAAATTATAATAGTGGTAAAGATCCATATTCACTTTGTAGTAATGATATTGATGATTTTTTAGATTAATATTTTGTTCCAAACAATATATGAATTATATTAACTAATCTATTATTAAGGAAAAATGAAATCTGAATTATATTCAAAAAAAATAAGAGAAATTTCTTTGAAGCTTGTCCACAAAGCTAAGGCATCTCATATAGGAAGTGCTCTTTCTATTGCAGATTTACTTGGAGTCCTTTTTTCAAAAGAAGATTTTTATAATTTTTCAAAAAAAGAAGATCCTTACAGAGATAAATTACTTTTAAGTAAAGGACACGCATGCGTAGCACTTTATAGTGCTCTTTATTTTAAAGGCTATTTTTCATATGAAGAATTATTTACATATGGAGAAGATAACTCTAAATTTATGAATCATGCTTCTCATCATGTTCCTGGTGTTGAATTCTCTACTGGTGCTTTAGGTCATGCACTTCCTGTGGCGGCAGGGAAAGCCCTAGCCTCTAAGTTAACTAAAAAGAATAACAAAATTTATGTATTGCTTAGCGATGGGGAACTTCAAGAAGGTAGTAATTGGGAAGCAATAATGTTTGCAAATCATTATCGCCTAGATAATCTGACTATATTTATTGATAACAATAATTTGCAAAGTCTCACTACCGTGGAGGATACTATTTCTCTAGATCCTTTAGATGAAAAATTCAAATCATTTGGTTGGTACTGCAAATCTATAATTGGGCATGACCATGATTTGATAAAAAAGACTTTAAATGATTCAATGCAATCTACGTTGCCAAAAGCAATAATATTGAAAACAATTAAAGGCAAAGGAGTAAGCTATATGGAAAACAATGTAGATTGGCACTACAGATCACCTTCGAAGGAAGAGTTGAAGGTAGCACTTGAAGAATTAGGAATAAAATGAGAAAAAGATTTATTAATTGGTTAGTTAAAAAAGCTAGTTTGAATGAAAAGATAATCCTATTAACTGGAGATCTTGGTTATTCGGTATTAGAGCCTTTTGCTGATAAATTCCCAGAACGTTTTATTAATGTTGGAGTTGCAGAACAAAATATGATAGGAATTGCATCAGGATTAGCTTCTGAAGGTTTTTTACCTTATGTATATTCAATAGGAATTTTTCCCACTTTTAGATGTGCTGAACAATTAAGAAATGACGTGGATTACCATCAGCTACCAGTTGTTACATGTACTGTAGGATCTGGTGTTGCTTATGGAAATCTTGGTTATAGTCATCATGCTATTCAAGATTTAGGTTTAATGAGGCTTCTACCAAATACAATAATTTCTACTCCAAGTGATCCATTAGAAGTTGAAAAAATATTAGACTATCACCTATTAAATCCATCTCCTATGTATTTGAGAATGCACAAATCCGGAGAGCCAGCCTTGCATTCTAATTTGGAAAAAATACTACCTGGTGAATTGTATCCACTGTATAATCCAAAAACTATTGAAAATTTATATCCTGAAATTTGTATTATTGTTTGTGGTTTTATTTCCTTTGAAGTGATTAATATTATGAAGAGATTAAATATTAATATCCCTGTATATTCATTACCAATGTGGGGACAAGGTTTTACTTCTAATTTAAAGAAAGAAATAAATAAATATA
>NHFZ02000021.1 GCA_002171275.2 Pelagibacteraceae bacterium TMED124
ATTTTAAGATTGATTAAAAGAACAAAATGTGTACATTTAAAACATTGATTCGTAATTAAAAAAAAGGAAAAAAATGACTAAAAACAATTTAAAAGTAGTTAAGTCTGACTCTAAAAAAGAGCAAGAAATTAAAGAAAAAAACAAGGCACTAAACGCTGCGATAAGCCAAATCGATGACAATTTCGGTAAAGGCTCAGTAATGCGTTTAGGTCAACAACAGACAATGGATGTTGAGTCTATTTCAACAGGATCTTTAAGTTTAGATTTGGCACTAGGAATAGGTGGATTGCCCAAAGGAAGAGTTATAGAGATTTATGGTCCAGAGTCATCTGGTAAAACAACCTTAGCTTTACAAGTTGTTGCGGAAGCCCAAAAAGCTGGAGGAATTTGTGGTTTTGTTGATGCAGAGCATGCTTTAGATCCTGTATACGCTAAGAAATTAGGTGTCAAAACTGATGACTTATTAATTTCACAACCAGATACTGGTGAACAAGCATTGGAAATTGCTGATACACTAATCAAATCTGGCTCTTTATCTGTTTTAGTAATTGACTCAGTTGCAGCATTAACCCCAAAAGCTGAATTAGAGGGTGAAATGGGCGATCATCACGTGGGTCTACAATCAAGATTAATGAGTCAGGCTTTAAGAAAATTAACTGGTTCAATATCAAAATCAAACACAATGGTTATTTTTATTAATCAAATAAGAATGAAGATCGGTGTGATGTTTGGTAATCCAGAAACTACATCAGGAGGAAATGCACTTAAGTTTTATTCATCAGTTCGTATGGATATAAGAAGAATAGGTGCTATTAAAGAAAAAGATCAAATTATTGGTAACAGCACACGAGTTAAAGTTGTCAAAAACAAAGTAGCTCCACCATTTAAAATGGTTGAATTTGACCTTATGTACGGCAAGGGCATAAGCAAATCAGGTGAACTAATTGATCTTGGTGCAAAAGCAGATGTAGTAGAAAAATCTGGCGCATGGTACGCATACAAAGGTGAAAAAATAGGTCAAGGAAGAGAAAATGCCAAACTCTATTTAGAAAAGAATCCGAAAGTAGCGGAAGAAATAGAGACTGCAATTAGAACTAAAGCTGGCCTAATATCAAAAAAAATTGAAGGAAATCCAACTCCTAAAGAAAAAGAAACAGAAAAATAAGGACATTTTCATTATACTCTCCACACGAAAGGTGCCCCTCGCATCTTTCGTGTGTTTTCTTGATATAGACATCAAATAAAATATCTGTATTTAATAGATATATGAGCAAAATTCTAATGAGCGATATTAGAAAGAAGTTTCTTGGTTATTTTTCCAAGAATGAACATGAAATTGTAGAGTCCAGCAATATTGTTCCAAATAATGATCCAACATTAATGTTCACAAATTCTGGAATGGTACAATTTAAAAATGTATTTACAGGTATCGAAAATAAGACGTTTAAAACCGCAACTACTTCACAAAAATGTATTAGAGCAGGAGGAAAACATAATGATCTAGAAAATGTTGGTTATACGCCAAGACACCACACGTTTTTTGAAATGCTTGGAAATTTTTCATTTGGAGATTACTTCAAAGAAAAAGCTATTTATTATGCGTGGGAATTGCTTACCAAAGATTTTGGTATTTCAAAGGATAGACTATCAGCAACAGTGTATTCTGAAGATGAAGAAGCCTTCAAATTATGGAAAAAGGTAGCTGGATTACCAGAAAGTAAAATAGTTAAAATTTCAACATCAGATAATTTTTGGTCAATGGGTGAAACCGGTCCTTGCGGACCTTGCTCTGAAATATTTTTTGATCACGGTGATAAATTAAAAGGCGGCCCCCCTGGAAGTCCAGATCAAGAAGGGGATAGATTCATTGAAATATGGAACCTCGTTTTTATGCAATTTGAACAGATATCTAAGGATAAAAGAATCGATTTACCTAAGCCATCAGTTGATACAGGAATGGGTTTGGAGAGAATAACGGCTGTTCTACAAGGCACTCACGATAATTATGCAATAGATCATTTTAAAAAACTAATTTTAGCATCATCAGAAATTACAAATACAAAAATAGACAATAACACAATCGCAAGCCATAGAGTTGTTGCCGATCATTTAAGAGCAAGTAGTTTTCTAATTGCAGAAGGTGTCCTACCATCTAACGAAGGAAGAGGCTATGTTCTAAGAAGAATTATGAGAAGAGGCATGAGACACGCTCATACTCTTGGAAGTAAAAAACCGATTTTTTTTAAATTATTTGACGTTCTATTAAATGAAATGTCAAAAAGTTATCCAGAATTAAGTAATGGAAAAGATTTAATAATAGAAACATTGAAAAATGAGGAAGAAAAATTTTCATCTCTTTTGGAAAGAGGAATGAAAATTTTAGATCAGAATTTAGAAAAAGTAAATAATAAAACCTTACCTGGCGAAATAGCTTTTAAGCTTTATGACACATATGGATTTCCGTTAGATCTTACTGCCGATATTTTAAAAAATAAAAATATAAAAATTGATATTTCTGCATTTGAAAAGGCAATGCAAAAAAGTAAGGACTTGGCTAGAGCAAGCTGGAAAGGCTCAGGCGATAAGTCTATAGAGGAAAAATGGTTCAAAATAAGAGAACAATTAAATCCAACAGAATTTTTAGGTTACGAATTTGATAAAGCTGAAGGAGTAGTTTTAAAAATATCAAAAGGTAATAAATTTATTGAAAGTGCAAAAGAAGGTGATGAAGTTGAAATTATAACAAATCAAACACCCTTTTATGGTGAGTCGGGAGGCCAAGTTGGTGATCAAGGAATTATCTCAAATTCTAATTGCAAAATTAATATTAAAGATACCCAGAAAAAAATGGGTGATTTACTTGTTCATTATGGAAATGTTGAAAAAGGTTCATTTAAAGTTGGTGACAGTGTAAATCTTGAAATAGATATTCAAAAAAGAAATAATTCAAGAGCAAATCACTCTGCAACACATTTACTTCACGAATCTCTAAGAAGGACACTTGGTAAACACGTAACACAAAAGGGATCATTAGTAAGTCCAGATAGACTTAGATTTGACTTTAGTCACAATAAGCCAATTGAAAAAGATGAAATGATCAAAATTAATAAAATTGTTAATGAAATGGTAGAAGGCGCAAGTGATGTACAAACAAGAATTATGACGCCTAAAGAAGCAGTTGGTTTAGGAGCTTTAGCTTTATTTGGCGAAAAATACGGCGATGAAGTCAGAGTAGTTTTTATGGGTAAAGAAAAGAATAGTTTCTTTTCAACCGAACTATGTGGTGGAACACATGTAAAAAACACAAAAGAAGTAGGAGAATTTAAAGTAATTAATCAGTCATCAATAGCCTCTGGAATAAGAAGGGTAGAAGCTTTAAGAAATAAACAACTTCAAGATTATGAAAAATCACTTATAAAAGATAAGTCTTTAAAAGAAAAAAACCTTAAAGACCAGGTCGATTTAATTAAAGAAGAGTTATCAAAATTTAAAACTAAACCAGATTTTAAAGATAATGTTGATTTATCAGAGAACTTAAAAAATCTTAACAAACAATTAGAAAAAATCAAAATTAAAAGAATAATTGAGGATAAAAATAAAAATATTGTAAAAGATAAAAAAGTTGGTAGTTTTTTATTTAGACAACAGCTTTTAAAAGATTTTCCACCTAAGGAATTAAGAAGTGTAATAGATCAAGGAAAAAAAGATATTAAAAAAGGTATCGTAGTCAGCATTTCAACTTTTGAAGGTAAAGTTGGAGTGGCTGTTGGTTTAACTCAAGATCTAACTAAAAAATTTGACGCTGTTGAACTTGTTAAAATAGCCTCTGAGGTTCTTGGAGGAAAAGGTGGTGGAGGTAGAAAAGATTTTGCACAAGCTGGAGGATCTCATAAAGAAAAGATTGAAGAAGTCTTTAAAATTTTAAATGATAAAATTAGTTAAGCTTTTTTTTAAGATTAGAATTTATTGCTTCTAAAAATTGATTTGTTGTAAGATATTTTTGACTTTTACTAATCAAAATAGCTAAATCTTTAGTCATTGATCCATTTTCAACTGTCTGAATACAAACTTTCTCTAAGGTATTTGAAAATTTAATTAATTCATCATTACTGTCTAATTGACCTCTATGAGCCAAACCTCTGGTCCACGCAAAAATAGATGCAATTGGATTTGTCGATGTTTCTTTCCCCTGTTGATGCTGCCTATAGTGCCTTGTAACAGTCCCGTGGGCTGCTTCAGCTTCTGCTATTTTACCATCTGGGGTTCTAAGTACGCTAGTCATTAGACCTAAAGAACCATAGCCCTGTGCTACAGTATCAGATTGGACATCTCCATCATAATTTTTGCATGCCCAAATGTATTTTCCACTCCACTTCATCGCACATGCAACCATGTCATCAATTAGTCTATGTTCGTAAGTAATACCCACATCATCAAACTTTTTCTTGAATTCTTTTTGATAAATTTCTTCAAAAATATCTTTAAACCTTCCATCGTAAACTTTTAAAATTGTATTCTTAGAGGAAAAATAAACTGGCCATTTTCTAACCAATCCATAATTTAAACATGCTCTTGCAAAATCTCTAATTGAGCTATCTAAATTGTACATGGACAGAGCTATTCCGGATTCGTTAAATTTAAAAACTTCGTGTTCAATTTGTTTCTTACCATCCTCAGACTTCCATTTAATAGTCATTTTTCCTTTTCCAGGAATTTTAAAATCTGTAGCCCTATATTGATCTCCAAAAGCATGTCTTCCAACTATAACGCTTTCAGTCCAGTGCGGAACCAGTCTGGGAACATTTTTACATATTATAGGTTCTCTAAAAATTGTTCCACCAACAATATTTCTAATTGTTCCATTTGGTGATCTCCACATTTTCTTTAAATTGAATTCTTTTACTCGTGCCTCGTCAGGAGTTATCGTTGCACATTTGACACCAGCACCATACTTCTGAATTGCTTTAGCGCAATCAACAGTCACTTGATCATTTGTTTTATCCCTATTTTCCATCCCAAGATCGTAATATTTGAGATCAATATCAAGATATGGATTTATTAATTTTTCCTTAATAAATGACCAAATTATTCGGGTCATTTCATCACCATCTAGCTCAACTACTGGATTTTTTACTTTAATTTTTGCCATAAAAAAATTTAATTTGATAATTAAGGATTTTTATACATATTACCCTAAGATTATCAATTTATAAGTTATGATGTTTGAAAAAATATTTCCAAAGATACACCAAGAAGGGTATAAATTTTTAGTTATATCCTCAATAATCACATTGATTCTATTGTTTTCTACGGACCTTTTTGGGTACATCTTCATATTAATAAGTATTTGGGTTTATTATTTTTTTAGAGACCCTGAGAGAGTTGTAATTGATGATGAGGCTTATTTAGTAAGCCCAGCAGACGGCCGCATATCTGGAATTAAAGAAGTAAACGGGCCAGTAGAGCTCGGTTTAGATAGTAAAAAATTTACAAGAGTAAGTATTTTTATGAATATTTTTGATTGTCACGTTAATAGATCTCCAACAAATGGTCAGATACAAGACATATTTTACAAACCTGGGAAATTTTTAAATGCCTCTCTTGATAAAGCAAGTGAAGAAAATGAAAGAAACTATTTTAATATTACAGAAAATAAAACAAACGAAGCAATCGTTGTTGTTCAAATCGCAGGATTAGTTGCTAGGCGGATTGTTACCCAAGTAGAAAAAAAAGAAACACTGAAACAAGGACAAAGATTAGGGATGATTAGATTTGGTAGTAGAGTTGATGTATACTATACCCAAAGAAAAACAATGGTCAAAGTTGGACAAAATGTTATAGCGGGAGAAAGTATAATTGCGAGTTTCTAAATGGAAAAGAAAAATCAATTTAAGATCGTCTCTGTAAATAAAAGTAGGTACATTCTTCCAAATGTATTAACACTTATTGGGGTTTGTTTAGGGATAAGTTCTATCAAATTTGCAATGGACGGTAATTTTTCCTATGCAGTTTTATTTCTAATAGTTGCTGCAATTCTGGATGCCTTAGACGGAAGGGTTGCAAGATTAATTAAAGGAACATCAGATTTTGGAAAAGAATTAGACTCATTAACAGATTTTGTTAGTTTTGGGATTGCACCAGCATTTATAATCTATTTTTGGGAATTAAATAAACTTGGAAAAATTGGATGGTTAATAGTTCTTTTATTTTCAGTTTGCTGTGTACTTAGACTTGCTCGGTTTAATCTAACTAAATTTGAAAAAAATGATGAATGGAAAAATAATTTTTTTCAAGGAGTCCCTTCACCTGCAGGAGGTTGTTTGATACTTCTCCCTTTGATTTTTCAATTGTCAGGTTTTTCAAGTTTTATTGATTTAACTTCTATTACTCCATACTTCATGGTTCTAATATCATTTTTATTGATAAGTAAAATTCCTACTTTTTCATTTAAGAAAATAGCAATACGTAGGAATATGACAATTTTTTTATTATTAGGTGTGGGTTTATTTTTTGTTTCAATCATTCAGTTTACTTTTGAAACCCTGACAGTTTGCATACTTATCTATTTATTTTTAATTCCAATTGGAATTTATAATTTCAGATCTAAATCAAAAAATGCAAATCAAATTGAAATAGAAGACGAACAACAAGATATATTATAGTTTTAATATATGGACAGCAAAAGTTATCAAGATCATTTCTTTAAAAAAGCAAAAAAGGAAGGATATAGATCTCGATCAGCCTTTAAGTTAATTGAACTAAATAATAAATTTAAATTTTTAAAGAACGGAATAAATATTTTAGATGTAGGTTGTTTTCCCGGAGGGTGGTGTCAGGTTATAAAAAAAAAAATAAAAGGTGGAAAAATTCTTGGTATTGATAAAAAACTTACAAAAAATATAGATGGAATTAAATTTATAACAGGCGATTTTTTAAATGAGGGATCTAAGACCAATATCAACAAATACTTTAAATCGAGGATAGATGTAATTCTGTCAGATATGGCGTCCAATACTTCTGGTAATAAAAGTTTAGACTGCATAAGAACAAATCAATTATGTATGGATATAATAGAATTTTCAAAAAAAATACTTAATAATAAAGGGGTTGTCGTTTCAAAAGTTTTCATGGGAGAAGAGTTTGAAGAAATAAAGAACGAAGCAAAAAAAAACTTTAAAAAAATTCATTTTTTTAAGCCTAATTCAAGCAGGCACGAATCAAGAGAAACATATATACATTGTTCAGAATTAAGTACATAATAGAAATTATTATATATGACTAAAATAAAATACTTTACAATAATTTTATTATATTTTCTTTTTTTTAAAAGCAACGGAATATCTCAAGAAAATTATCTTTCTGAAGGAAAAAAACTATTTAACAATCAGAAATATTTAGAATCAAAATTTAAATTTGAACAAGATATTGTTTTTAATCCAAAAAGCGAGGAGTCCTATTTATATCTTGCTAAAATATTCAGTAATGAAGAAAATGATGAACTCGAAGAACAAAATTTAAATACTGTTATATTATTAAATCCCAAAAATGAAGAAGCAGTATATCTTTTGGCTTTATTAAAAATAAAGAAATCTGATTATAAAGAGTCAGAAAAATTAATTATAAATTTTAAGAAAATTTGTAAAACTTTATGTAAAAAAGAGCCAGGTTTACAAACTAAATTAAAAAGTCTTCAACCAAAATAGATAATTACTATGAAATTATCCAAAAAGATAAAAAAAATTATAAAGTTAAAATCAAAAAGAAAATTAGTTTGTTTAACAGCTTATTCAAAGCCAATTGCTAAAATATTAGACAAATACTGCGATATTATTTTAGTAGGGGATTCAGTCGCAACCGCTTTTTATGGCATGAAAAGTACAAAAGAAATAACATTAGATACAATGATAACTCATAATAAGAGTGTTAAAAAAGCAATAAGAAAAAGCACCTTAGTTTTTGATATGCCGTTTAATTCTTATAGAAATATAAAAGAAGCAAAAAAAAATATTAAAAAAATCTTTAAAAGAACTTCCTGCGATGCTGTAAAATTGGAGAGTAATGGAAAAAATTTTAATATATTAAAAAAATTAGTTCAATCTGGAATACCAGTTATGGGACATATAGGTTATACACCTCAATATAAAGGTAAATTTAAACCCCAAGGCATTAAAAATAAGGAGCAAAAAAAATTAATAAATGAAGCAATAAAAATTCAAAAGGCCGGGGCTTTTTCAATTGTTTTGGAATGTATCAATTCAGCCACAGCAAAAAAAATAACTAATAGAATTAATATTCCAACAATAGGTATAGGTTCCTCAAACTCATGTGATGGGCAAATATTAGTCTTCGATGATTTAATTGGTTTGAGTGGATTCTATCCAAAATTCGTTAAAAAATATACAAATTTACAAAAAATTATTGATAATGTTTTAAAAAAATTTAGAAGAGACGTTATAAGCTCTAGGTTTCCAAGCAAACAACACACTTACTAATTTATGAATGATGAATTTCCAGAAAAAAAATTTTTAAGTTTTATAAAATCAAATTCAAAAATATTCACATATACATTATCAACATTTTTTATTGTAATGGCCGCATTATTTTGGATGTCTTATGACTCTAATAAAGAAAAAAAAATAATTTCTGAGGATTTTATTAAAGCAAAAATTTTTTTAGAGAAACAAAACAAAGATAAAGCAACTTTGATTTTAAAGAATATTATTGAGAAAAAAGATACAATTTATTCAAGTTTATCGTTATTTTTGCTTATTGATCAGAATTTAGTTGAGGATAAACAATTAATTCTGGAATACTTTGATAATATTATTTCCGATGGTGATTATTCTGAAGAGGATAAAAATCTTTTAAAACTTAAAAAAGCAATATATATTTCAGATATAGAAGATGAACAGGAGATGCTAAAACTCCTTAACCCCATTATAAACTCAGATTCTGTGTGGAAAAACCAATCTCTAAAATTTTTAGGAGATTTCTATTACTCTATATCACAGCTAGAAAAAGCAAGGCAATATTACTCAACTTTATTAAAAGAGGAGATTAATAATGTATTAAGAACCGAAATTAATAGCAGGATTAAATCTATAAAATAAGGATGTATAAAATTTATAGCAATCTTTTACTTTTAATTTTATTTACTTTTTTAATTAATTGCTCTTTTGGCCCGGGTAAAAGAGTCTGGAATGACTTATCAAAAGATTTAGAGACTGTTAAAAATACAGAAAATACCAAATTAATTTTTTCAACTTCTCAAAAATTCAATCAAGAAATAACAAGTAATAAAAAATTAGTTATAAAATCGAAACCATTAAAAAATTTAAATTGGAATCAACAAAATTTATCAAATGGAAATTATATTCCTCACTTAAGTTATCAAAACAAAATAAATCTTATTTTTCAAAGTAAAAAAATAGGAAAAAATTCTTTTGATATTAATAATATAGATTTTCAACCAATTATAGAAAATAATATTGCTTACCTTTATGATCCAAATGGAACATTATTTAGTTATTCAATAGAAAGTAAAAGATTAATTTGGAAATATAACTTTTATAAAAAAAGATATAAAAACTTACCAAAGGAAATAAATCTTTATTTATCGTCGTCTAGTCTTATAGCTAATGATAATCTAGGTTTTGTCTATAGTCTTGACAAAAACACAGGTGCAATTGAGTGGGCAAAAAGTTATGGTGTACCTTTTAAATCTAATATTAAAGTTGATGAAAGTAACGTATTTTTACTTAATCAAGATAATAAATTTTATGTAATTGGGGAAAAAGATGGAAAGCAAAGGACAGACCTAGAAACAATTCCCTCTTTTCTTAAATCAAATATTAAATCAAATATTAGTTTAGACAGTAAGCAAAAAAATGTTTTTTTTATTACTTCTGCTGCCGAAATTTACTCTGTCAATTATTTTAATAGAAATATAAATTGGCTACTAAATTTAACATTGGCAGATACTGGCAAGCAGATTGACTTGTTTTATTCATCCCCAATAGTTTTTGCAGATAATCAAATTTTTCTTAGTACATCCTTCTCTTCTTTTTTAATGAACTCAACAGACGGATCTTTAATTTGGGAGTTTCCATTTTCAACTAAAGTTGCACCAATAGTTTTAGAAAAATATATTTTTTTAGTTTCAAAAGAAGGCCTATTAGTATGTTTAGATCGTGAAAAAGGGGCAGTAATTTGGTCAAAAAATATATTTAAGACTTCAGAAAAGTTAAAATATAATAAGACAGGGCATTTAACTTCAATATTTTTAGTTTCAAACAAAATATTTGTAACAACACAAAATGGTTATTTTTTATTTTTTGATTATCAAAATGGTGAAATTATTAATTATGCAAAAGTTAGCAAAGGTTTTTTCTCAAAACCAACAATATTAAATGAATCCATTTTTATAATTGATAATAAAATGAGAATTTTGAAATTTAATTAATCTAATTGCTTGATTTACCGCTTAGTAAAGACAATTGTGCAACATTGTCATCTTTTTTCTGATCAATTAATTCAACAGGATACTCACCGGTAAAATAATGATCAGTTAGTTGAGGATATGTTTTATTTCTACTCTCACCACAGATAGCTTTATATAAACCATCTAAACTCAAAAATTTAAGTGAGTCTGCTTGAATATGTTTGCACATTTCATCTAAACTTTTATTAGCAGCTAACAATTCTTTTTTTGAAGGCATATCTATACCGTAGAAATCAGGAAATTTTATTGGTGGGGATGCTATTCTTACATGTACTTCTTTAGCTCCACCATCATAAAGCATTTTAACTATCTTTGAGCACGTAGTGCCTCTAACTATTGAATCGTCAATAAGTATTACTGATTTATTCTTTATTGAGGATTTATTAGAACTAAGTTTTAATTTTACTCCAAAACTTCTTATATTTTGTTTTGGTTCTATAAAAGTTCTTCCAACATAGTGATTTCTAATTAAACCAAGTTCAAAACTTTTTTTTTTGAGTTGACTATATCCTATAGCTGCAGGCACACCAGAGTCTGGTACAGGCACCACAATATCTCCTACATCATCAGACTCTTTTGCAAGTTCATACCCAAAGTTTTTTCTATATTCGTAAGCACATTTCTCTTTTAAATAGCTATCTGGTCTAGAAAAATAAACATACTCAAAAACGCAAGGCCGAGCTTTCTTTTTAGTGAAAGGTTTAATACTTTTTAGGCTACCTTCTTCTATTACCACAACCTCTCCATTTTCAATTTCCCGGATAAACTTAGCTCCAATTATATCAAAAGCGCATGTCTCCGAAGCTAAAACATATGAGTTTTTTAACTTACCCAAAACAAGTGGCCTGATACCTAAAGGGTCACGAGCACCTATTAACTTTTTGTTGCTCATCATAACCAAAGCATATCCACCCTGAACTTGAAAAAGAGTATCTACAACTTTATCTATCATTTTTGTTCTTTTTGATTTTGCAATCAGTTGAACAATAGTTTCGGTATCAGAAGTAGTTCTAAAAATTGCACCCTCTTTAACCAACAATTCTCTTAATTTTAAAGCATTAGTAAAATTTCCATTATGTGCCACGCTAATTCCTCCACCATAAATATCAGCAAAAAATGGTTGGATATTTCTAAGAGAGGTTTCACCAGTGGTTGAATAACGATTATGACCAATTGCTGAATTTCCTGGAAGTTTTTTTAAAATTTCTTTATTAGTAAAATTATCCCCAACTAGACCATGTTTTTTTTCTGAATGGAAATTTTTTCCGTCAAAAGACACAATTCCACATCCTTCTTGTCCTCTATGCTGTAATGCATGGAGACCTAAAGCAGTTATAGTTGATGCGTCTGTAAAGCCTGCAATTCCAAAAACTCCACATTCTTCTCTAATTGTATTAGTTTTAAATTTTTTCAATTTCTTCTTTTGTTTTTTGAATGTCATTACCACTTGGAAATTCCTCGATTAATAACTTACTTCCTTTTTCAACTATTGGAAAAGAAAATGATTTACTTAATGACATATCCCATTTTTCATAAGAATAAAACCAATTTACCACAACAAAAATACATACTGCAAAAATATACCCCTTAAAAATACCAAAGAAAAAACCAAAAGTTTTATCCACAGAACCAACCCCAGTGTAGGCAAATAGTTTACCTATAGACCTTCCAAGAAGAATCAATAAAAAAAGAGATATTATATAAACAAATATGCCCAATCCAATGCCCACAACATATTGATTATCTATATAGTTTGAAATATATGGCTCAAATTTTGGAACCAAGATTATTGTTATTATAAGTGCTAAAACCCACTTTAAAAAAGACATTAAGCTTAAAAAAAAACCTTTAGCGAAGCACTGTATAGCAAAGTAAATAATTAAAATAAAAAAAATGACATCAAATAAAACAATATTTTCTGTAACGAAAGAAATAAAGTTATCCAGCATTTTTAAAAGGTTTAAAGGTCAAAATTAATTTGGGCAATAAAGTAAGAACAGAAATCATAGCTAACAACATCGCTATACCAGTGAAAACTCCAAAATAAATGGTTGGAATAAAATTTGACAGAACCAATATTGAAAATCCAAATACAATTGTTATTGATGTATTTAGTATTGCGACACCCACTGTATCATGACACTTTTCGAGCGTTTTATTGTAATCGTTATTTTTTTTAAACTCTTCCTTAAATCTATAAATATAATGAATACTATTATCTACAGCTATACCGATGGTTATTGCCGCAATAGTAATTGTCATCATATCTAATGGAATTCCAAGTAAACCAATAATACCAAGAATTAAGAAAGCGGCCATGAAGTTAGGCACAACTCCTATTAGTGACAATGTAATATTCCTAAAAAGAATTAAAAACATAAAAGTTATACCCGCCATAACAACTCCTAAAGTTAGTATTTGAGACTTAAATAAGCTTTGTAAAAGATTATTAAATAATATAAGTACACCTGCTAATTTGAACTCATTAGAATTTAAGCCTATTTCATTTTCTAAATCATACTGAATTTTTTTAATAAGCTCATTCCGTCTGAGATCCTCTTTGGAATCTAAAATTCTTAAGCTTATTCTTGCTTCATTATTTTTTATTGAAATATATGGATCTATTACCTCTTTTTTTATTGAGTCTGGTAATTTTGTATATAGCACGCCCATTTCAAGGCCCTCCAATTTTTTTCCATCGCTCAAGTCCTCAGCAACTCTAACAATTGAAGCAAAAGATATGACTTTTCCCACAGAATCTATATTATTCAAATAATCGTGAACCTCAGTAATTCTGTCTATTTTATCTCTTGTAAACCAGTATTTGGAGTCATCTTCTTCATCTTCACCCCAGTCATCATCTGTTTCATCATCAGAAATCTTTTTTGGAAATTTTAAAATAACATTCAAAGGAGTTGTTCCGCCAAGCTTTTTGTCTATGAGCTTCATCCCTTTGTAAATTTCAGTTTCTTTATTAAAATAATTGATAAAACTATTTTCCACCTCAAGTTTTGCTATACCGAAAATACTTACAATTATAACTGCAAAAGCTGAAGTAAAAATAATTTTGGTATTATTTTTAGCTACACCGCTTAAAAAAGACGTAATTTTTGATTTTTTCTGGTCTCTATAATTAGTATTTTCTTTTGTTAAAATATTCAAAAGAGACGGCAACAATGTAAAGGTTACCAACATAGAAACCAACAAACCAACGGTCATCATCCATCCAAAATCTATAATGGGCTTAATACCACTAAATATTAGTGACAAGAAAGCACATATAGTTGTAAGCACAGTGTAAAGTATTGGCCAAAACATTTTTTTAGAGGTCCAATGAATTGCCTCACTATTTGATATTTCTGGATTTTCCTTTCTATATTGCAAATACCTAACACTCATGTGAATATTCATCGCCATTGTTAAAATCAGCATAAGAGCAATAAAATTTGAAGAAATTACTGTAACTTTCCAACCAACCAAACCTAAGAAACCAATCATAATTAAAACTGAAAAAAAACAACTCATCAGCGGTATTAAAACCCAGAGTAAATTTCTAAAAACAAACCAAAGTGTAAAAACAATAAATAAAAATACTCCTCCTCCAAAAACAACTATATCGTTTTTTATAAAAGTCATCATATCATCCGCAATCATTGGAATTCCTCCAAGATGGATTATAGGGTAGATATCTGAAGAGATTTTTTTAACTTTTCCAGGAGGCGGATGATCTTTAATAATTTTTCTTATTTCATTTATGTTTTGGTGGTTTCTTTTATTGTATGATTTTCTATAATTATCATAATTTTTTAAAAAAGCTTTATAGCTATTTTTTTCATTAGAAGTTAGTTGTCCCTTCTCTTTTCTGTCTAGGTAACTATTTTTAGTTTTGATTAATTCTGCAAGTTTTTCGTCAGGTTTAATATAAACTAAAACTCCACTTGTTTGACCATCCTCACTAATTACAAAGTTTTTATATATTGGACTATTAATAATTTCATCAAAACCCCTGTCTAAATTCACGTCAGGACTAGATAGAGTTTTAAAATTTCTAATTCTTTCTGATAAAGGGTCATCGTTATTTTTAAGCAAAGGTACATCTAAAACAGTTATTACACTATCAATCCAATCAAGATTTTCTAATGAGTTCTTTAATAATCCAAGATTTTTTATAGTGTTTTCGGATTTAAAATTATAATTTTCATTTGGTGCGTGACTGTAAGTTAAGACTAAAAAATCTTTAGTACCATAGTTATTATTTACTTCCCTAAGATATTTCAAATCTGGATCATTTTCTAAAAGCAAAGTATCGGAGGAAGCATCTAATTGAAAATTTTTTGCAAAATATCCAAAAACAACTAATAAAAGAATAAGAGCAAACAAAGTAACTCTAGGTCTTTCAATTACTGAATTTTTATATAAATTAGAGAGGATCACCATTAATAGATATAACTTAAAAAGACAGAATTTAAAATTATAAATTTTTTCTATGTTTTTGGAGTATCTTTGAATTTAGTGTAAATTTTCTCAAATTCCACTTTCACATTTCCAGTTGGACCATGCCTTTGTTTTCCAATAATTATCTCTGCTAACCCAAGTATCTCATTCATTTTAGATTGCCACTCAGCATGCTCCACTGTTCCTAATCTAGGCTCTTTTCTTTCTTCGTAATATTCTTCCCGATATACAAACATAACTACATCCGCATCTTGTTCTATAGAGCCTGATTCTCTTAAATCCGATAGTTGAGGTTTTTTATCATCTCGCTGCTCTGTAGCACGCGATAGCTGTGATAATGCCACAACAGGTACTCCCAGCTCTTTTGCTAATGCTTTTAAGCCTTGTGTTATTTCTGATATTTCTTGAACTCTACCGTCATATCTTCTTGCTCCAGCTGACATGAGCTGAATATAATCGACAACAATTAAGTCCAAGCCGAACAATCTTTTCATTCTTCTTGCTCTATTAGACAAAGTGGAAATAGTAATTGCTGGGGTTTCATCAATTAACAACGGCAAATCATGAATATTTCTTGAAGTTTCAATTAATCTATTCATTTCTTCCTCTGTAATCTTACCTCTTCTTATGTCATTTGATTTAATTCTAGATTGTTCAGATATAATTCTTGTTGAAAGTTGTTCTGAGGACATTTCCAATGAGAAAAAAGCAACAACTGATTTTTTGTTATCATCTGAATTCTTTTTGGCTGCATGGAATGCAATATTGGTGGCTAGTGCAGTCTTACCCATTGATGGCCTACCTGCAATTATTATTAAATCAGACTTATGAAGACCACCTAATCTTTCGTCTAAATCAACCAGTCCAGTAGGAACACCAACAATACCCTGATCATTTTTCATCGCGTTAGTTGCCATCTCTAATGTTTGATCCAACGCTTGACTAAATTCTGAAAAGGATTGGTTAAACGTTCCTCTTTCAGCTAAGTCAAATAGAGATTTTTCAGTATTTTGAATTATATCATCACCTGTTTTTTCTAAAGCATCATCCATTGATTCTTCAGATAAGTTTTCTGAGATTTTTACAAGTTCTCTCTTTACAAATTTTTCATGAATAATTTTTGCATAATCAATAGATTGTTTTACCGAGGATGAGAATCTTGTAAGTTTTACTAAATACTCAGTTCCCCCAACTTCAGACAAACTATCTTCATTTTCAAAAGAATTTTTTAAAGTAATAGGGTTTGCAATCATGCCTTTGTTGTGCAATTTTTCAATTAAACTATAAATTTTTGAGTGTAGTGGGTCATAGAATTCTTTTTCATTAACTATACTTGCAACCTCATCAATAATATCGTTGTTTACCAAAACAGATCCTATCAAAGCCTGCTCAGCTTCGATATTTGAAGGTAATTTTTTTTCTCCAGAAAACGTTTTTATTTTAAGATTATCCATTTTGATCATAGGTTTTATCCTAATTATTTAGTCAATGTAAAAGCAAAAGTTATTAACTTTTTTTGTATCTGTGGAGAGATTTTGTTATTTACCGGTCTTCTTTTTTTTCAACCAAAACATGTAATTCTGCTACCAAATCAGAATGCAGATTAATTGACAATGGGAATTCACCAATTTTATTTATTTCTTTTTTTAGGTCAATCTGTGAGGGATGAATAATTTGTTTAAAATTATCTAAAAAATACTTTGTGATTTCTTTAGGTTTTATACTTCCGTATAATTCTCCATTTTCTTTCGTTTCTTTACTAAAAACTAACTTTTTCTTTTTGATTTTATCATATATTTCTTTTGCGACTTTTTTCTGCTCAATATTTTTCTTATTAATTTCAGTTCTTTTTCTATTAACATATTCTACATTCTTTTTATCTGCCCTTAGCGCTTTACCAAATTTTAAAAGAAAGTTTCTTCCATAACCATCTTTAACATCAACTACTTGGCCAATATCACCTAAATTTCTAATTTTTTCTAAAAGTATAACTTGCATTTAAATTAAACCTAAAACCTTCGCTCTTTTAATAGCGGTTGATAATTGCCTTTGTTTATTCTGACTTACAGCAGTAATACGAGATGGAAGAATTTTTCCACTATCTGATGTATACCTTTTTAATAATTTTAAATTTTTATAGTCTACTACTGGTGAATTTTTTTGCGATAAGGGACAGCTTCTTCCAAACTTCATCTCAGGCTTTTGAAAAAGACTTAGTTTATTTTGACTACCAAATTTTTTTCTTTTACCCTTTTTTTTGTCTCTTCTCATAAAATTTATTTTTTTGCCCCAAAGTATTCATTTTTGAGATCAAGCTCATCATATTTAACTGTTAAATATCTAATAACGCTGCTATCAATAGCAAGTTTTTTCTCGATTTCTGTAACAATATTACTATTTACCTCTAATTTGAAATGCACAAAAATGCCTTTCTTATTTTTTTTAATTTTGTTTGCTAATGATAATAATCCCCACTTTTCTGTTTTTAAAATTTTTCCAGATTTATTGATGATTTCAGAATATTTGTTAATAAGACCATCTATCTCTTTATCTGAAAGGTCTTGTTTTCCAACAATTGTGTGTTCGTAAAAAGCCATATTTTCAATTAAACTAATACTTTTAAGAACGGACTTATACTATTTAAATTTTAATAGTACAATAGTAATAATAATACAATTTAACACTTTTAGACAAAATGAAAGCATTAATATTTCCAGGTCAAGGCTCACAATCCGTTGGTATGGGTTTAGATTTGTATAACAATTTTGATTTAGTAAAAAAAATTTTTAAAGAAACGGATGATAAACTTAAGTACCCTTTATCCAAAATTATATTGGATGGTCCTGACAGTGAACTTAAACTTACTAAAAATACTCAGCCCGCAATAATGACTTTAAGTTACTCCATATTCAAATTAATTAAAGAGGAATTTAATATAGAACTTAAAAATATAAAATATTTTGCCGGACATTCACTAGGGGAATATAGTGCTCTAGTATCAGCTGGATCATTAAACTTTCATGATGCTTTATATCTGTTACACGAAAGAGGAAAATCAATGCAAGAAGCCGTCCCGGAAGGAAAAGGTACTATGTTGGCTGTAATGGGATTAAAAATGGAAGAATTAAAAAAATATATTAATGAAGTTTCTACAAAAGGTATATGTGAGATAGCAAATGATAATTCTGATAGTCAAATTATTTTGAGCGGTGAAAAAATAGCTTTAGAGGAGATTAATAAAAATTTAAAATTGAGCAAAAAAAAATCTATATTCCTACCAGTCAGCGCACCTTTTCACTGTTCGCTTATGAAAGGAGCGGCTGAAAAAATGAAAGATAAAATCATTAATACTAAGTTTTTAAATCCATCTACTGATATTGTAAGTAATGTAACTGCAGAGGCCGAAAGTAGTATTGAAAATATTAAAAATTTACTTATCAAGCAAATTTATTCAAAAGTGAGGTGGAGGGAAAGTATTCTTTATATGATCAAAAATGGTGTTAACGAATTTATTGAAATTGGACCAGGAAAGGTATTATCTGGTCTTACAAAAAGAATTAGTGGAAATGTTGACGTTAAAAGTATAAATACAATTGAAGACATCAAGATTCTTAAATGATTGATTTTAAAAACAAAAAAATTTTAATTACAGGTGCAACAGGCGGGATAGGTGGTGCACTTGTTAAAAAATTTGTTTCATTAGGAGGAACAGTTCTTGGTTCGGGAACCAAGACTGAAAAATTAGAATTAATTAAAAAAGACAATCCTAATATAAAGATTAAAAAGTTTAACTTAACCGAGCACTCGAAAATAGAGGAATTTATTAACACAGCCACAAAAGAATTAGGAGGTCTAGATATTTTAATAAATAATGCCGGCGTGAATTCAGACAATCTTTCCTTAAGAATGAAAGATGAGGAGTGGAAAAAAGTAATTGATGTAAATTTAACTTCTACTTTTTTGCTATCTAAATATGCAATTAAAAATATGTTAAAAAATAAATTTGGTAGAGTAGTAAACATCACCTCTATAGTTGGTCATACTGGAAATCTTGGTCAGGCAAACTATTCAGCATCTAAAGCAGCAATAATTGGAATGTCAAAAAGCTTAGCAATTGAGTACGCAAAAAAAAATATAACTATTAATTGTGTTTCACCTGGATTTATAGTTTCAGATATGACAACAAACATAGCAGAAAAAGTTAGGGAATTTTTAATATCGAGAATTCCTATGGGAAAACTTGGTTCTGGGGAAGATGTATCGAATTGTGTAGCTTTTTTATCATCTGAATTAGCATCATATGTTACAGGAGAAACAATACATGTTAATGGTGGTATGTATATGTCTTGACAAAAAAACAGAAAAAATTTAATAACGAATTAAGAAAATCTAAAAAGGAATTATAAAATGGCAAAAGATGTAGGCGTAACAGTTAAGAAGATCGTAGCAGATCATCTTGGTGTAGACGAAGCTAAAGTTACAGACGAGGCAAGCTTTATAGATGATTTAGGAGCAGATAGTTTAGATACAGTTGAATTAGTTATGGCTTTTGAAGAAGAGTTTGGATCAGAGATTTCTGATAGTGAAGCTGAAAAAATTTTAACAGTTGGAGATGCTATAAAATTTATTGAGAGCCATTCCAACTAAGGTAATAACTTTCACTAAATGAACAATCCAAAAAAGCCTTTGATGCTTGTATTGTCATCACCTTCAGGGGCTGGAAAAACGACTCTTTCAAAAAAAATTCAACAATCAGACAATTCTTTTGAAATTTCTGTTTCACACACAACAAGAAAACCAAGACCAAATGAAGTTGACGGTTTGGATTATCATTTTGTAACAAAGAAAAATTTTGAATTATTACTTAAACAAAATGCTTTTTATGAGCATGCAGAAATATTTGGAAATTATTATGGTACATCCAAATCTTCAATAAACCAAATAACAAAAAAAAATAATAATGTTTTATTTGATATTGATTGGCAAGGAAGTGAACAGCTGAGTAAATTCAAACAATTAAATTTAGTTAAAGTATTTATTCTTCCTCCAAATAAGGAAGAGTTAGAGAAAAGATTAATAGCAAGAAATCAAGATGATAAAGACGCAATCAAAAAGAGAATGTTAGCATATTCAAAGGATGTTGTTCATCAAAAAGATTATGATTATGTTTTAATTAATGACAATGTTGATGATTGTTTTAATAAGTTGAAAAAAATAATATCAAAGCACTTACAAATATAAAGTTATTCTAGATATTTTTTTCGTAATATTCCGTAATTCTATAGATATCATGGCACGATAATTCCGCAGGTCTTTTTTTAAGATTTATACCTAGTGCGTTCGCTATTTTTTCATAATCTTTGAATATTTTAGAAAAAGCTTTATTTATCATTTTTCTTCTACCAGAAAACAAAATTTCAGTAATTTTTTCTAAATTTTTGATATTTTTAATATAGTAATTTGTCTTTGTTTTAGGACTAAAAATAATAATTTTTGAGTCAACGTCAGGGACTGGTAAAAAACATTTTCTAGATATTTTAAAACTATCAACTATATCTAATCTGAAATTTGCCAATACAGAAATTCTTCCATATTTTTTTGTATTTGGTTTTGCTAAAATTCGATCAGCAACCTCTTTTTGAAACATAAATATAATCTTACTAAAGGGAGGTGGCCATTCATTGAATTTAATAAATTTTGCTAAAATTTGTGTTGATATATTATAAGGAAGGTTTCCAAATACTATATCAGGATTTATATTTTTATCGAAGTTAAATTTTAAAATGTCCTCGTTATAAATAATAAAATTTTTTTCTAAATCCAGCTTTTTAGATAAAATCTGACAAAATCTCTTATCTTTTTCGACTAATAAAAGTTTCTTTGGTTTTTTTTTTAAAATTATTTCTGTTAAATTTCCTGTTCCTGGCCCAACTTCAAAAACTACTTTTCCATTAATACTACTTAACTCAGCTATTTTATTTAAAATATTTTTATCAATTAATAAATTTTGGCCTAATGATTTTTTAAGATTTAACATTAATTTTTTGAAAAAATTTTATAGATTCAAATAAACTTTGAGGATTTGCTATATTTTTTTTTAATATATCTTTTCCAATCCCATGGTCTGGAGAAATTCTAATATAAGGTAGGCCAGCAGTAAGGTTGACAGCATTAAATTTAAATAAAGCTTTAAAGGGTGACAAAACCTGGTCATGATACATCCCAACAATAATATCAAATTTATATTTTTTTGGATTTATAAAGGCCGTGTCAGCAGACAATGGTCCTTGAACAGATATTTTTTTCTTTTTTAAATATTTTATAATTGGGATAATGATTTTTTTCTCTTCAGAGTCTCTTCTAAACTCATCATTATGCGGGTTTAGTCCTAACAAACCAATTTTAGGTTTAAATTTTAGTTTTTTAGTAAAAAATCGATTAATTGTTATAAGTTTATTTAAGATTAATTTTTTTGATAAAAGTTTTGATATTTTTTTAACTTTTATATGTGTAGTTATTGGACATACGGAAAGTTTTCTATTATAAATTATCATAGCTTCCTTACCTAAAACCTTCTCTCTTTTCGCTAAAAATTCTGTGACACCGGTGAAATTATTTCCAAATGTCTCTTTTTTATCTATCGCACAGTTTATAAAACCTGAAATTTTTTTCTTTTTTGTAAGTTTTATAGCTATGTTAAAGCAATTTTTTATGTATATAGATTTAGAAATTGTATCAACATTAAATGGATTTTTAAATTTTAAAGGTACATCAAGAATTAAAAGTTTATTTTTAATATTTGTATTTTCTAAACTTGATATTTTTTTTAGAGCTAAATTTATTCCAATAATTTTTAATTGATGTTTAATTAATAGATAATTTCCTATTACAACTATATTAATTTTTTTTAAATTTTTCTTTTTTTTCCAAACTTTAGCGATTAGTTCTGAGTTAACGCTATTAGGTTCTCCGGCTACAATACAAATTAAATTATTCATAAAAATTTAATTTGTACAGATCTTTCAAGATTAGAGTAATGCAAATTTGAAAACATAATTAATTTTTTTTCCTTTTCCTCATTGACAATTTTATCTTTTATAGACTTTATATCATCTTGCTTATTTACATTTTTTGAACTTGCTATAAATGCATTCATTTTATTTTCAATTTCAATCGTATTTAATGAAATTTTGTTTTTATACATTTGAAAAATCATATAATTCCATTTTAAGTCAACCATAAATCTATTAATCAAACTGTTATAACTTAAATTATGACCTGCAAGAAGATTCTTTAAACCTGTTTTATCAAGACCCAATTTTTTACTAGCACTATTTAACATAACGTCGAGTTGTCTATTATTATATTTTTCTATATTTCTTTTTTTTATTTCACCTTTTTTTATATTTCTTTTAATCAATGATTTTATTGCTAGACTTTTTATCTGTTCTTTATTGCTTTGATTTATTTCAGTATTCGATAGTATTGCGATTAATTTTATTTCATTAAGTAAATCCAACTTTGTAATTGGACTATTTCCTACTGTTATTATTATAGAATTATCTGTTTGAGTAAAACTTTTTCCTGTAAAAGATAAAAAAAAAATTATTATAAGAAAATATATTTTAAAATTAATCTTCATCTGTCAATTAACGGGGACTTTGCTTCACCAAATGGGAATAATGTTATTCTAAAAATTAGTGAATCCGACGCCTCAACATCTTTATCCGAATAAAATTCTCTTCTAAACAATAAACCAGCTTTTAAACAATCATTTACGTAGTCATAGGCTAGATCATAAAATTCAGTAGAGTCTGTCTCTAAATTTTTCTTAATATCAAAAGTTAGCTCACCAGAATTATTAAAATCAACTTTAACTCCTGATTTTATATAGTTGCTCGTGCCCACATGATTATTTTCTTCTAAATAATTAAGATTAAAACTTGTATTACCCAATATTAAATTTGCTTCTAAATCATTATAATTAATATCATTAAAATTATGATCTACTGAAAAGTTATTACTCAAGGTAAAGTTGTCACTTAATCTTAAATATGCCTCACCAACTAGATCTGATGCTTTTTGGTCAAGAGAACTTGTCGACGGCAACGAACTATTTTCCTGGAAGTTGTAAATCTGACCTATTGATAAAGAATAATTTTTTTCTCCTGGTTTACTATCTTCAAGATTATTATTTGAAATTTCTAATCCCATGACTGCACTTGTGCCTTCTTCAATTACATCAGGTTGAGAATTTTTATTTAGCATGAACAAATTTGAATAATTGAGTTTCAAACCGTCATTTTGCAAATTTCTCATATGACCAGGAGCATGCCTTAAAGAAATCTGTGGAGTTAAAAAGTTTATAGTCCCTGTTTTATCGTTTTTCTTTGAAAGAGGAAGTTTTGCGTCATATGACAGTGCAGCGGAAATCTCACTATTAAGACCATCTGTTTTGAATTTTTCAGCATTATCCGCTTCATAATTAACTACTTTAAATAAACCTTTAAACTTATTTTGAACACCTCTTAAACTAGTAAATGGATTTGATTGCCAATTTATATCATTTACCCAAAACTTGGTTGTTTGATCTACTTTATAATTTTTAACAAATGCATTACTACGTATATCAAAAACACCAGCTTTATCTCCTGTAAACAAATTTCTTTCAAATAGTATGTTTGGTAGAGAATATTCAAAGCGAGTTTTGTCTGAGTCCTCACTTGTCAAATTCTCAAACATTGCAGCACTTACACTCAAATAATTTTTATCATCTTGAAATTCATAGTTAAGATCTTTTTTGATGATATTATTATCTTTGTTTACCAGTTCAGTATTAATGTCATGTACTTTTAAATAAGTATCATTAGATACATGTTGAAGATTAACTTCTAAGTTACTCGAATATTCCTCTTTTGACCAATCATAAGTAAATCTTGAAAAAAAGTGAGATCTAGATCCCTCACTTTTTTTAATTCTATCAGTTTTTTTGTAGCCTTTAGTATAACTTGAGTCTACGACGAGATATGAATTGTCAAAAGCATGACGATACTCATGCAATACTAATAAATTTTCTTTAGTATATATTTTCGGTGTTAAAGTCATATCTCGATTTTCAGCTAAAGCCCAAAAATAAGGAACTGATGCACTAAAACCTACTGATGAATTATCAACTAAAGTAGGAAATAGAAAACCAGACCGTCTTTTTACAGTTGGTCCAGGATGAAAAAATTTAGGGAAATAAAAAATAGGAAAATCATAAATCTTTAAGATAGCTTTGTCATAGTAAACTGTTTTTTTTGCCTGGCTATGTTTGATTTTTTCAGCTTGAATTGACCATGGAGGACATTTTTTCCCTTCTCTATTTTGGCATGGTGTAAATATTCCTCTATTAAACGAAACTCCTTCATCATCAATAAAACCAGAGTTTGCAAAAAATCTTGGTTCATTTTTTTCGTTAGTTTTAAATGTTGGATCATTAAAAAATGATCTTACATCACTACCTACGATTTTTCTTTTCTTCTCATCTATATAAATTTCTGAAAATAAGTACTCATTATCCCTTTTATCTACGACTTTCACATCTCCTTGAGAAAAAAACATATTTTTTTCAGTCAAATATTTAAACATATCTGTATAAATTTTATTCCCATTAATATCAGTAATTACACTTTTCTTATTTGAGTAGATTACTTGTTTTATATTATCGTAAAATATATCTTCTCCCTGAATTCTAAACTTTTCAGAGGTCACAATATCGGTATCTCCGAAAGATCTTACCACCTCATTTATTTTGTTATATTCAGCCTTTTCAGTAAAAATGATATTTTTTTTATTATCCATTATTTGTACGTTGCCATTAGCATATATAATTTTACTTTCTTTATTGAGTTGAACTTCATATGCACTCACGTCTAGTTCATCTGTAAATCCATTGATACTTGGAATAAATAAAAAAGATAATACGATAATAAATTTTTTAATACTATTTTTCATTAATTTGAATAATTCCTACTGAACAAAATAAAGTCAAAACAATTATTGGTGACCACACAGAAACTACCATTGGAATTCTTTCAGTGGCACCTAAAGCCATAGAAAAGTTTTTTAAATAAAAGATAATTACGCAAGTAATTATTGAAAGCAATATATAATAGATATTTTGCCTCGTATCATTGGAGTTAAGACAAAATATTGATGCCAAACAAACCATTAAAATTAAAAAAAATGGCAATGATAGATAGTAGTGTTTCTTCTCTTCCAAAAGTTTATGATTATAGCCTTTTTTTACCAACTCATCTATCTCAGTCATGATCTTATAAAATGACAAAGTATCCAAGTTGGAATAAATGGAATTTAATTTTTCTTTATTAAAAGTTGATTTAAAAGTTAATTCTTCGAACTTTTGACTTGATCCATTTTCACCAAAAGTAGATCTAAAACCATCTTTGACGATCCATTTTGTATTCAATATATCCGCACTTTTTGCCTCAATTCTCTCAATTAAAACATTTTTTTCATTAAGTTTATAGATACTGACATCTAATAATAGGTCGCCCTCAATTTTTTTTGATTTAATAAAATTTGTCTTACTTCCAATTTTTTCTTTCACCCATACACCATTATTAGTAATTGATGCTAAATGAGATTTATCAAGATCATAACTGCCTTTTACATCTTCATAGTATTTCACCATAAGCGAGGTAAAAGGACTTAATGCTAAGAGAATTATAATACCTAAAAAGAATGCGGTAGTACTAAACAGATAAACAAATTTTCCACTATTAAAACCAAAAGTTTTTAAAGATAAAATTTCGTTTTTTTGTTTTAATTTTATCAAAACCCACATTGATGAGAGAAATATAATAAAAGGGAAAATATTTATTAAAATACTTGGCACAATCATAAAAGAGAGCGCTAAAGGAAGTATTATTCCTACATCATAATCTGAAAAATAAGTGATTTCTTCACGCAGGTTCATTATTAAACCTCCTGCTAAAAAAATTAAAAAAACGTTCATTGTACTCAACATAAATTCTTTTATTAAATAAGTATTAATTACTGAATTTCTCATCCTTTTTTCCTTAAATTTTCATACAAAAAATTTCTTATAATTTCAAAGTATATCAGTGGCAACATTATTAAAGGAGCCAAGTAATATATCAAAGAATTAGTAAAAGATTTTCCTGAGTACTTGACCAATATCTCAGCCAAAACTAATATTAAAAAAGCAAAAATAGGATAAAAATATCTATAAAAAATTTTAAATTTACTTTCCTCTCTTGGATTTAAAAGAAAACAAAGAACCAATGTTATTATTGGTATGTAAAGAGGCATACCAAATCTTCTATTTATTTCAGATAATACATCATTTTTTTTATGGTCTCGTGGACAGTTCAAAATGATTTTGTTATCTCTATCAAAAAAACACTTTATAAGAAGATAGGATGAGGTTTCTTGTATCTTAGTTTGCGTTATAGACCTTGTTTGAACATTTTCTAATTTAAGAACTGTTTTTTCAAATTTTATAGTTTGAATCTTATTTTTGATTTCATCACCCTCGGAAATTTTTTCGGACTGAATTATTCCATTACGCAATATTAAAACTGGATTATTTGAATCTGCAACCCGACCTTTTTTTGCAATTATTGTAACATTGTCTGTACTACTAGCATTTTCAATACTTTTAAGAACTGAACTTTCATCTCTAATAAAAATATTTTCCATATCACCATTTTCAGATTTTTTCTCAACATAAATTGTTAAGCCAGGAACAGAGTCGTTAAATTGATTGGTTTTAACCATACTTGATATAAAATCAAAATTAGATGATTTAATTAAAGTTCTTGAATGATTTAATATATTTGGATTTATAATGGTTGCAAAAATTAGCTGAAATAAAGTTACAATTAAAGAAACTTTAACAAAAAAATTAACAAGATTTAATTTGTTTAAACCAGAGGTCCATAGAATCATTAATTCATTTTCATTTTCAAACTTAATTATTGATAGAACTAATGCTATCAAAAATGATAGAGGTATAAATTTGGTTAATATTTTGGGAACGTTGAGAAGAGAATAACCAAGGTAAACTGACAAGGCATGACCATCATCTACAACCAAATCGAGGAAGTTTACAGCCTGGACAGTCCAAACTATCGCAGTAAAAGTGAATAAAGTTATTAAAAAATACTTGCTTAATTCTAGAAAAAAGTGCTTATAAATTTTATTACTCAACATTGTTATTGTTTTTGTATATAATTAAAGCAACTA
>NHFZ02000006.1 GCA_002171275.2 Pelagibacteraceae bacterium TMED124
ACAATATTTAAATCTTCGCCAGAATTTAATTATGATAAAAATAATATATCTTTAGTTATGCTTAAAAATGCACATATTGTAATTTATCCAATCAACAAAAAAGGAGAATTAAATGTTGTTTGTATAGTACGTCAAAAATTATCTAATAATATTGATTTGAAAACACTAATGAAAAAAGAAATACTTTCACAAAATAAAAATTTAGAAATTCTTTTTGAGAACCAATTAAAATATTGGCCAATTTATATTTCAAAAAAACCTTCAAAATCAATTTATGAAAATTTATTTTATCTTGGAGATGCTTTTTATACCTTTTCTCCTACTATGGCCCAGGGTGCTTCCCAATCTATCGAGGCTGCTAATGAATTGTTTAATTTATTATCTAAACACAATAAACGTACATTAGATCTTTTTTTCAAACATAGATTAAAGAGAACAAAAATAATTAATCGAAGATCTAAATTGAACCATCATGTATTCCATTTTTCTAATCCAATTTTAAAAAAAATTAGAAATGATTCTTTAAAAATTCTGTTAAAAAATAAAATTTTTTTAAATAATTATATTGGAAAAGTTTATAATTAATTAAGTATTTTTTGATATTAATCTCTGTCTTAAATTATCTATAGAAACCGAATTGCCTCTTATATTGCAATACCAATAAGTCCAGCCGTTATAACTTTCCGTTCCCATAATTTTAGCCGCAACTCTGTGAATTGATCCTTCATTACCATTATATTTTAAACTTCCATCAGCCATTATCTTTGCATTAAATTTCTTTTTTTGATCAAATAAAATTGATCCTGGTTTGATTATACCCATTTCAACTAGAGACCCAAAAGGTATCCTTGGCTTAGACTTATTATTCTCTATTGTATCAAGATAATTATCCTCAATAATTTTAGTTTGGTTTATTCTCTTATTAGCTGCACTAAAATATTTTTTATCTTTTTCGACGCCAAAATAAATTCTACCTAGTTTTTTCGCTACAACAGCTGAAGTTCCTGTACCTAGAAATGGATCACATATTACATCACCTTTCTTAGTTGTTGCTAATATAATTCTATGTAATAAGGCCTCAGGTTTTTGTGTTGAATGAATTTTTTTTCCCTTCTTTTTTAATCTTTCTTTTCCGTTACAAATAGGGAGTGTCCAGTCAGATCTCATTTGTAAATCATCATTTAAACATTTTAAGGATTGATAATTAAACGTATATTTTGATCTTTTATTTTTTGATGCCCAAATCAAAGTTTCATGTGCATTTGTAAATCGCGTTCCTTTAAAATTTGGCATTGGGTTATTTTTTCTCCAAATAACATCATTTAATATCCAATAATTTAAATTTTGTATGTGGTACCCAATTCTAAAAATATTATGATATGTTCCAATTACCCAGATAGAACCATTATCTTTTAAAATTCTTTTGCATTCTTTTAACCATTCTTTGGAAAAGTCATCGTAATGTTTAAAATTTGAAAATTGATCCCACTTATCATTTACTCCATTTACTTTACTATCATCAGGTCTTTTTAATTTTTCCCCTATTTGCATATTGTAAGGAGGGTCAGCAAAAACTAAATCAAAACTTTTATCTGGAATCTTTTTTAAAATTTCTAAAGAATCGCCATTCACAATACTGTTAAAAAATTTTGTCATTTATTTAATTCAACCCGAAATTGAATCTACCGTCAAATTTTTTTTTTAAAAAAAACGAGTCTATTGTGTGCTTTGTATTCTTATTTGGACAAGATATTGTGTACGGGACTATAACTTTTCCTGTGGTAGTTTGTGGCCCCAAATTTTTTTAATGCCCCTAGATGTTGCCAAGTGCCATAGCCGAAATTTTTATGCCATTTGTATTCTGGAAATTTATTTCCCAATTTTATCATGTAAAGATCTCTATATACCTTTGCCACAATAGATGCTGCAGAAATACATTTAATTTTTTGATCTCCTTTAATTATTGTTTTGGAATTTTTAATTTTTTTTGGTGCATGAGTGCCATCAACTAAAAACATATGTGGTTTTTTTTTAAGTTTTATCATCGATCTTTTCATTGAAAGTAATGTAGCATTAAAAATATTATATTTATCAATTTCATTTACAGATGCTGAACCAATTGCATACCATGAGTTTTTTTTAATATATTCTGCAATTTCTATTCTATCTTTAAACTTTATAGTTTTAGAGTCTTTTAGAAATTTTCTATTAATAGTCTTCTTTAAAATAAGTGCACACGAAATAACTGGACCAGCCAAACAACCTCTCCCAACCTCATCTACACCTGCGATAATTTTATTACTCATTTAATTTTATTCGTAAATCAGAAATTTTTTTTCTAATCATTTTTAAATCTTCCCATGCTTGTTTTTTTTGATCAGGTTGCCTCATTAGAAAAGCAGGATGGAACGAAGCAATAACCTCAGGATGAGAATTGCCTATTTTTTTATTTACCCATTTACCTCTAGCTTTAGAAATTACTATCTCATTACCTATAATTGCATTAAGTGCCGTACTTCCTAACAAAAGAAGAATTTTAGGGTTAATCAATTCAATATGTTTTATAAGAAAAGGGAGATATCTTTGAATTTCCTCATCTGTTGGCTTTCGATTCATTGGAGGTCTGAAATTAACTACATTTGAAATATAAACATTTTTTCTATTAAGCTTAATTGACTCCAACATTTTATCTAGCAGTTTTCCAGCACGTCCCACGAAAGGTTTTCCCTCTTTGTCCTCATTAGCTCCAGGACCCTCACCAATAATCATTATTTTGGCATCAGGATTCCCGTCAGAAAAAACTAAGTTTGTTGCGCTTTTTTTTAATTCACAATTTTTAATAGAATTTATTTTATTTTTAAGGCTTTGGAGGTTTTCGAATTTGTTTTTGTTCAGAGATTTTTCGTTATTTCCAGTTTTTTTCTTATATCTATTAATAGAATTCTTGTCGTAAATAGCTTCATTATTTATAAGTTTGTGGTAAAATTTGCTTTTAATATTTTTAATAACTATTTTGTTTTTCATTTAATATGAAATTTTTTGTTTCTTCGATTAAAATTATATTATATACCATCATTTTTCTAGGTATATTTAATTTATCCTATGGAAGAACCACTCAATTCAATCAAAACGCTAAAAGTATATCGAACTATTTTTCCGGTTTAATTTCTTTTGATAATTTTAATTATACTAGTTCTAAAGGGTTTTTCAAAAAATTAGACGATTCACAAGTTAATAATAAAAAATACTCCTCGAGATTTATTCAATCTCTTATAAATTTAGGAAAACATCAAGAAGCTTACAGATATTCAAAAAAATTAGAAGATAAAAAACAATCTAATTTTGAAAGTAATATTTTTTTAGGTTTATATGAATTTAAAAGACAAAATTATAAAAAATCAGAAATTTATTTCAAAAAACTCAAATCGCATTTAATTAATGATCCAGTTTCCAATATGTTGCTTGTGTCGTTAGATGCGTGGACACAAATATCCCAAGTCAAAAACAAAGATAGCTTAAATCTACTTAATTATTCAAACAATGCTTATGCAAATTTACAAATTTTACAGAAAGCTTTTGGTAAATGTTACATCTCAAGCAACACCATGGAAGAAGACTTTAAATCAATTATTGAGAATGAAGAATATAATTTTTCAAGATATAATTTTTTCATTTCAAATTATTATTTTAATAAAAATCAAAAAGTTAAAGCTCTAAACCTGATAAATTCTGCGTCAAGTAAATACCCGGGAAATTTACTAATTAATCAGTATAAAAAAGCTTTACAAAATGGAGAAAAAAATAAAAACGTTTTTAATTGTCAAAATAGTTCAGACATATTGGCAGAGACACTCTACATTTTAGCAAACATATTATCTTCTCAAGAAAATTACCAACTATCAAATTTTTACATTAATTTATCAAAATTTTTGAATTCAAATTTTATATCTTATGACTCATTACTAGCTGAAAACTTTTTTGTTTTGGAAAGGTACAATGATGCAAAAATTATTTATAAAAAACTATTTAAAGGAGGTTCTGTTTATAAGTGGTATGCTGGAAAAAAAATTGCCCAAATGATGGATAAACAAAAAAAAACAGGATCAATTAATTTTTTAAGGAAAATATACAACGATATTCAACCGGGCATATATGAAAAATTTGATTTTGCAAATTTTTTGAGAAATAAAGAAAAATATGATGAGTCAATAAAACTCTATTCAGAAATTTTATTAAAAATTAAATTAAATCACGAGCTATATCCTAGCGTTTTGGAAAGAAGAGGTATGGCTTACGAAAGAAATGACCAATGGAAGCTAGGAGAGAAAGACCTTCTTGATTCTTTAAAAATCAAACCAAACGAACCCTACGTTATGAATTATCTTGCTTATAGCTGGGTTGAGAAAAATAAAAATATTGAAGAAGCATTAGAAATGTTAAGGGATGCAAATGATCTAAAAAAAAATAATGGATATATTACCGATTCTCTTGGTTGGGCACTATTTAAATCAAAATATTTTTTGGAGTCAAAAAAGTATCTCGAGAAAGCTATTATTTTAATGCCAAGAGATCCGGTAATAAACGATCACTATGCAGATTGCCTTTGGATGAACAATTATAAAATTCAAGCCAGATACTATTGGAACAATGTTTTGCTTTTTGAAAGTGCTGAAAAAGATTTAAAAGAAAAGGTTAAACAAAAAATTATTTTTGGTTTGTCAAATACCTAAATTTTTTTATAAATGAAAACTCATTTTTTAAAATCACCTGCTAAAATAAATCTATTTTTAAAAGTTGGTAAAAGAATTAAGAGAAAAAAACATCATAATATTCAGTCTTTAATTTTTTTAACAAGTCTTCATGATGAAATTTTAATTAAAAAAATAAAAAAAAATAAAGATATCGTAAAATTTACAGGCAGATTTAGTAATAATATTATGAGAGTCAACAATACAGTAAGTAAGTCTATGTATTTGTTGAGAAAAAAGAAATTAATAGATAATAAAACAAAATATCAAATAACTATAAAAAAAAATATTCCTGTTTTTTCAGGTTTGGGAGGAGGATCAAGTAATGCTGCAACAATCATAAAACACTTCTTAAAAAAAAGGAAAATTTCAAAATATAATACCAATTTTTTTTCAAAATATTTAGGATCAGATTTTAGAATATTTTTAAAATCAAAAAAAATTTTTCAAGAAAATCTTTTAAAGGTTGAAGAATTTAATGGAAATTACAATTTTTATTTTTTAATTGTTTTTCCCAATCTAAAATCTTCAACTAAAGAAGTTTATTCGAAATTTAAAGAACATGAGACATTTCACAAGAAGCATCAGTATAAAAAAATTTCTAAATCAGAATTTGTTCAAAAAGTTAGGCTAGAAATAAATTCATTAGAAAATACTGTTATTTATAAATTTCCAATTTTAAGAAACTTATTAGAAAAAATGGAGTTAATAAAAAACTGTCAATTTTCACGAATTACCGGATCAGGATCGGCATGTTTTGGTCTATTTTTGAATAAAAAAGATGTAACATTAGCTTTGAAAAGTATAAAAAGGAGTTTTCCTGCATTTTGGTGCGTTGTCTCTAAAACTATTTAAATTTGTTTTTTTATGATATATCAAAAAAAACCTTGGGGCGTAGCCAAGCGGTAAGGCAGTGGTTTTTGGTACCACCATCCTAGGTTCGAATCCTAGCGCCCCAGCCAAATATTATATGATGTTTATAAGCAGTATCAAAAAAATTTTATTTCCATTTTATAAAGAACAAAAAATTAAAGAAATTTTTAAAATATTAAACAAGAACAATAATAACGCAATGCTCGTTGGAGGTTGTGTTAGAAATTATTTAAGCAAAAAGGAAATTGTAGATATAGATATAGCTACAGTTTTTTCCCCCGGTGAAATAGTAAAAAAATTTTCAAACAGTGGCTTCACACTTGTTAAGACCGGGATTAGTCATGGAACTATAATTTTATGTAAAGACGGAAAAAATTTTGAGATTACAACACTAAGAGAAGATATCTCCACAGACGGTAGACATGCAAAAGTTTTGTTTACAAATGATTGGGAAAAGGATTCTGCAAGAAGAGATTTCACTTTTAATGCTATCTATCTTGATCAAAATGGAAAATTTCTTGATCCACAAAATGGAATTAAAGACTTAAAAGAAAAAAAAATTCGTTTCATTGGCGATCCCCAAAAAAGAATTCAAGAGGACTATTTAAGAATTTTAAGATTTTTAAGGTTTTCTATAGAATATAAAGATTTCAATATAGATGAAAATACAATTAAAATTATTAAAAAAAATCTTAACGGAATATTAAATCTTTCAAAAGAGCGAGTTTATAGCGAACTATATAAGATTTTAAAATTAGATAATTTTAGAGATATATTTTTAAATAGTGATCTTTATGAGATTTTTAAGATCATTTTTCCAGAATTAAAATATTTTGAAAGATTGAAGCACATTAAAGATGAAATATATAATAAATATTTGAAATCTGATCCGCATTTGATTTTAGCTTTATTATTAGTTGATGATAAGGACAATCATTTTTATTTTTCACATAAATATAAAGTATCGAATTATCTAAAAGACAAATTAAATTTTGTTGGCAAAACTTTTTTAGAAGCTCAAAAAGACAAAAACTTTTTTAAAAAAAATCTAAAAAAAAATATTTTTTACCATGGAAAAAAAAGAATTTTATCTTTAAGTAAATTTTATTTCATTTATCACTATAAAAATAATAATAAAAATTTACAAATTATATTAGAAGAAGTTAATTCTATTAATATTCCTGAGTTTCCAATCACAGGCAAACATCTTCTTGATAAAGGAATGAGAAGTGGAAGAAGAATCGGTGAAGTATTAAAAAAAATCGAAAAACATTGGATAGAAAATGATTTTAATTTAAACGATGAAGAGCTGACACAATTAATTAAAAAATATATTTAATTTAAATATATTTAACTTCCAAAATTTCATAATTTTTTTCTCCAGAGGGAGTTTTAACTGATATTAAATCTTTTATACTTTTTCCAATTAAAGACTTTCCAATTGGTGACTTAAAATATATTAAGTTTTTACTTACATCCGCTTCATCTTTGCCAACAATTTTAAATTGATTTTCTTTTTTATTTTCAAGATCTTTTACTGAAACGGTTGATCCAAAAATAATTTTACCGTTATTTTCTATTTTGGTTACATCTATGACGTTTGCTCTAGCAATAACATCGTTAATTTCCATAACTCTTCCTTCAATATGACCCTGTTGATCTTTGGCAGCATGGTATTCAGCATTTTCTTTTAAATCACCATGAGCTCTAGCTTCAGCTATTGCAGCAACAACTTTTGGCCTTTTATTTTCCTTCAGATCTTTAAGCTCTTCTTGAAGTTTTTTCAATCCCTGAACTGTAATTGGCTCTTTTTCCATCTATTTCCATTTTGCTTCTGGTGGAAGTGACATAAAAATTGCATCCAGATTTCCACCGGTGTTTAAACCGAACTTAGTTCCTCTATCGTATAATAAATTAAATTCAACATATTTGCCTCTTTTTATCAATTGATCTTTTTTTTGTTTTTTTTTCCACTTTATAAGCATTTTATTTTTTATAATTGTTTTTGAGAAATCAAGAAAGCAAATTCCAAGTTCTCTTGTGAACTTAAAATTTTTTTTCCAATCTTTATATAAATAATCAAAAAAAATCCCCCCTATACCTCTTATTTCTTTTTTGTGTTTTATAAAGAAATAGTTATCACACCATTTTTTATAATCATTGTAATTTTTTTTATTATTTCTACACAGAGTTTTAAGTTTTCTATTAAGAAGTTTCTTCTCTTTCAAATCAAAAAAACTTGGTGTTACGTCCATTCCTCCCCCAAACCAACTTTTTGAAGTTATAACAAACCTCGTGTTAAAATGTATAGCTGGTACCTTTGGATTTTTCATATGAGCCACAACCGAAATCCCTGATGCCCAGTAAGAATTATTTGTATTGGTTCCGGGTATTTTAGATTTAAAATTTTTGGGAAATAAACCTTGTACTGTTGAATGATTAACTCCAACTTTATCAAATACTTTCCCTCTTTTTAAAAGATAGTATGTTCCCCCTCCATCTTTTATATTTTTCTTTTTCCATTTATTTTTCTGAAAGTATTTGATTTTTGCCCCTTTTTTTTTTGAAAAATTTTTCTCAATGTTTTGAAACTCTTCGACAATTTTAGACTGCAAAAATCTAAACCAATCGCTAGCTAGTTTTTTTTGAATTTGTTGACTTATTTGCATAGATGATATTATTTTGTGTTTATAACTTGCAGATTCTTACAATTAATTGCAATTCGTGTGTCATTCTGGCCCCTGGCAACTCTTTTAAATACTCCTATTTTATATTAGAAAGCGATATTAATATAATTTTATGAATAATTCAGGAAAAAAAAAATAATAGAAGAGATTTTCTGTTTACAGCTACATACACTGTTGGAGCAGTTGGAATAGGCGCAACAATTTGGCCATTTATAGATCAAATGAACCCAGATAGCTCAGTTAAGGCCTTAGCAACCACTGAGGTTGATATAAGTCAAATTCAGCCAGGCAAATCGATTACTGTGCTTTGGCGAGGCAAACCAGTGTTTATTAAAAGACGAACTGAGACAGAAATTTCTGAAGCACAGTCAGTTAGTTTAGAAGAATTAAAACATCCTGAAAATGATCAGGATAGGGTAAAAAAACCAGAATGGTTGGTAATGATGGGTATTTGTTCTCACCTTGGATGTGTACCACTTTCAGACAAAGGTGAATATAATGGTTGGTTCTGTCCTTGCCATGGATCGCATTACGATACATCTGGAAGAATAAGAAAAGGTCCAGCCCCAACTAATATGGAAATACCCAAATACGTTTTCGTCGATGAAAATACAATTAAGATTGGATAATATAAAATGAGCGAACATACTTATACTCCTAAATCAAAATTTGGAAAATGGTTTAACGATAGACTGCCACTGTTATCTTTAGCTTCTCATCTAACAGACTATCCAACACCTAAAAACTTGAATTATTGGTGGACCTTCGGAGGAATATTAACTTTCTGTTTATTATCACAAATCATAACTGGATTAGTTTTAGCAATGCATTACGTTGCTCACGCAGACATGGCTTTTAGTAGTATCGAACATATAATGCGAGATGTAAATTATGGTTGGTTAATTAGATACATTCATAGTAACGGAGCTTCAATGTTTTTTCTCGCTGTATACATACATATTTTTAGATCACTATTCTATGGATCATATAAATCACCAAGAGAAATTATATGGATTTTAGGAATGATAATTTATCTTTTAATGATGGCTACTGCTTTTATGGGATATGTATTACCATGGGGTCAAATGAGTTTTTGGGGAGCAACAGTAATTACAAATCTATTTAGTGCTATTCCTTTAATAGGTGATAGCATCACCACTTGGCTTTGGGGAGGATATTCTGTAGACAACCCAACCCTAACCAGATTTTTTAGTTTGCATTATCTATTTCCGTTTTTAATTTTAGGTTTAGTAGTTTTACATATATGGGCCCTACACGTTCCAGGAAATAATAATCCTATTGGTATTGATGTAAAAAAACCATCAAAGGACACCGTACCTTTTCATCCTTATATTACTATTAAAGATTTATTTGCTTTACTAGTATTCCTTATAATCTTTTCAGGATTTATATTTTTTGCACCTAATATTTTGGGACATAGCGATAATTATATAGAGGCAAATCCGCTGGTCACACCAAAACACATAGTTCCAGAATGGTATCTACTTCCTTTTTATGCCATTCTCAGATCTGTACCTGATAAACTTGGAGGTGTGATTCTTCTTTTCGGATCAATATTTATTTTAATGGCACTTCCTTGGTTGGATAGCAGTAAAGTAAGATCATCTATTTTTAGGCCATTAAATAAAATATTTTTTTGGATACTTGTAATTGACGTTTTAGCACTTGGCTATGTAGGAGCTATGCCTGCAGAAGGTTTGTATCTTTTAGTTGCAAGGGTAGGAACAATTTATTACTTTGCTCATTTCTTAATAGTATTGCCAATACTTAGTAGGGTAGAAAAAACTCAACCCTTACCCCTTAGCATTACAGAACCGGTTTTAACAGGTATGCCAAAAGCAGAACTGATAAAAAGTGATAGACCACATGTATAGAGCCAATAGAATTTTTTTAAAAATTCTTTTATTTTTTTTTATATTAATCAATTGTTCTTTTGCTGAGGAAATTAAAATACCAAAACAGGATTGGAGTTTTAAAGGTATAACTGGAAAGTTTGACAGAGCATCCTTGCAAAGAGGATATCAGGTATATACGGAAGTATGCTCATCTTGTCATTCAATGAGTCTTTTAAGCTACAGAAACCTTGGAGAAGAGGGCGGGCCAGAATTTTCAGTAGATCAAGTTAAAGCAATAGCGGCAAACTTTGAGGTTAAAGACGGCCCCAATGATGATGGTGAGATGTTTACAAGACCAGGTAGACCATCTGACAAGTTTGTTTCACCCTATCCCAACGTTAAGGCTTCAATGGCAGCAAATGGAGGAGCATATCCACCTGACATGTCTGTCTTGGTAAAAGCAAGAAAAGGTGGAGCAGATTATATTTATGCTGTCTTAATTGGTTACACGGAGGCACCAGCAGGTTTTGAATTAGAAGACGGTGTTTACTATAATAAATATATGGATGGTAATAAAATTAAGATGTCCAACCCTTTATCAGATGATATTGTAACTTATGTCGATGGAACCAAAGCCACAGAAGCACAAATGGCAAAAGATGTAACAACATTTTTAACATGGGCAGCAGAACCACATTTGGAAACAAGGCACAAGTTAGGTTTTAAAGTAATAATATTCTTAACAATATTGTCTATTTTAGTTTTTTTAAGCATGAGAAGGCTATGGTCAAGGATTAACCCTGAAGAATAGAACATCTCCATCTTTTATATAATAGTTTTTTCCTTCTAACTTAAGTTTTCCATTTTCTTTAGCTTTTTCAAAATTTCCATACTTTTCAAAATCATCAAAAGAAACAACTTCTGCTCTAATAAAGTTTCTCTCGAAATCGGTATGTATCACACCAGCTGCTTTTTGTGCTTCAGTATCTTTTTTTATTGTCCAAGCCCTTGTTTCCTCCGGACCTGAAGTAAAAAAAGTTTTTAAATTTAATAGTTCATACCCAGTAGTTATCAATTTATTTAAACCAGTTTTTTCTAAACCAATATTTTTCATATAATTTTCTCTTTCATCTACACCTAGATCTATAATTTGACTTTCTATATCAGCACAAATAGTTATAAATTTATTTTTGGGATATTTTTCTTTTAAAATTTTTGTATACTTATTTCCAGTTTTTACACTACCTTCGTCTACATTACATACTATCATGTAGGGTTTTGTTGAAATTAACCCTGTTTCTTTAAGAAACTTTTTATCATCGTTATCATACCCGTCCCCTAGAGTCTCATTTTTATCTAACTTTTTAAGAGTATCTTCTAATAATTTTACTTGTTTATCAGTTAATTTTTTTTTTAGGTTTTTTTGAAGCTTTCTCTCTATTTGAGCAATATCTGCAAGAAGTATTTCTGTTTTTATAGTTTCTAGATCATTTACAGGATCAATATTCTTACTAACGTGTTGTATTTTTTCTGAGTCAAAACATCTAACCAAATGGACTATTGAGTCTACTTCCCTTATATGTGAAAGAAATTTATTTCCAAGCCCTTCTCCTTTAGATGCGCCCTTTACTAAACGAGCGATATCAACAAAAGTTATATTTGCGTTAATTGTTTTTTCAGATTTTGAAAGGCTCGAGAGCTTAATAAGTCTTTCATCAGGCACATCTACTACACCGATGTTTGGATCTATTGTACAAAATGGAAAATTGGCAGCTTGAGCGTTCTTTGATGAGGTTAAAGCGTTAAATAGTGTAGACTTACCTACATTCGGTAAACCAACTATTCCACACTTAAATCCCATTCAAATTTTGATTTACTTTGCTTGAAAAAAGATCCATCTCTTTATTTATGAGAGTAGGAACCAATTTTACTATATTGTCAGTTATATCTTTAATTTTTTCTTCCTCATTATCAGCAAAATCATCTAATACGTGATTAATAACTTTATTTTTTTCATCTGGCTTTCCTATCCCAACCCTTACTCTAGAATAGTCTTTGCCAATAAACTTATCTATTGATTCTATTCCGTTGTGCCCCGCACTGCTTCCACCAAATTTTGCTTTAATTTTTCCCAAATCAATGTCGATATCATCATGAAAAACAATCACATTTTTTGAATCAATTTTAAAATATTCAATAAGTTCTTTAATACAAACTCCAGAATTGTTCATAAAAGTAAGTGGCTTAATAGCGTAGACTTTTTTGTTATCTATATTGCCTGTTGTTAATAGCCCTTTAAACTTAGGTTTCTGTTTAGAAAGACTAAATTGATTGTTTATTGCGTCTATAATTTTAAAACCTATATTATGTCTGTTGTTGGTATTATTTGGACCAGGATTTCCTAAACCTACTAACAAAAACATAAAATTCTATTTTTTCTCAGTTGGTTTTTTTTCGGCAGTTGGTTTTTTTTCACTAGAACCTTCTTTACCTTTTTCATCTTTTTTAGGAGCTTCACCTTCTTTAGCTGGCGCGGCTTCGCCCCCTTCAGTAGTTGCAGTTTCCCCTTCGGCTCCTTCGGCTGCAGTTTCCTCCGCGGGTTTTTCAGGTTCTTTCACAATTGTTGGAGCAGCAATAGTAGCTACAACAAAATCTCTGTCAGTTATTGTTAAACTGGCATTTTCAGGTAGCTTTACCGAAGATATCCTTATACTTGTTCCAATATCCAATCCTCCTAGATCAACCTCAATATTTTCAGGAATATTTTCTGCCTTACACTTTAATTCAACTTTTCTTCTAACTATATTTAGAACTCCACCCTTTTTTAAACCTGCACAATCTTCATTGTTTTTAAATTTTACAGGAATTTCTAAAATAATTTGTGATCCCCCAACAATTCTCATGAAATCTATATGAGTCGGTTTTTCTGACAAAACATGATAGGTAACTTCTCTTGGAATTACTTTTTCTTTTTTACCCTCAATATCGAGATTAAATACGGTAGATAAAAAATTTTCAGATCTTAAAATATCTTTTACAATTTTTTCTTCTATACTTATTTGTAAATTTGGGCTCTTTCCACCGTATAGAATGGCAGGTATAAAACCTTTGGTCCTTAAAATATTTAGCTGACCTTTAGTTTTTGTTTCTCTTTTGGCGGCTATTAAATTATTTATCATTTGAATGAGCCAATTTACCCCAACTTTAAAATAAAACAAGTGTTAATTGAATAGATCTGATACTGAAGTTGAGTTTGAAATCCTTTTTATTGCCTCAGCCATAAGAGGGGCAATAGATAATACATGTATTTTGCTTAAATTTTTTATTCTTTTGCTATTATCAATACTATCGGTAGTAACTAATTTTTTAATTTTAGATTTTTTAATTTTATTTATCGCCTCACCGCTAAGCACAGCATGTGTGATAAACACATAAATATCTCTAGCACCTTTTTTTTTTAAAGCTTCAGCAGCATTAACAATAGTTCCTCCGCTATCAATTATATCATCAACTATTATGCAATCTTTATTTTTAACATCACCTACAATATTCATAACTTGCGACTTTCCAGCTTGGGGTCTTCTCTTATCTATAATGGCTAGATCAGCGTTAATTTTTTTTGCCAATCCTCTGGTTCTTTCAATTCCACCTGCGTCTGGTGAAACACATATAAAATTTTTACTCTTAATGTTTTTTTTAATATATCTCGCAAATAATGGAGTAGTAAATAAATTGTCTACCGGCATATCAAAGAAACCTTGAATTTGTCCAGCATGCAAATCTACTGTTACGACCCTGTTAGCACCTGCATTAGTTATTAAATTAGAAACAAGTTTTGCCGAAATAGATGTTCTAGGAACAACTTTTCTGTCTTGTCTCGCATATCCAAAATAAGGAATTACCGCAGTTATATTTTTGGTAGACGATCTTCTTAATGCATCAATGCACAACAGAAGTTCCATTAGATTGTCATTGGCAGGGGTCGATGTAGATTGAATTACAAAAACACTATTTCCTCTAATATTTTCGTTTATCTCAACATAAATTTCGCCATCTGCAAAATTTTTAATATTCGTATTAACCAATTTTAACTTAAGTTGTTTAGATATGCTTTTGCTAAGTGAAGGATTACTTGTTCCTGATAAAATTTTCATTAGGACTATTTAGTTATACATCCATTATATTTGGTTTTCAATTAATTTTATATTAAGTTTTTTTTATTACTGATATACATCTTCCGTAGTCATCTTCTCCGAACTTTTTGGCCCTTCTATGGCTAAAGTATTCACTCTTAGAGGCAAAAGTGTCGATAAGTATATTCTCAATATTTAAGACCCCAAGATCTTCAAATTTTTTGTTTATAAAACTTCTTAAATCAAAATAAAAAGTATTTCTTTCATTTTTTAAAAAAAATTTATCATTATTTTTGGACTTTTTCATAAATTTTGAATAAAAATCATCTTTTACCTCATAATTTTTTTGCGAAATACACGGGCCAACAGAAACAATTAAATTATTAATACTGCCACTCATTTCAACAATTCTGACTAAAGTATTTTCTATAATTCCATTTATTGCTCCTTTCCAACCCGCATGTATGCATCCAACAATTTCTTTCCTTTTTTCATAAATTAGGATCGGAACACAATCTGCGGTTAATACGGATAATGCAATTTCATTACTTCTTGTTAGCATCGCGTCACAATCAACCCTTTCAAATTTATTCTTGTCGTCAATAATTTTAACTTTGTTGCTATGTGTTTGGCGCATTAAAACAAGTGAATTTTTTTTAATATTGAATTTTTTGCAAACAATATCTAAATTTTTTTCGACATTTTTCTTTTCGTCATTACTACCAATTCCACAATTCAAACTTTCATATATTCCACTCGATACCCCGTTTTTTCTTGAGAAAAAACAATGTTTGGTATTATTTGTTTCTAAATTTTTTGAAAAAAACATTATTTAAAAGCCAAAGAAAATTTACATTTTTTATTTTTTGCAAAAATTACTTTAAAATCCTCACCCATCATTTGTGGATCAATTAATCTCTTGAGTCTGCTATATAAATTTAATTTGTTTTGATATGTCATTTTATTGCTAGCAATTTTAACACGTTCGACAATCCCCATTTTCTGCAGAAATTTACTCTGGCTAATAATTTCTTCAACAAACAGGCCGCTCGAATTAAAATATTCTTTGTACAATCCAAAATTTACTAAAGCAGTTATATCTGCCTCTCCCACATTTTCATTTATGTTGTTATACTTATGCTTCTTTATAGATTGTAAAGTATTAATATTTTTTTTCATATTATTATAACCATAATCTATAAAGAGTGCCCCGCCATTCAAACTTTTTATTTTTGTATTAATGATGTTCAGTTCTTTAAAACCATATTCAGGATATTCAATAATTCCATCATTTTTTAAAAGATTGTAAGTTTTAAGCTTATCAATCTGTTTTTTTATAGCTTTTTTAAAAAAGAATTTTAACTTATTTTTTTTAAGGGCCACATGTCTTTCAAAAATAATTTTGTTTATTTTTGCAAACTGTTTTATTGGCAGTGCATCCAAAAATTCATTCCCAAAAAATACAACGGGGTATTTATCAATTTCTTTTAAGCTCTTTATCCATTTAACTTTTTTTGAAATTATTCTTTTTTTCTGGATTTTTTTTAATCCATTACTCTTTTCATAAAGCATAATATTAATCGAACCATAGGTATCGGGAAAATTTTTTAAAGTTTTTAATAGAGTTAAGCAAAAATCACCATTTCCAGGACCGAGTTCTATGAAATTAAATTTTCTAGGTTTTTTTAAATTTTCCCAGAAGCTTACTAACCAAATAGCCACCATCTCAGAAAATAAATTAGATATATTTGGTGCCGTTACATAGTCTCCTTTTTTGCCAAATGGATTTTTTTTTTGGTAATAACCAATGTTTTTATCGTATAGGACTTTTTCCAAGTATAAATCCAATGGCATTGATTTTTTGCTTGAAAAAATTTTATTAATTTTTTTCATTTGAAATAACTCGAGATAAAAATAATATACCCAAAATAATCATTATAAAACTTAACATAGATCCCATACTAAAATTCTTCACTACATACCCTATATGTTCATCCGGCAATCTGAATTGTTCTGAAATAATTCTAAAAATACCATAAAGAATTAAAAATAAATAAGAAATAACACCATGGTTAAAATTTTTTTTGAACATTAAAAAATTTAATACTAAAAACAAAACAATCCCTTCCAATAAAGCTTCATAAATTTGAGATGGATGCCTAATCAAATTATCAACTTTAGGGAAGATAACCCCCCAAGATTTTTCTGTAGGCAAACCATACAGTTCGCTATTTATAAAATTTGAAATTCTTCCTAAGAAAATCCCAATTGGTGCGACACACGATATAGTATCAAAATAAATTCTATGATTTAAATTCTTAAATTTTGAATAAATATATATACTCAAAATCACACCCAGTAACCCTCCATGAAAAGACATTCCACCTTGCCATAATTTTAAAATTTCAATTGGATTTTCTAAATAAAAAGTAGGATTGTAAAAAATAATATATCCAAGTCTTCCACCAAAAATTACACCAATAATAATGAATGCAATTAAATCATCAAAATTTTTTAAATATTCACTTCTTTTACTATTTCTCAATTTTTTTTTGATTATAATTTTTCCATACCACCAGCCAGCTAGAATCCCAATAATGTAGGCAAGGGAGTACCAACGAATTTGGATAATGCCAAAATCAATAAATATAGGATCAATATTATGAAGCATCTTATAAATTTATCACAATTGAAATTAAATTACTTATAATTTAAAGTAAAATAATGAACAATTCTCAAAAGATTATCAAAATGATATCAGGCTTTATTGAGGCGGGTATATTAACCTCACAGGATTTAAAAAAAGAACTTTTGACTTCTATGAAATTTAATAAGGAGAATTTAGCAAGTAAATTAGATTTTGTTACTAAGGAAGAGTTTGTGGTTTTAAAAAAATTGATTGAAAAACAACAAAAAGAGCTAAATATTTTGAAAAAGAAAAAAAGGTCTAAAAAGGAAAAAAAATCTTAACCTCTAACCCTTTGTGCTCACTTTCTGATAAAATAATATTTCCACCATGAGATTTTATAATATCTTGTGCGATCGATAAGCCCAAACCTACACCAGATCTATTAAGACTTCTACTTTTATCAATTCTATAAAAGGGTTTAAAAACATTTTCGTATTCTTTTTTTGGAATCCCTGGACCATTGTCTCCAATTACAATAATAGCACTGCTTACAGATTTTTTTAATTCTATAAAAACTTTATTCCCATATGAAAGTCCATTTTCAATGATATTTGAAATACTTCTTCTAATTAAATTCTTTTTACCATGAATGTTTATTTTATTTGCTAAAACCATATCGTACTTAGAATTTTCATAATTTTTCATTATGTCGGCTAATAGATCATTTATATTTATATTTACATAATCTTCTTCAGATTGTGATTTGGCATATTGCAAATAATCGTTGAGCATTTTTTCCATTTCATCTATATCAGAGGCCATTTTTCTAGCTGTATCTTTTTTATCTGTCATTGCCAATTGAAGCTTTAATCTTGTTAATGGCGTTCTTAAATCATGACTTATTCCAGAGAGCATTTCTGATCTTTGTGTTAAATGCTTATTTATTCTTTTCATCATTCTATCAAATTCAATTGTTGCTTTTCTAATCTCAGATGCACCTGAGGGTCTCAAATCATCTACCCGTTCACCTCTACCAAATCTTTCAGCTGCTTTAGATAATTTCACTATAGGTCGAGTCTGATTTCTTAAAAATAATATTGCTATTAAAATTAAAATTACAGATGGAAACGTAATCCATAAAACGAAAATTCTTACTGACGAAGGGGCAATTTTACTTTTTGGAAAAAATACTTGTATAACTTCGTTTCCACTCTGAATTCTTAAATCAACAAGATCAATGTATGTAACTGTATCAAACCAATAGTTGTTGCCAAAAACAGGCTTCATTTCTCTTCTTAATGCCCTATCCATTGGACTAAAGCGTCTATCAGATTTTACTTTGGGTATTATTTCATTTTTTTTTATGTTTATTACAAAATCAAAATTTTTTTTATATAAATTCATTAAAAAATTTACATCTTTACTTTCTTCGGACTTATATGCATCAAAAAGAGTTTTTACCTCGCTTACTAGCGATCTTGTCATACCTTTATTTGCTTTTATCCATATACTGTCAAAAAATACAACAGAAATTGTTATTTGAAGTAGTACTACGGGAGCCGCAACTATAATAAGCGCTCTATAAAATAAACCTTTAGGAAGAATTTTTTTTAAGAAGCTATTCAACCCATAGGACATAGCCTGACCCCCTTATTGTTTGTAGAAACTTTGGATTTTTTGGATTAAGTTCAATTTTCTTTCTTAATCTTGTAATCATTACATCAATAGATCTTTCTTTAGATATTTTTGATATTTTTCCGATTTCATTTCGAGAAAATATTTTACCTGGTGATGCAAGCATTTTTAAAAGGACCCTTTTTTCTGCTGAGTTTATTTTTTTTATTTTTTGGTTTAATTTAATAGTCATTTTGCTTAAATTTAACACAGCATCACCGATTTTACTGGATTCCAACGACTTATTTTTCATATTTGATTTAATAATATTTTTTATTCTTAACAAAAGTTCTTGAGGTTCAAAAGGTTTTCCCAAATAATCATCCGCTCCTAACTCAAGTCCATGAATTCTATTTTCCACTTCACCTTTTGCTGTTAACAATATTATGGGAATATTTCTTGATTGTTTGATCTCTCTTGTAAGCTCATATCCATCTTGCCCTGGCATCATTACATCTAAAACCATCAGATTGAAATCAAATATATCTATTTTTTCCTTAGCTTCTTCAGCATTGGATGCAGTAGAAACAATAAAGCCTTTCTCATTTAAAAACTGTTTAATTAAGACTTTTATCTTATCGTCATCATCAACCACGAGTATATGAAAATTATTTTTTTCCATTAATTATTTTTTTTAATACATCTTTAAAATTTAAAACTGATTTTGAATCTGAATTTTTTAAAGCATTAAAAATTCTTTTTTTTTGAGTTTTAAAAACTTCATCAAAAAATTTTTTCCCCTGATCATCTAAATATAATAACTTCTTCCTAGAATCATTTCGATCTCTAACATGTTTTATTATTTTTAATTTTTTCAAATCTCTCAAAACTCTGTTGAGACTTTGTTTGGTAATTTTTAGTTTTATTATAAGTTCATTCACACTTATTCCCTCATTTCTTTCTATCAAATGCAAGGTTCTGTGATGTGCCGCACCTAAAGAATTTTTTTTTAAAATTTCATTTGGGTCTGAAAATGTTTCTCTATAGGCATAAAGAAGCAATTGTATAAAATCTTTAATTTGGTCATCTTTTAAATAAAGCAAATCCTTCATATTTTGGTCAGATATATTGACTTATTTTACCAACAAATATACTTTTTTGTTAGCAAAAAATTATTTAATTTAAATTTAATGGAAACAATTCCTTACGATAAAAGATCTGGAAAAATTTGGTATAACTCCGAACTTGTGGATTGGAAAAATGCAAAAATTCACCTTCTAAGTCACGGTTTGCATTATGCTAGTTGTGTGTTTGAGGGCGAAAGAGTGTATGATGGGGAAATTTTTAAACTTGAAGAACATACAAAAAGACTTTTTCATTCAGCAAAAAGAATGGGAATAAAAATGCCATATACCCAGAAGGAAATCAATGATGCATCAAAGGAAATCATTGCAATTCAAAAAGTAAAAAATGGATATGTTAGACCTGTAGTTTGGAGAGGTAGTGAAATGATGGCTATTTCTGCACAAAAAAATAAAATACATGTTGGAATTGCTTCTTGGGAATGGGGATCATATTTTGATCCACAATTGAAACTTAAAGGTATCAAATTAGACATTTCTTCTTGGAGGAGACCAGCGCCTAATTCAGTGCCATGGGATACAAAAGCCTCAGGACTTTATATGATTTGTACTTTGTCTAAGCATGAAGCTGAAAGTAAAGGTTTCACAGATTCTTTAATGCTTGATCACGAAGGTAATATTGCTGAAGCTACTGGGGCCAATATTTTTTTTAAAGATGACTCTGGATCATTACATACTCCAATACCAGACTCTTTTTTAGATGGGATTACAAGGAGATGCATAATTGAGATAGCAAAATCTAAAGGAATAAAAATCATCGAGAGAAAAATAAAACCCGAGGAAATGTCAGGATTTGTTGGTTGCTTTTTAACTGGAACGGCCGCAGAGGTTACACCTGTTTCTCAAATAGATAAATTCAATTTTAAAGTTTGTGACTTGATTAAAAATTTATCTGATAGCTATCAAAATCTTGTAAGAAAAAAAGTTGCAGCTTAGTTTTTTTTAGCTTCAATTAATACTGACCATGCGAGAAATTTTAAAAAAGGAATAGAAAATAATATTTTATCTATTTTGGATAAAAAAGAGAATATTTTTGAATTTTTTGCTGATTTGTAAAATGGCAAAAACACCAAAGTAAAAAATCCATAATAATGTATGTCGACTTGACCGAAGAGACTTTTAAAATACTTAATATCAGTAAATGTTAAAGGTCGTTCATCATCTGATCTCGAATTTGGTGTAAATTTTCTATAAAGGTTGATGATTGGATTTGTTCCCAAAGGTTCAATAAAAATTAAATTGCCATTTTTTTTAAGTAAACGCTCAGCTTCTTTTACCGCCTTATTCAAACTTAAATGATGCAAAATTCCAACTCCGTAAATTATATCAAAACTATCCGAACTAAGTTTTGTATTTTCACAATTTTCAACTTTAAACTTTATTTTATTGTGGTTTTTACTTTTTGCGATTTCTATTGCTTTGTCTGAAATATCTATTGCAGTTAATTCGGAAGGATTAAATTTAATAACTTTTTCAGAATAAACACCATTTCCACAACCAAAGTCTAGAACATTTTTATTTGGAGTTTTATTTTTAAGTGAAAATAAAAAATCCTCATATAAATTATTTAATGCCTTATAATATTTATTTTGTGATCTTGGATTACCCGATGAATGAAGGTTATTATGAAATTCTTTTTCTCTAATATTTATCTCAGTTAAGTTCATAATTATTTGCCATCATCATCACTAATTGCACTATAAATACCTTTTCTTAAATAATCATAACCTGTGTAAATTGTTAAAAATGCTGCAATCCAAAGCAAGATAATACCAATAGTTTGTGCATTATAATCCTGGAAATTTATAATTTTATTTCCAGTTTCGCCTGTCAAAAGCATAGCTATTGATAGCATTTGTATAAAAGTTTTAAATTTTGAAAGGCTCGAAACTGGCAAAGCCTCTTCTTTTCTCTTCGCTAGAAATTCTCTTAATCCTGAGATTAGTATTTCTCGTGTAAGAATTACAATAGCTGCTATTACTTCATAACTTTTAATAATTTCATTCATTACAAGCAATACTAATGCGGCTGCTACTAAAATTTTGTCTGCAATAGGGTCTAATAGTTCACCTAATTTTGATTCTTCTTTATAGAGTCTTGCAAGCAACCCATCTAAAAAATCTGTAAAACTTGCTAAAATAAAAAGGAAGAAGGGAACTAAGTCACCAACTATTCCAGGTATATAGAATGATAGAACAAAAATTGGAACAATTATTATTCTACCAATTGTTAAAATATTAGGTACTTTAATTTTCATATTTATTCCTCATGAAAAAAATCATGTATTTTTTTGGCCACTTTTTCTTCTATACCTGCTACAGATTTTAAATCTTCAAAACTAGCAGCCTCTACTGATTTTGCAGAACCAAAATGATTAAGCAAGGCTCTTTTTCTATTCCTGCCTATACCAGAAATCTGATCTAATAATGATTTACTTAAATTTTTTCTTCTTTTAGCCCTGTGAGTGCTTATTGCAAATCTGTGTGACTCGTCTCTCAATCTCTGTAAAAAAAATAGGGTAGGGTCATTTTTTTTGAACTTAAATCTTTTTCCATCATGAAAAAAATCCTCATCACCTGCATTTCTATTTTTACCCTTTGCAATAGCTATTATTGGTATTTCATGTAATCCAAGGTCATTTAAAGTTTCTCTACTTACTGAATATTGACCCTTGCCGCCATCAATCAAAACTAAATCAGGCAAAGTCATTGCAGAATTTTCATCCTTAAGTGCTCTAGAAAATCTTCTTGTAAGAACTTCTTTCATCATGCCGTAATCATCACCCTTTATAGCATCAGATTTTATATTAAATTTTCTGTATCTTTTTTTAATGAAACCATCTTTACCAAATGTAATTAATGCTCCTACAGACTCAGAGCCTTGAATATGACTATTATCATAAGCTTCAATAAGATTAACATTGAATTTAAGATTAAATTTATCAGAAAGGTTATCTATTAATTTAGAATTGCTCTCGGTTTCTAAAATTTTTTGAGTTAGAGCTTGTTTTGCATTTTTTTCAGCCATTTTTGATACAATCTTTTCATCTTTTGTTGATGCATTTTTTATAATTATTTCTTTTTTTTCTCTAACAGAAAAAGTATTTTCTAATAATTTTTTATCTTCTATATCTTGATTCAATAACACAAGTTTCGGTACACTCTTATTTTCATAAAATTGTCCCAAAAAAGAGGATAAAATTTTAGTTTCTTTTTCGTCTGGATCATGTTTTGGAAAATATGCTTGATTACCCCAGTTTTGTTTAGATCTAAAAAAGAAAACTTGAACACAGGTTTTTCCAGACTCTTTAAATA
>NHFZ02000009.1 GCA_002171275.2 Pelagibacteraceae bacterium TMED124
AGCGCCTGAAATCATAATGATTCCAACTAGCGCACCAAGAATCGAACGATTCATAGTTAACTCCTTTTTCTCGGTTATCTTCATATATTAATATATTAATTTAGGATACACGCGAGTATCCTTTGGAAAAGTTCACGTATTTATTTCAAAAAAACAAACGATTAATTAACATTATAAATTTCTAATCTTTTTCAAATAAATTTCTTTTCTAAAATTCATTTATAATTAATTTTATCATTCAGAAATAAATTCGTTAATTTATTAGCCAATTATGGAATTTTTAGACTTAAAGACTCAACAGAAACGTATAAGAAAACCTCTAGAGAAAAGATTAAATACTATTCTAGATCATGGCGCCTATATTATGGGCCCAGAGGTTTTTGAACTTGAAGAAAAACTAGCAGATTATTGTGGAGTTAAGCATGCGATTTCATGTTCATCTGGTACAGATGCGCTTTTAATTCCACTTATGGCTTGGGGCATAGGTCCTGGAGATGCAGTGTTTACAACTCCTTTTACATACGTTGCGACTGCAGAAGTAATTTCTATTCTTGGTGCTACACCAGTTTTTGTTGATGTTTATGAATCAACCTTTAATATTGATTGCGAAAAATTAGAATCCTCAATAAATAAAGTAATTAAAGAAGGAAAGCTTAAACCAAAAGCAATTATTCCTGTAGATTTATTCGGATTACCTGCAAGATATAGACTTATAGATCAAATAGCTAAAAAATATAATTTGAAAGTCATAGAAGATGCAGCACAAAGTTTTGGGGGCTCAATAAGAGATAAGACAGTTGGTGTATTTGGAGATGTTGCCGCTACCTCTTTTTACCCTGCAAAGCCCCTTGGATGTTATGGGGATGGTGGTGCAATTTTCACTAATGATGATCATTTAGCAGAGGAGTGTAAAGCTATTCGTATTCATGGAACAAAAAAAGATAAATACAATAGCGAAATGATTGGTTTAAATGGTAGACTTGATAGTATTCAGGCAGCAGTTTTATTAGAAAAATTGTCTATTTTTGATGATGAGCTGAAAATGAGAAATGAAGTTAATTCTTATTATCGAAAATATCTAAATAATGCACAGCATCATCCCAAGGGGTATCAATCTGCCCACGCTTTATTTTCAATCGTATTAGGGTCAAACAACATAAGAGAAAATTTAATTGAAAGATTATCACAAAAGAAAATCCCTACTGTTATATACTACAAGTTTCCAATTCATTTAATGAAAGCTTTTCAGTGCTTAGGTTATCAAAAAGGGTCTTTGCCTATTTCTGAAAATTTATCATACTCAATTGTAAGTTTGCCTATGCACCCTTACCTAACTGGAGCTGATATTGATTTCATTGTTGACGCAATTAAAACAAAATAATGAAATATGTAGTTACAGGAGGTGCAGGGTTTATTGGATCTAATTTAGTTGATGAACTAGTAAGTGAAGGTCATGAAGTGCATGTTATCGATAATTTCATTTCTGGTAAAAAAGAAAATTGTAATAAAGATGCTAAATATCATGATATAAATATTGCTAAAGAAGTTAATCTAAGTGTAATAGAAAAAGTTCTTGATAAATGTGATACAGTTTTTCATTGTGCTGCTTTAGCTAGGGTTCAGCCATCAATTCTTAATCCAATTAAATATGAAAAAAATAATACTATAGGAATTATGAACATGCTTAAATGTTCAGTAGACATGGGCGTGAAAAGGTTTGTATACAGCGCCTCCTCCTCTGCATATGGATCTACTAAAAAACTTCCATCAAAAGAGTCAGACATGCCAAATCCAATATCTCCATATGCAAATCAAAAATATTATGGAGAGCTTTGCTGTAAAATGTTTTCAAAGGTTTATAATATTGAAACAGTATCTTTGAGATATTTTAATGTTTATGGAGAAAGACAAAATTTGGGAGGAGCATACGCTACAGTTGTAGGAATATTCCTAAATCAATTAATAAATAAAAATCCGTTAACAATCAATGGTGATGGTAATCAAAAAAGAGATTTTACTTATGTTGGTGATGTAGTAAGTGCAAATATTCTTGCTGCAAAATCCAAAAATGTTGGAAAAGGTGAAGTGATAAATGTAGGTAATGGCGAAAATATATCAATCAATGAACTTGCTAAAAATATTGGAGGAGAGGTTGTTTTCAATGAACCGCTTAATGAGCCTTTTGCAAATTTAGCAGATATTAAAAAAGCAAAAAAATTATTAGATTGGGAACCTACAACTGATTTGATTAGTTGGATAAAAAACTATAAAAAAACTAAAGGGTTAAAATAATATGAGTAAGAAAATTTTAATAACTGGTGGAGCTGGTTTTATTGCACATCATGTTATAGATAAAATTTTATCTATAACAGATTGGGAAATTATTACCTTAGATAGACTTGACTTTAGCGGTAATTTAAATCGCCTTAAAGAAGTTGTCTCTTCTTATCCTGAATCAGAGCAAAAAAGAGTTAAAGTTGTTCATCATGATTTAAAAGCTGAATTAAACCCTGAAATTATTTCAACTATAGGTGAAATTGATTTTATAAGCCATTTGGCGGCTGGATCACATGTTGATAGATCTATTACGTATCCATTAGAATTTGTTATGGATAATGTTGTTGGTACTGCTCATGTTCTAGATTATGCGCGCAAACTAAATAATTTGGAAAGATTTGCTTATTTTAGTACGGATGAAGTTTTTGGTCCAGCACCTAAAGGAATTAACTATAAAGAAAATGATAGATATAATTCCACTAACCCTTATTCAGCTTCAAAAGCTGGCGCAGAAGAATTAGTAGTGGCATTTGAAAATACTTATGGGATACCTTCATTAGTTACTCATACTATGAACGTTTTTGGAGAAAGACAAAATCCTGAAAAATTTATTCCTATGGTAATTAAAAAAGTGAGAGATAACGAAATTGTAACAGTGCATGCTAATCCTGAGAAAACTGTAGCTGGTTCAAGACATTATATTCATGCTGAAGATGTTGCTGATGCTTTATTATTCCTTTTTAATTACAATATGTCATTGTTTTCTCCTGACTCTACTGGAATGAAATGTCAAAAGTTTAATATTGTTGGGAAAGATGAAATTGATAATTTATCATTGGCAAAGTTTATTGCAAAAGTTCAGGATAAAGACCTTAATTATGAAATGGTTGATTTTCATTCTCAAAGACCAGGTCATGATTTAAGATATGCTCTTGATGGCTCTAAAATGAAAAAAATGGGTTGGGAGCCTCACTCGGCATATGATAGACTTGAATCGACTATTAAATGGACCTTAAATAATGATAGATGGCTATCGATTTAGTCAATTTCTTTATCCATAACAGCTCTTCCTTTGAGTTTTTCCCAATCTCTTTCTGGTCTAACTTTTAAATTTGTATCCCACGCTGCTTGAATAACTTTTAGGTCAATATTTAAATCTTTAGAAAATTTAATTAATGCCTGAATATCTTTTGGAAAACAACTTCCACCAAAACCAAATTGTCCATCATGACCTGGAACATTAACATGTGACGCCCCAACTCGATTATCTAATGTAAATCCTTCAACAGCTTTATTCCAGTCGGCATTTACTTCATTAGCAATTAGAAACATTTCATTCATAAACGACACTTTAGTTGCTAGAAATGTATTATTCATATATTTAATTAATTCAGCAGTTTGATAATCTGTTTCAATTATAGGAATCCTTTCATTAAATCTCAAATTATACAGTCTAGCTACCCTAGAAGTTAATACTTTTTTGCCTCCAAGTATTATCCTTGATTGATTTATAAAATCATTATTTGCATTTTTTTCTGTCAAAAATTCAGGATTAAAAACAATATTAAGTGAAGGATATTTTTTTGAAAAGTTTGACGAAGTTCCTGGTATAACAGTGGACCTTATTAATATGACACAATCATTCTCAATACATTCATTAATTTTTTTTAACACAACGTTTAAAGATTTTAAGTTAATAGATCCATCATCATTTGCAGGAGTTGGAACAGAAATGAAAACAAAATCTGAATCATTTATAGTTTCTGACAGAGAGTGCGTTGAAAGTTTAGGATTGATATCATAAATTTTAATTTGAGCTTCAAACTTTTCATCACAAGTAAAGCCGTACTTTACCGCAGATCCAACAAAACCCTTTCCAATAATTCCTATTTTCATAATTGACAAAATTTTATAATAAGTTATATTTTAATTTCAGTAAGTTACAAAATCTCTAATTAAAAATGGATAAAGTAGTCATTATACAAAATAAAATTCCTCATTATAGGATTCCTATTTATAATGAACTTGCAAAACATTACGATACTACGCTAGTCCACTCTTCCAAAAACAAAATTAAAGATAATAGCTTTAAAAGTATTAGGATTGATTCTAGAAGAATAGGCTTTTTCGAAATTCAAAAAAATCTTTTTAAAACCATTAAAAAAATATCACCAGATTTCATTATTATTATGTTTGACATTCGTTGGGTAATGTCTTTTATTTTGTTGTTTAGAACTGATATTAAGGTTATATGGTGGGGCCTTGATGAGGGAAAAAGCTCGAATTGGTTATTAAAAAAAATAGCTCTTAGAATTAAACTGATTTTTACACGCTTAGGTTATCCTATAATATTTTATCATGAAACCATAAAAGAAAAATTTATAAAATTGGGAGTCAAAAATGATATCTGTTTTGTAGCAAATAACACTTTCCATATAGAAAAACGAATTAAATCATTTCTTTTTGACAAAAGACATTTATTATTTGTTGGAACTTTAAATTCAAGAAAAAAAATAGATATTTGTATAGAAGCTTTTTCAAAAGTTAATTCATCAATTAAAAATAAAATGAATTTTATCATTATTGGCGATGGTGAGGAAAAAGATTTTTTAAATCAAAAAATTATCGATTGCGGTCAATCAGAATACATATCTTTAGTTGGCAAAATAAATAATACTCAAGAATTAGAGGAATATTATAAAAATGCTATTGCAAGCATATCATACGGGCAAGCTGGACTGTCTGTATTACAGTCTTTTGGTTATGGTGTTCCTTTTATTACTAAATCAAATTCAATATCTGGAGGTGAAGCATATAATATTATAGATCATTATAACGGAATAATTGTAGATGAATCTTTGGAGTCTTTAGAAAATGTTATAAAAAAAATCAACTTAGACCAAAAATATGCTAAAATTTTAGGAGAGAATGCCTACAATTATTACACAAAAAACTGTACTAGTCAAAATATGGTTAATGGATTTATAGCTGCTATAAATAAGAGTAAAGAGATATAAAGATGAAAAATGTTTTCATTAACGCATTAAATGCTAAAGACGGAGGAGGATTAAGTTATTTAACAAATTTTATAAAATTATTAAGTAAGCATAAAACAAACGATCAATACTTTGTGCTTGTACCACCATCAAGAAATTTTGACTCATATAATCAAAAAAATATTACTATCATAAATGTATATAGTTTTTTTGCATCACCAATTTTACTGCCAATAAGCTATATATTTTTAATTCCATTACTTATTTTTTTAAAAAAGTGCAATGTCGTTTTTAACTTATCTGATTTACCAATTTTAACTAACAGAAAACAAGTAATGCTGTTTGATTGGCCTTACGGTCTTTACCCTGAAACTGTCGCATGGAATTTAATGGATAGAAAAGATTATATTAAAAGAACAGTCAAGCTTTTCTTTGTCAAACTTTTAATAAATAATGTCAATATCTTTGTTACTCAAAATTCAGTAATGAAAAAAAGATTAAAAGAAATATATAATTTTCAAAGAGTCGAAATTATACCAAATGCAACGTCTTTAGATAACCTTAATCCTAAAGAGAATCTTAGAAACTTTAATTTCAAAAATAAAATTAATTTACTTTATTTGACTTATTATTATTCTCACAAAAATATTGAAATTTTTGTTCCTTTAGCAAAGGAAATTCTTAAGCAAAAATTAGATATTGGTATTGTAATTACAATATCATCAAAGCAAGGAAAACAAGCCGAAGATCTTCTTAAAATAATTGAGGAGGAAAATATAAATTCTGTAATACACAATTTAGGTCCAGTAGATATGAAAGATGTACCAGCGCTATATAAACAAACGGATGGACTATTGATGCCAACACTTCTAGAGACTTTTTCAGGAACATATGTAGAGGCAATGTATCATAAAAAACCTATTTTCACATCAGATTTAGATTTTGCAAGAAACATTTGCAAGGAATCTGCTTTCTATTTTGATCCTTTAAATCACTTAGAAATTTTAGAAGTATTAAAAAATAGTTTTTCGGATGAAAAAATTCTTGAAAGAAAGGTTTCATCTGCTTCAAAAGTTTTAGAAACATACCCAACGTGGGAACAAGCATTTTTAGATTATATGTCATTGATTGACGAATAATCTCATATGATTATATCTTATCATTTTAAAGTATATTTTATTAGGTTGTTTGTATATATTTTCCATTGATGAAAAATAGTAATTTAAAAATAGCAATAATAGGAGCTGGTTGGTATGGATGTCACATTGCTTCTTTTTTGTTAGATAAAGGTATAGAAATCCAAATTTTTGATAAAGCAGACAGTTTTTTTACTGGGGCATCGGGTTTCAACCAAAATAGACTCCATCTAGGATTTCATTATCCTCGGTGCTCTAAAACTCGTTTTTTCTCAAAGAATGGATTTCAATTATTCAAAAAAAAATACCCTACTCTTTCAAATGTAATTGATAAGAATTACTATTGTATTCATAAAACTAAAAGTTTATTAGATTTTGAAACATATAAAATGGTAATGAATGCAGAAAAGCTAAAATTTAAGAACGTTGATAATGATTTATTTTTTAAGTTACATAACATTGAAGGAATTATTGATTGTGAAGAAGAATATATTGATCATGTTAAGGCAAAAAATTATTTTGAAAGCAAATTAGGTAGTTTCTTCAACGGGAAATGTGAAATTAATAAGAATAATATTAATTCTTATCTAGATCACTATGATTGGGTTATAGATTGTACGTGGGGTGGATATAAAAATTATCTTCCAAAACAAATATATTATGAAGCATGTATTTTTATGATTTATGAATCCGCTCTTAAGGAAAAAGTTGCTTTAACAGTTATGGATGGTAAGCTATTTTCTTTATTTCCATTTGAAAATAACCTTTACTCCTTGACAAGTGTAAAAGAAACTCCATTTTCCCTTCATTCCAATCAACAAGAAGCACGCGATGCTTGCAATAGCATAATGGAGGATAAAGAAATGATTGATAAAAAAATCAGTCTTTTTGAGAAAGAAATAAATAGTGTATTTCCAGATTTTAAAAAACATTTTTCATTTTCTCGTGTAGAAACATCAATTAAAACGAAGTTTAAATCTGAAGCAGATAGTAGAATAGTTGAATATTTTATTGAAGATAATATTATATCAATTTTTGCAGGAAAAATAGATACTGTTTTTTATGCTGAAAATATTATAGAAAAGGAGATTTTTAATGAATGACATAATTTTAATTGGAAGTTCATCTAAGTTAAAAGATGAGCTATGTACTTTAGGGCATAAAGTAACCTCATTTGGTAGAGAGACTAAAATACCATTCGATATTAGAAATAATTTTAAAGACAACTTTTTTGAAAATATTCCCATTAATAGTTCTTGCTATGTAATAAATGTTGGAATTATAAATAATTTTAATATTAGCGATTATTCTGAAGAAAAGGCCTGGGAGTCAATGAATGTCAATTGCATAGGTATAGTCAGAATATGTGAACACATATTAAGAAAGAACTCTGCAGCAAGAATAGTCATCATAGGGTCTGAATCAGGCAAAAAAGGTAGTTTTGATACAATTTATTTTTTAGCAAAGTCTGCCCTAAGTTCTTATGTAAAAGAAAGATATCTTGAATCTCCAGAACAGCAATTACTAATTATTTCTCCTTCAACCATTGAAGATGGATTGATGACAACATCTCGTAAAGATATAAGTAGGCTTGAAGAATACAAATCAAACCACCCGAAAAAAAGATTTTTGAAAATGCGAGAATTATCTGAACTTGTTTCTTGCATCTTAGAGCTTGAAAGCTCATACCTTACTAATACTGAAATTGAATTTAATGGTGGAAAATTTTCTAGAATGAAAGTATGAATATTGCGGAGAAAACTTGTTCAAATTGTGTAATGGATACTTCAGATAGTCAAATTTCTTTTGATGAAAATGGAGTGTGCGATCATTGTCAAACTTTTTATAAAAAAATCTTGCCAAATTGGAATACAAGCAAATTAGGTGAAGAAAAATTAATTAAAATCATCGACAGAATTAAACAGGAGGGTAAGAATAAAGATTTTGACTGCATAATGGGAATGAGTGGAGGTATTGACAGTTCATACTTGCTATATATAATGAAAGAAAAATATAATTTGCGACCACTCGTTTTTCATGTTGACGCTGGTTGGAACTCGCAGATTGCAGTAAACAATATTGAAAGATTAGTAGATAGTTTAGGACTAGATTTATATACAGAAGTTATTGACTGGGAAGAAATAAAAGACTTGCAGCTATCTTTTTTCAAGTCAGGAGTTTCACATATAGATACTCCACAAGATCACGCATTCTTTGCTACCATGTATAACTTTGCTTCAAAACATAAAATTAAATATATATTAACTGGAGCTAACTATTCAACAGAATGTATTAGAAATCCTCTAGAGTGGATGTATTTTCAATCTGACTCTATTCAGCTGAAAGATATACATAAAAATTTTGGTAATAGACCTTTAAAAAACTATCCTATTACAAATATTTTATGGCATAAAATATATCTTCCTTACATAAGAGGTATTAAGGTGGTAAAACCTTTAGACTATATACCATACCATAAAGATAAAGCAATGCAATTATTAGAAGATAAATTTGGATATCAAAAATACCCACAAAAACATTTTGAATCACGATTTACTAGATTTTATGAGTCGTATTGGCTACCAAAACGTTTTGGTTATGACACAAGAAAAGTTCAATATTCAAGTTTGATTTTAACACAACAAATGACAAGAGACGAAGCGCTTAAAAAATTAAAAAGCTTACCATACGATGAAGAGACTATAAAAAATGATTTTGAATATGTTGCTAATAAATTATCTATTTCAACAGAAGAATTACAAAGCTATATGGATATGCCAAAGAAAACATATAAAGATTATAAGTCGCAAGAAAGTATTTATCATTATGGTGCTAAAGCAATGAGATTTTTAGGTATTGAACGTGGTGGAAAAAGATGATTGGGATTATTGACTATGGACTTGGCAATATTAGAGCTTTTTCAAATATTTATAAATCGCTAAATATTGAATATAGAATAGTAAAAAAATCAGAAGAATTAAAAGATGTTAGTAAAATAATTTTACCAGGGGTTGGCGCTTTTGATGATGCGATGAATAAATTTAATATATCTGGGTTAAGAGATGGTGTCGAAAAAATGATTTTGAATAATAAAATACCATTATTGGGTGTTTGCGTTGGTATGCAAATGCTTGCAGAATCCAGTGATGAAGGATCAGAAAAAGGGTTGGGTTGGATAAATTCAAGCGTTAAGATTTTTGATGCTAAAACTATCAAGAATAATACAAAATTGCCTCATATGGGATGGAATACTATAGATATCATATCAAAAAATGAACCTTTGTTTAAAGACTTAGAACAAGAATCTAGTTTTTATTTTTTACATTCATATTATTTTGATTGCAAAGACAAGAAGAACATTATTTCAGAAACTGAATATGGCAATAGGTATACATCTGCTGTAAGGTCAGATAATATTTATGGAGTGCAATTTCATCCAGAAAAAAGTCATAAAAACGGAATAACGTTATTAAATAATTTTTCTAATTTGTAGATGCTAAATCCAAGAATAATACCAAACCTTCTAATACATAAAAAAGGTCTTGTAAAAACAGTAAATTTTAAAAATCCTAAATATGTCGGCGACCCAATCAACGCAGTAAAAATATTTAATGAAAAAGCTGTAGACGAATTAATTGTTACCGATATTGATGCTGGAGTTCATAACATAGAACCTGATTATTCAATGATAGAAAAATTAGCTATGGAGTGCAGAATGCCTTTATGTTATGGGGGTGGGGTTAAAACTGTAGAGCAAGCAAAAAGAATTTTTAGTTTAGGCGTAGAGAAAATTGCTATTAGTTCAGCAGCAATCAATAATCCTTCTATTATTTCAGAATTATCAGCATCAGTTGGTAGCCAAAGCGTTGTTGTTGTATTGGATATAAAGAAGAAATTTATGACTAATAACTATAGCGTTTTAGTTAACAATGGTCAACATAAAACTGGAATCAATCTTACCAGCTTTGTATCTTCTTTGCAAGAATTAGGTGCCGGTGAAATTGTTTTAAATTCAATAGACAGAGATGGCACTATGAAAGGGTATGATTATAAGGCTATAAATCAAGTTAGAAGCAATACAACATTACCTTTAACAGTTTTAGGTGGTGCAGGCAATTTAAGTGATATTGGAGAGCTAATTTCGAAATATGGTGTTATTGGAGCAGCAGCAGGAAGTCTATTTGTATTTAAAGGAAAATATAAAGCAGTGCTCATTACTTACCCTAATCATCAAGAAAAAATGGAATTACTTAATAAATATATGAATATAAATAACAATTAAATGAAAGTATTAGCACAAGATCTAAAAACTGGAAAAACTGATATCCTAGAAGTTCCATCTCCTGGAACTACTTCAGATAAAATAAGAGTATTAAACATTTATTCACACATTAGTACAGGCAGTGAATCCTCAATAGTTAATTTTGGAAAAGCTGGTTGGATTAATAAAGCTAGACAGCAACCAGCTCGAGTTATGGATGTAATTAATAAAGTAAAATCTAGCGGTTTATCTGATACCTATAGAGCAATTAAGAATAAATTAGACATCCCTATGCAAATGGGTTATGCAGCAGTTGGAACCGTTTCCCATGCAAAAAAGATTTATAATTTGCCAAAAGGAACCAGAGTTTTTACAAACTCTTTTCATCAAGAAGAGGCCTTAGTTGATTATAATATGTGTGTAAAAATTCCAGAAGATCTTGATAGCAAATCTGCGAGCTTTGGAGCCATAGGTGGTATTGCAATGCAGAGTATTAAATGTGTTCCAAAAGAATCAAAAATTATAGCATTAATTGGCCTAGGCTTACTTGGTCAAGTAACGCTAAGAATACTTAATGCATTAGGGTACCAATGTATAGTTTATGATATTGATTTGCAAAAAGTAGAACTTGCAGAAAAATATGGTGCCATAGGCATAAGAAAAAATAATATTACAGAAGAAGTTTTAAATTATACTAAAGGCAAAGGTTCAGATTGTACAATAATAGCCGCTGCTTCTTTATCAAGCAATATTGTAAATGAAGCAACAAATTATACTAAAAGAAAAGGTAAAATTGTATCATCTGGTTTAGTAGGGTTAAATTTAATAAGAGAAAAATTTTTCAAAAAACAAATTGAGTTCGTTGTATCAAATTCTAGCGGTGATAAAAACCATAGAGGTAAAGGCAGTTCTTATGAAAACATAAGTCATTTTTTTGAATTACTATCTTCAAAAAAAGTTCAAGTACTTGATTTAATTTCTGAAGAAATTTCTCTTAACGACTCAAATAATATTTACTCTTTTCCAAAAAACTCTACGTTTTTTTCTAAGTTAATTAATTATGATAGCACTAACGTCAATGTCAATCAGACATTTTCAGATCCTGATAATAAAAATAAATATAAAATTAAAGCCGGATTAATTGGTGCTGGTAATTTTGCTATGTCTACATTCATACCTACTATAAATAAAAGCAAAGAAGGTTATTTATCTGCTGCATTGGGTAGAGAAGGTTTCCCATTATATGTAGCTAAGAAGAGATTCTCTATTGACATGATAACTACAAGTGAATTAGACTTTTATAAAAGTATTAATGCTGTTATTATTACCACTCCACATGAAACTCACTTTAATCTTCTAAATAAAGCTATAGAATTTTCATTACCAGCATGGATAGAAAAACCACTAGTAATTTCAATTGAAGAGTTAATAGATATCAAGAAAAAAATGTTATCTAACAAGCTAATTTATGCTATCGGATATAATAGGTCTTTAGCACCTTGGACAAATTTCATGAAAAATAAAATAAATTCTAGAAAAATTAATATTTCAATGACAATTAATGCAGGAAAGCTGCCTTTAGAGCATTGGCTTTTAAATGAGGAAGCTTGTGGCGGGAGAATTATTGGTGAATTTTGTCACTTTACAGACCTTGCCTTAACATTATTAGGTCATACTGATTTAATTAACATTGAATGCATCAGTAGAGATAGATACTACCAAGATACGGGTCATTATGTTTTTCATTTTCAAGATGGATCAACCGCAGATATCAACTACAGACATGATTTGCCTTCAAGCGTTCCCAAAGAAAAAATTATAATTAAGACTCCTGATTCAAAACATATTAACAACAATTGGAGAAGCTTCTCATCTGGAAAAGCTTTCAATTTTAGTGCTCCTAAAAAAGGAAAAGGCCATAATGAGGCCATTAACACTTTTTTTAATCGAATAAAAAATAATAAATATTCTACAATAAAAGAAATTGATGATATGTGTTTCTCCACATATGTTTCTATAAAGTTACAACAAATGTCCAAAGGAGATACTTTAGATATTTTTGATTATTATAGAAATGAAATTTTGTCAACATCATCTAAATTGAATGATTAATAGATTGAGATATTGGAAAAGAATTTTTTCAACATACCTCTTTGGAGGGAAAAGCAATCTTTCTTTTTGGCACGGAGATCCTGAGATAAATGATTTAGCAAAGTATAATGAATTAGATCAATATTATATGAAGTTCCATGCTAAAGCTCAATATGAGGGCAATTACGATAATAATGGTATCCCTATGTTAAATTATCAAGGCGATATTGGTATAAAATACAATCCTATTGCGGTTTCTCAATGGTCATTAGGTAATTATAATTTGTGGAAGAAAAATAATACTAAAGAAAATTATATTAATTTTATTAAAGGCGCAGATTGGTTAAATGAAAATTTAGAAACTAATGATTTCAATATTTATGTTTGGCAACACCATTTTAATTGGATTTATAAAGAAGATTTAATTAATCCCTGGTACTCTGGACTAGCGCAAGGGCAAGGTCTTTCTGTACTGTGCAGGGCATATAATATTACAAATGAGCAAAAATATTTAGATAGTATAGAAAAGGTATACAGATCTTTTTTAGTTGATGTAGAAAATGGAGGTGTAACATTTACGGATGTTGATGGAGATATATGGATTGAAGAATATATAATGAAAAACAATCCTACTCATATATTAAATGGTTTTATATGGGGATTATGGGGCATCTATGATTATTGGTTAATGACAAAAAATAAAGATGTGCAAAAATTATTTAAGAAATATGTCAAAACTATTAATGATAATATGAGTGAGTACGATATTGGTTATTGGTCGTTGTATGAAATTTCAAATCTGCCTATTTATATGAGAGCAAGTATTTTTTACCATAAACTTCATATAGTACAACTCAAGATATTATTTAAAATGACAAATAACCCAATTTTTGAAAGTACTGCCATGAAATGGTCAAAATATTTAAATAATAAAATTAACATAATAAGAGCTACTTTAATGAAAATTATTTTTAAGATTTTCTATTATTAAAATAAAATGAGAATACTATTTTTAACCGATAATTATCCACCTGAAATTAACGCTCCTGTATAAAGTCAACAATTCCAGATTAAATTTTGTTACTTTCAAATTAAAAAATTTCACTAATCTTTTTAGAGATATCTCGATTATATTTTACAAAATCATTTTGAATTTTATTCTCAAAGTATTCGTCCTTCATATCACTTATCAAAAAAATATTGAATTTTCTATTTTTTAAAAAAGTGTAGAATTTTGAATCTTCAGTAAATAAAATTTTGTTGATTCCAATAGATTCATACATAACGTTGCTTACACGATATTTATAAATAAATGGAACATATACAGCGTCACAATGAATCAAACAATCATAATAATCATCAATTACGCCTTCCTGAAATACATTATCTGGCATTTTTAAATCAGTTTTTTTTATAATAAAAAGATATTTTGGATTATTGAGTGCAGCATTTTTAATGCTTGTATAATTAGATGAAAAGCTGGGACAGAATATTGTTTTACTAAATTTTTCGCTTTTTAATTTTTCAATAGTTTTACTGCTTGAATTGATACTTGTATAGATATCAGTAACTGGATGATTGATAACCTGAATATATTTATTATTTGGATATATAGATTTTATATAATCTGTAAATACAATTTTATTAACAAAAAAAGAAAGAAAATAATGAATTAATTTTTTTGAAAATTTATCCGGTATAGTATTATGTTCAATTGTGTAAATATCCTTATTAAAAAATTTTAATACTAACGCAATTAATAGAAAAAATTTTAAATCATATGATACAAAAATAATTTTTTTTCTATTTAAAGAAATAATTTTTTTAAGACATTTTAATGCAAAGATCAGTCTTTTAAATCCATAGTTATAATTTTCAAATGAATCTATTTCAATCTTATTAATATTTTGATAAAAAGCAGATAATTCATTATCTATTAGAAATAAACTATTATCAAAAACTTCATTTTTTAAGTACCATTTGTTAAAAGGTATATGACCATGCTGTGAAAGCATATCCACTATTATGATGTTTTTACTATTCATCTTTAAATACAATATTGTTAATTATTATATACAGTAAAATTCCTAAAATAAACTGAAGTTTAGAGTTAAAGGATTTAAAATACATTAATAATGCCAAACAGCTAGAGAGTGACATAAAAAAAGCCTCTTCTTGATAAAAAGAATTTTTAATTATTTTATAAGCAGCGCCAATTGTTATTTTGTAAAAAATTATTAACCAAATTATTATACCCACTATTCCTGTTTTAAGATAAAAGAAGAGAGCAACTAAATGTGGTTTATATAGTGTGTTATTTATTATCCATGAATCATTGTAAGTGGTTGTATCAAAAAGAAGATGTGAAAATGGGAAATAATTATCGTTAAAGTAGCCACCAAAACCGACACCATTTAATAATAATTTATTATCGTATAAATAAGCATTAATATTAATTAACTCCAAAAGCCTTACTGTTGAAGATTGAAAATCTCTATCTAAAACTGAAAAATTTTCTGATGGCATAATAGTACTTATTTTCCAAAAGTAAAAATCACCTGCGCTAAAAAATATCGTAATTGTAAACAATAATAATACAAACAAAACCGGAAAACTTCGTTTTGAAAAAATTTTAATTTTTTTGATTTTATAAAATAAAGATAGATAAAATATTAAAGATAATAATCCAAGTATAAGAGTTCCTCTGGATGAACTATTAGTAGTTGCAAAAATACCTAGAATCATTGCTAATATGCCACCTACTTTATTTTGCTTTTCAATAAATAAATAGAATCCTAATAATGCAGCTACAGGACTTAAATTTCCTACACTATCAAAAAAGAAATTTCTTTCATCACCAATTACAACTCCTATTTGAAAAAAATAGTTTTGCGAATCAACAAGTAACTTAAAAAGTATTGTATAAAGCAAAGCATATAGTAAAAAAGTAGAATTTAAATTCTTGTAGCTCCGCAAGGAATAAACCACCATAAAAGGAATCGCAATAAAAGATAGATCTGATATAAATATTCTTATATTAGTTTCCGAAAAAATAGAAGAGAATAAACCAATAGCCCCTAGAATCATATACCAAAAAAGCACACCGTCATTTCTATAAATTTTAAAACTATGATTAAAAAATATATCCTTAAAGATTTCAGGAAAAAAATAACAAGCTATAACTATAACTGGTAAGGTCAACCCTAAAAAATCATATGCATAGAATGAAGAGATTTGATTAGTGCCGTCAAAATAAACATCGTTATATCCGATTATTATTGATAGTAGAAGTAGAATACTTATTTTTGGTTGTTTATTTTTTAAGTATAAACATGCTAAACTCATAAAGAGTCCAACTAATAAAGATTGAGAAAAAATTTGAGAAAAATATATAATCTCAATAGATAAAAATAAAAAAAGTAGTTGGTTATTTTTCATCTAAATTTAATTTTACCAAAAAAGAGTTAATTAATACAATTCCAGCTAATCGTACAAGAATTAAACTTATAGGCACACCAATAATACCAAAATTTTTTATAAAAAATATAGATGAGACAGTTTGTATTAGTAGTTGTATAATTCTGATTTTCAGCCCATAATCAAGCCTTTTAATTTTGTACAACGGAAGAATTAATGTTTGATAAGGAAAGTTGATTGCAACACCTATAAAACACAAAAAAGAAATTAAACTGTCTATTTTCACGCTATCTGGATAAGTATAGTTATAGATTGGCAACATAGCTACCGATGTTAAAAGTGCAAAAGTAAAACCGTAAATAATGATTTTAAATCTATTTTGGGAAATAAAAGAATATGTATCATTATTTTCTAATACAAAGCTTAATATCACTCTATTTACCGCAGAACTTATCATAGGTAAAAAATTTATTAAGCTAAAAAGAGCAGCAAATTTTCCCGAAATTGATTGACCTAAAAAGAAAGATACATAAAATATGTCTGCACGTCTAAGTAGCATAACAACCATTCCATCAAAGTATGGAGACAACCCTTCTTTAGTATAAAAAATTAATTTATCAAATCTATTATTAAGGTTGGTAAAAAATTCTTTTATAATAGAGGGGTTAAATAAAATAGATTTTAAAGTATCAAAAATAACAATGAGCAGAATCGGAAAATAGAAAACTAAAATCATATCATTTAATTGTATTACATTATTTGAGATGAAATAAATTAAAACTATTCTAAGAATAGCATCAAAAAGAGAACGATATAATACAGTTTGAAATAAAAATAATCTATCTAAATAAATATTATAAAAGTTAAATAGTAGTAGGGGAAAAACAGCATAAAGATAAATTTCTCCTGATAAAAAAATAATTGGGGAAATCAGTAAAAAAAAGATTATTTTGATTAAATATATTGAGAAAAATTCTTTCTTCAATTCATCTTTTGACGATGTATGAGTAAATATACTTGTTGAATGACCAAGGTCTAAGATCATAGAAGTAATTTCTATAACAACAATCGAAATCATCAAAGATGAAAAAATATCTAATTCTAGTAATCGTGATAGAAAATAGAAAGCTGAAATTTTTCCTAAAGCATTTATAATATTAGAATTAAAAGCATTAATAAAAAATTTTTTATTCAAAAGTTCTCCTAGGTTTGAAAAAATTTCTTATTCCTATTAAAAGAGGAAATATATTTTCAGGAAATATCTTGATAATTAACTGTCCTAGATTTTTTAAAAAATAAAATTTAAATAAGTCAGATTTTGAGATTTTACCTTTCTCTGTTAGAAAAGATGATATGTTGTAAATGTAGTCCATTTCATTTTGATTTATTAAATGTCTTCGACTTAATTTTTTTATTTTACCATGTTTTAATGATGTATGAATCCCCGACTTTTCTTCATTTAAAGTAATATTATCCTTTGTATCAAATTTTGTAAAAGTTTTGTTTAAATCAATTTCTACATTCAAAAATCTTAAAATTTTTTGTATTGTAATATCTGTATTATTGATTATTTCCTCATAGCTAATTGATACTGAGTTGCTATTCTCTTTTAACAATCTATTTATAGCAATTTCTCCGTTACACCAATATGTTATTCTATTTTCAAGGAAAGGACCTTTCCATCCTCTATTTTCAAGTGATAGTATTACGTCAATAATATCTCTTTTCAAAACAACAAACTTTGCATTAGGAAAATTCTTTTCTAAAAATGGTATTATATCAATATACTCTGGAGTTTTATCGCCGATTAAAGCATCTTTTGACTTTGTTATAGGTTTTTGTTTTTTTAAAACTTCATTAAAAGTTTCAGAGCATGATTTAGGAAAAATAAGCATTGGTGCTTCCCAATCTATTAATCTTTCATGTTTCATAGCCAATTCAAAGTCTTCCTCATTAATAGATGTTTTATTTTTTCTAGACCAATCAACTAATATATGAGATTCTGAAGGTATAAATATATTGTCATTTTGATTTAAAAGCGTTTTGAGTAAGGTTGAACCTGAGCGTTGATGTGCAATAATAAAAAAATCCATTATCAACGTTTCATAGCATGTTCAATTACTTGGTATTGATAAAATTTATCAACACTATCTTCATTTTTAAGTTTATCAGAAATTTCTCTTTCGCCAATCACTTTTGCAGGAATTCCAGCAACAATTGAATTGTCAGGAACATCTTTAGTTACTACACTTTTAGCTGATACAATACAATTTTTCCCAATTTTTACTCCAGGTAATATTGTACATCCCCAAGCAAGCCATGTTCCTTCATCAATTAAAACACTTTTTTTAGTATCAGTATTATCAAAAGGTAGATAATTAGGATTTCTATAGTTATGAGATGAGGATAAAACAGTTACCCAAGAAGAAAAAATTACACCATTTTTAATATTTACTCCTCCGAATGCATCTATATGTGAGTGATGACCAATTCTAATATATGAACCTAATTTTAATCTTTCTGGATGTGCTATTTCAACATTATTGAAAATAATAACCTTATCTAAATCACCATTAATTTTATGAAAGCCATTCTTATAGATCATAACCTGTCTTTTTAATGATTTTAAAAGTTTAATCATTGCTCAAGCATTCCTACCATATCAATAATTTTTTTATCTTTAAGTAGTGAAACAAGTTTTTCTTTAAAAATATCATGACTAACTAAAATTACATGTAATCCAGACCTTTTACTTGCATCATTAATATCTAATGCATTAAAACCCATTTGCTTTAATTGATTTTTTGATAATAATGGTTCAACAACGCAAAGACCATAATTTTTTTTATTAATTTTTTTGGCAATATTTAATGCGGGCGATTCTCTTATGTCATCGACATTGGGTTTAAATGATAATCCATAAATAGTAATTTGATTATTTTTATCATCTAAAGATGATATAATCTTTTCATAAGTCCACTTTTCTTTTGAAATATTTCTTTCTCTGGAAGCTTTTATAACCTTAGTTAGCTCTGGATTTTTATCAATTATGAACCAAGGATCTACAGCAATACAATGCCCACCAACTCCTGGACCAGGCTGGAGAATTTCGACTCGAGGATGTTGATTTGTTAATTTAATCAATTCCCAAACATTTATATTATTTCTATCACAAATCATCGAAATTTCATTTGCAAATGCTATATTAACATCTCTAAAACTATTTTCCGTTAATTTTGCCATTTCAGCTGTTTTAGCATCCGTTTCTAGTATATTTCCTGTAACAAAATCTTTATAAAAATCGACAGCAATTTTTGTTGATTCCCTATTTATTCCTCCAATTAATCTGTCATTGAAAATTAGTTCATTCATTATATTTCCTGGAAGAACACGCTCAGGGCAATGAGCAATGTGTAGTTCGTCACTGTTTGTACCTAATTCATCAAAATAATTTTTTAATTTTTTCGTTGTTCCAACAGGAACCGTTGACTCTAAAATAATCAGATTCCCAGGCTCAACTACTTTTGATATACTTTCTGCTGCCTCAAGAACATAATCAATATTTGGAGTAAAACTGTCTTTGAATGGGGTGGGAACAGCAATAATAAATATATCTGCTTTTTTTAATTCAAGACTTGCTTTTAAAAAACCATTTTTAACTCCATTGCTGACAAATTTTTCTAAATCTTTCTCTACAATATGAATTTTACCTTGATTGATAGTATTTATTATAGACTCATCAATATCGTATCCATTGACAATAAATTTTTTACTAGAAAGGAGTGCTGCGGTGGGTAGGCCAATATATCCAAGCCCTATAACAGAAATTTTTTGTTTATCCATTTTTAATTATAAAATTTATTATTTTTTCAGAAGCTTTTCCATCACCATATGGATTTTCTTTCTGAATATATGATTTGTAAAAATTCTCGTCATATAAAAATTTCTTTGTTGTAGAAATAATTTTATCTTTATCAGTTCCAACAAGAATTGCTGTATTCTTTTCTATTCCTTCTGGTCTTTCTGTTGTATTTCTCATTACCAATGCAGGTATATGAAAGCTAGGCGCTTCCTCTTGAATACCACCACTATCAGTTAAAATAAGGTATGATTTACTCATCATCCACATAAATGCAGGGTAGTTCAATGGATCAGTAAGGTGTATATTTGAAGCTCCCCCTAATTTTTCATTAACTAAATCTTTGACATTTGGATTTAAATGAACGGGATACACAATTTCAACATTTTTTTCTTTAGAGATACTCAATAGAGCGTCACAAATATCTTCAAAACCTTTACCAAAATTTTCTCTTCTATGACCTGTTACTAGAATTATTTTTTTACTTTTATTTAAAATCTTTTTTAGAGAATTGATTTCTTGATTTTTGTAATTATTTACAATTTTTTTACTATAGTCGAGTGCATCAATAACAGTATTTCCTGTGACAGAAATATTTTTTCGATCTACATTCTCTTTAATTAAATTATTCATAGCTTCTTTAGTTGGAGCAAAATGATAGTCTGCTAACTTCCCAGTAATAGTTCTATTTATTTCTTCCGGAAATGGCGAAAATTTATTGTAAGTCCTCAATCCCGCTTCAACATGACATATTTTTATTTGATTATGAAACGATGCAATGCTTGCAAATGCGGTTGTAGAAGTGTCTCCATGAACAAAAACATATGATGGATTTTCTTTTAAAATAATTTTATCAACTGATTTAATTATTTTAGAAGAAAGTGAATTCAAAGTTTGATTTTTTTTCATTAATTTTAAATCGTAATCCACTTTGATTTTGAAAAAATCAATTACCTGTTTAAGCATTTCTTTGTGCTGTCCAGTAGTGCAAACAATTGTTTTAAATTTATTATTTTTATCAAAAATAGAAATCAAGGGAGCAAGTTTAATCGCTTCAGGACGAGTACCAAATACAAATAAAATCTTTTGTCGTTTAGTCATTGCGATTAAGATAAATATAATGAACAACATAAACATTATGAATTTTTAATAATTATTATAATAAAAATTATATTTGCAATCCTTATTTTTAGAGCTTATAATTTTGTCAATATGGACAAAATTTTTTTTCTATTTTTTTTAAGCTTTAGTTTTGTTTTTTCACAAATTTCAACAAATGAAGCAGAAGAATTAAAAAGAATAAATCGATCAAATGATTTATTGATTGCAGATTTATTAGAAGGTGAAAAAATTGAGGAAGGTGAAAAAATTGAGCCAACTGAGCTTGAAACGATTACCTTGAATCCACTGGGTTCATCTGAAGAAACTTCTTTTTTTGGGTATGGCTATTTTTTAAAGGAAATCAATTTTTTTGATAACGTTCCCACTCCATCAAACTATAAATTAGGACCTGGAGATGAAATTGTTTTATCAATATGGGGACAACATACCGCCCAGAAAAGATTTATTTTAAACAATAATGGATCATTTTTTTATGAAAATTTAGGCTATATAAGTCTTTTAAATAAAACCCTAGATCAAGCTAAAATAATTATTGAAAATGAATTTTCAAAAATTTATGAAACTATAAATGATTCATCTAATCCAACTCAAGTTATGTTGGAGTTGGGCAATCTTAAATCAATCAATATATTTGTATCTGGTGAGACCAAAAGTCCTGGAATAAACCTGATACACCCCTTTTCTGATATTTTTGTAGCACTTAACCAGGTAGGAATTAAAAACTCTGGTTCGTTGAGAAATGTAGAGTTAATAAGAGATGGAAAATTAATTGCTAAATTTGATTTTTATGAATTTTTTATTAATGGTAAAAATAATTTTTCTAATGTAAGACTTATTGATGGTGATGTTGTTCATATCCCTGTTGTAAAAAATAGAATTGAAGTTCAAGGTGAAGTAGTCAGACCACAATTTTATGAAATTTTAAGCAACGATTCTTTAACAGAATTAATTAATTATGCGGGAGGTTTATCTTCTTTAGCAAGTAATAAGGCGGTATTGAATAATATATCTCCCCAAAATAAGCGTTTATCAGATGATAATTCTAAATATGGTAGAATTATTAATATATCTTCATCAAATCAAGAAATACAATTTAATAATGGAGCATCAATTAATTTCCTACCTATTGCAGATAATAGGAGAGATGTAGAAATTTTTGGAAGAGTAACGCTTCCAGGTTCATATCCAGCATTTACCTTGAGTTCAACAAATGAAAATAAACAAATTTTAAAGGAAAATTCACTCAGAGATATACTTGATTTGGCAGGAGGATTTGATGACCCACTTTTTAGAAAAACGATTGTTGATGATATTATAATTTTAAGGCTTAGCGAGGATTCATTTTACTCAAAAAAGATAATAGTAAACTATAGTGATGCTGAAAACTTTTTATTAAAAGTAGGAGACAAAATTTTTGTATATGAATATACTAATTATGAAAATTCATTCTTTTATTCAATTAATGGCGAGATTAATATGCCAGGAACTTATCCCTTAATTGATGGCTTAACATTATCTGAAGCAATTTCTGAAGCTGGAGGTGTAACCGATATAGGTTCTATTAATAGAATTTTAGTTTATAAATCTCTTACAAGAATCGATGCAAAGGGCAATGCAACTAAAAGCACAGAGCCTGTTGGAAACATATCTTTGGACTTTAAAATTGATGATCAAAATGTTATTACTATTTTACCTAAAACAAATGTTATTAGAGTTTCTGGAAATGTATACAAGCCAGGATTAATTGCTAATTCGGGAAAGAGCATTTCTATGTCTAATGCGATTGAATTAGCAGGGGGATATAAACCATACAGTTTAAAGAAAAGAGTTTATGTTATTAGAGCTAATGGTGAGGTTGAGAAAGCCAATTTCTTAAGAGGTAAAGCAAAAAGAGTATTCTCAGGCGATTCAATTTTTGTACCTGTAGATTCCAATCCAGATGATTTTGAAATAACTTCATTTATATCCGAATTAGCATCAACTTTAGCAAATATTGCTGCAATACTTATCCTGGTGGATAATAACAATAACTGATATTTCATGAGACCTATTCTAAAAAATAATGAAGTAGATTTTAGCGCTTTAATAAACTTTATTTTTAATCACAATAAAAAAGCACTTCGTATTAGTTTTATAGTCGTTGTTATTTACATAATATATTTCTTTGCAATTAAGACACCAAAATATTCATCTTCGATTTCTTTTTACACAAACTATAATAAGAGCAATTCTTCTGTTTTGTCCGCAATACCATTAAGTAATTTTTCAATTGGAGGCGGAGAGAACAATTTAAATTTTTCTATAAATGACTTTATTAAATCTGATCAATTTTTAAACTCAGTAATAACTCAAAAATACAATTTAAACGGGAAAGAAATCTATTTAACAGATTTATGGGGTTCAGACTATAATAATTATATGACTTTAAATCCTTTTAGTCTTATGAAAACTATTGATATGAATTTACAATTTGTCAATAATTTATCAACTGAAGAAAAAGAAAGGATTTATGCAAAACAAAAACTTCTAAAAAAAATTAGCTTTTCCGAAGATAGAGTTAGTGGTTTAAATGTTTTAGGCATTGTTATTAGAAATAATTCTGAATTAGGTGCACAAATTTTACAAAATTCATACACATCAATAATTAGCTTTTATAATCAAGTCACAAATACCAAAGCAATAGAAAAAAGAATATTTATTGAAGATAGAATTCAAACAGTTAAAGAAAATTTGGAAACAAAAGAAGGGGAATTAAAAATTTTCTTAGAAAAAAATAAAAATTTTAATTCTCCGAAACTTTTATTAGAAAAAGCAAGATTAGATAGACAAATAACTTTGTATTCACAAGTTTACCTTAACTTATTCAATCAATTAGAGCTTGCAAAAATTGATGAATATGACAATACATCAACCATTTTTATTTTGGACGATCCTTCAAAATCTATAAAAAAAGCTGGTATGGGACTTTTTAGAGGTATTGGTATAGTTTTTCTTCTATCTTATTTATTAGTGACATTAGTATTTTTTATAAGAAGAAGAAAAGAACTCATACAATTGTAAATTTCTTGAATATCATTGAGAAAATTTTCTAAAAATAATAATTTTTGGGGGGGCCCATAGCTCAATTGGTTAGAGCAACGGACTCATAATCCGCAGGTTCGGGGTTCAAGTCCCTGTGGGCCCACAAATGAGCAGTCATTCATATAT
>NHFZ02000011.1 GCA_002171275.2 Pelagibacteraceae bacterium TMED124
GGCAATAACTTGGTTGCATTCCCTTGCAAAGACCCAGTAAGTGTAAATACAGCTCTTCCCGACCTTGCACAATCTGAGATTGAGTCAATCATTGGAGCAGGTGATGCTGCCATTAATATTAATGGTCAATTTCAAGGCAGTTTATCCAACTTTACTCCTGGTAAAGGATATTGGTTTAAATCTGAATCTTCTTTTTGTTTTAACTATTCCTGCGCCGAATAATGAATAAACTCTTTCCCATAGTATTGGCTTTATTATTCTTTTTTGCTCTTGGTTGGATTATTTGGGATAAATGTAAAACTTTAGTAGAAATGAGAGATGATACCTACTGGGATAAAAATAATTAACATTTAATTTGATAGTTCTTTTGAACTTTTGATAAGGAACACAGACCCCCACATTTTTTTCTATTTTATATACTCCATTTTAAATGATACATTAATACATGTCAAATATCATATTATATTTATCAAAATTCACAATCTATCTAATGTCTTTATTTTATGTTAATATTGGAATAAAACATTTTACTGATCCTTATTGGTTTATGAATATAATGCCACCCTATTTAAATTTTGCTAGCTTAGAATTGATTTATATAAGTGGATTTTTTGAAGTTTTGTTTGGAATTATGCTACTATTTTCTAAATATCGAAAAATTGCAGCCTATGGCATAATTTTACTACTTATAGCTGTATACCCAGCAAACATCTATCTTGCTTTCAATTCAGAAGCTCAAAACTTAATTGGAATAAGTGCATTCAAAGCTAGTTGGCTAAGACTACCTCTTCAATTTATTTTTATCGGTATAGCTTATTTACATGCTCAAATAAAGTAAATATGAAACCTAATAATGAACAAATTAATCTTGATATAGATTCAGATAACTCAGGTGCAACATTTTCAAAATGTAGAAACCATCGCTATCTGCTTTGGAGAAAATGGAACACCTCTCTTCCTAATATTATGTTCATCGGCCTAAACCCATCAACTGCTAATGAGTATGTAAATGACCCAACAATAATCCGATGTATTAAATTTAGTAAAAATTGGGGTTTTGGAAGTCTTTATATGGTAAACTTATTTTCTATAAGAACACCTCACCCTTCTGATTTAGAAAAAAAAACTGACATAGTTGGTAAAAAAAATGATTACTGGATTTTAAAAACATCTAAAAAAGTAAGTAAATCTATTGCATGTTGGGGTAATTATGGATCACTGAATGATAGAGACTTAGAAGTTAAAAAACTAATTAGAAACCTATTCTATCTTAAACTAAATAAATCAGGCCAACCAGCTCATCCCCTATATCTCAAATCACATATTGAGCCTTTTCCTTATAAATAAAAAAGTAATCTTTAATGCTATAGACTTTAATATCATTATCTATTATATTTATTTGTATGATTATTTAAATTTTAGGAGATTTATATGAATAGATTTATTCTAGCTTTGTTTTCATCATGCTTACTATTATCTAATATTGAGTTTAATAATGGACCATATGGTGAAGAATATTTTGATATTGCTGCACCATTTACAGTTCAAGATTTAAATAGTCCTCCAAAAGGTGATATAAACAATGATTTTATTTTAAATATTCAAGATATAATATTCATTCTTCAATATATATTAGGAATAAATCAGGATATTGACTGGTTTAATGATGGTGATATCAATGATGACAATTTCATAGATGTAAATGATATTATTATAATGGTAGATTCTATAATAAATGGATACACTTCTGATTGGGTTTTTTCAGATGAATGGAATGGCAATGAATCTTATATATTTTTTAATTACACTAATTCAAGTAGCAGCTTAATTGCTTCAAATAATAAGGAAGAATTACTAAGTAAGTCTCCTATGAATGTTCATTATTTTTTTATATCAGATAGATCTTCTTATATGAATGATATTAATAATCTAAAATCTATTTTTGATACAATTTTATCTGATATGCCTGTAGAGCTTCAAAATCACTGGCAAAAACATCTACATTTCATTCCTGTAAAAACGTCTAATTTACCAGGAGCATATAATTGGCTTAAGAATGTTTTATATGGAGAAGATACTATTGCAATAGATAGATTTCAAAGAATACGAGAAACTGGAAGTTTTTCTGACCCAGTAAACTTTGTAGGTAGAAATATAGATTATTTAGCATATGAAGCTATTTATTTTAATTCTGAATTTGACAACCTTTATGAGCCTGATAAAGATTACGATGAAATCACTATTTTTGAACGTGAATTATATTCGGGATGGTGGAATGCTTCTATATCTAAAAACGTTAATTTTCCATCAAATGATGAGCTTTTAAATTACGCAGGGATGTCTGTTGAGTTGTTAAGAGGTTGCCCAGATTGCGGTTTATTTGATGCAGGAGCTACTCAAATTGAATGTGGAGATGTGATAAATTATAGTGATTCAGGATGCGATGATTACGATCGTATAGCTAGATTGTATATATGTGACTCAAATGGAGAAAACTGTTATGAATCTGCTCGATGGATTACTCCTTTTGCAAGACAGCCCCATCATTTAACAGATATATCTCCTCTTTTACCACTACTAATACCAGGAGGTGATAAAGTTATTAAATTTCAAGAATCTGGCTGGCCAAACAGTTTATTAACATTGAAATTCAGATTTTATAAAGACTCAAATATCTCTTCAAAACCTAAGGAAATATTTCCTATATGGAATGGTACCGTTTTATTTGATTCTAATTATGGTGATAATCGTCCAGCAACTATTTTTAATGTTCCTGAGAATGCTACAAAAGTAGAATTTGTATCATATATTACTGGACATGGCTGGGGTAATAGCACTTGCTATAATTGTGCAGAATTTTGTAATTCTAGACATATATTTTCTATTAATGGAGGTGTTTTTGAATTTGATAAAGATTTTCCTGAAGCCTCTTTAGAAGCTCATTGTATGTCCTTAGATATGATTTCAGAAGGAACCATACCTAATCAATATGGGACTTGGGGATATGGAAGAGCAGGCTGGTGTCCTGGCTTGGATGTCGATCCCATCATTAAAGATATTACTAATTATTTAGAAATTGGCGATGAAAATATTATAGACTATGATGCATGTAGGGTTTCTGGGGCAAGTTGTGTTACTCCTCCAAGCTGCGGAACCTGTGGCTACTGTCCAGAAATAGCAATGTCTTCATATATTGTTATTTACTACTAAAACTAAACCATAATACTGTACTTGATGCAAGCAAGACTATCGATCCTAATTGATGAAGTACTGCTATATAAATATTTACAGATGTTAGCACTGTAAGAACACCTAAAAGAAACTGAAATAAAAACATAGTTAATATTATTTTAAAAAATAATATTTGATAAATACTGCTTTTTAAATATACTTTTTTAAAGCTAAATAGAATATACAAAAGAATTAATAATGGCATCCAACGATGAGCAAAGTTCAAAAAATGAGGATTAGAAAAATCAAAAAAAGTAGCATTATAGGGATAGAATTCTCCATTTATCAAAGGATACCTGTTTGAAATCATACCACCATCTAAACCTGCTAAAAGTGCACCTAATATTATCTGTGCAAACACAAGAAAATAAATCAATCTAGTATAATTAAAATCAAATACTTGAATAGATTTTAAATGAATGAATTTTAATCTCAGATACTGCCATAAAGTGTACGAAAATGTGATAAAAGCTAGGGTTAAATGTAAAGTTAACCAATAATGAGAAACACCTACACCATTAAATGTTTTTTCATTTAATCCGCTTTTAACCATAGCCCAACCTATAATTCCCTGCAATATCACCAGCATCAAAATAAAAAAATATTCTTTTTTTTGCTTAATACTGAAAATTCCTTTAATAGTAAATACTGTGTATGGGATTAAAACTATTAAGCCTATTATTCTACCTATTATTCTATGAATATATTCCCACCAAAATATTGCCTTGAAATCAGATAATTCCATATATGAATTTTTAATTTTAAATTCTGGAAAATTCTGATATTCTAAAAATAATTTTTCCCAAGCACTTTTTGAAGTTGGAGGAATTATACCTTTTATTGGCTCCCAGTCTACCATTGATAAACCAGAATCTGTCAATCTAGTTATTCCGCCAACAGCAACTATTAAAACAATCGATATCAGTATAACTAAAAGCCATCTTGATATTACCAAATTATGAGACATATTTAAGAAAAGATTATAAGAATAACAAGTAGGGGCAAATATATAATAGAGTAATAGAATACTCTTTTGGCATTTACAATAGAAATATCACTCAACATTCTAATTGACAAATAAATAAATATAAGCCCTAACAGCAATGTTCCTATTGCATAAAAAATATTTGCATATTTAATAACATATAGGCCTAAACTGATACACGTTAGAGCAATAGTAAAAAAAATCATATATATATTTGTAATTTTACTATTTGGATAAACTGACGGCAGCATCTTCAGGCCACCTCTTGAATAATCATCTGAATATATAATTGCAATTGCTAAAAAGTGAGGTATTTGCCAACATGCTAATACTCCAAATAAAATCCAAGCAGGAGAGCCAATACCATCAGTTGCAGCAATCCATCCACCAATTGGAGGCATAGCACCAGGGATTGAACCAATCAACGTATTAAGGGTAGTAATTCTTTTTAAAGGAGTATAGATAAAAACATATGTTATATATGTAAAGCAGGATAACAATGCTACTTTAGAACCTATAAAAAACATTAAATATAAAGAAGATACTACAAGTAAAACCATGCCAAAAATATATGCATTTATTGGCCTTATTTTATTCAATGGTAAAGGCCTATTCTTTGTTCTATTCATTTTACTATCAACATCAATTTCGAAATACTGATTAAAAACACATGCACCTGAGCATGACAAGAACATGCCAAATAATAAATGAAATAAAGTAACCCATTCACTTAACTGATTCATATGAGATTCTAAGCTTCTAAGGCCTAAATAATAGCCTAAATAAGCTGTAACTATAATTAAAAGACCAATTCTTGGTTTAGTTAGCTCTAGATAATTAAGCATGTTTGTTTTATTTTTTTTAAAAGACATTATTCGCTCAATAAAGAATACAATTTATTAATTAACTGGTCTGTTTCACTGCCTTCAGGAAAATACTTATTGATATAATTAAAATTTTTATCCATTAGATATAAATTAGGCAAATGATCTGCAGGCGAAGAAAGCTTTCTATTTGAATATAATTTATTTTTCATTAATCTTTCAATTTCAGAAACTTCACCTTTTAAAACATCCCAATCGTACTGGTTTGAACTCATATAATTTAAAAGTAATTCATCTGTATCATAATCTGGATCAACATTAATTGAAACTATATTAATATTATCTTTAAACTTATAGCTAAGCTTTGCTAATTCTAAGTTAATCATAGGACAAATACTAGGGCATCTGGTAAAAGTGAAGGCTAAAATTGTATACTTACCTTTATACTTTTCCAACGACTCATTATTACCATTATTATAAAAAATATATTGATTACTAGAGGAACTAATATCCTTACTAGTAGTATTAGTTAAAAAAATTATCACACCAAAAAAGACTGCAATGAAAAATATTAAGAAATTATTAAACCTCAATAATCTTTACCTTTATTATGAACTTCATCACTTTGGTCATAGCTATGATCATCGTGATGATCTACGTGGATTTTTTCTAAACCATTCAAATCCTGATAGCTTTCGTATGGATAAACTCCCTCAATATCATATATCTCTTTACGATAATTAATATCTATTAATGTAAATACTATAAATATTATTAGAAAAATTACTGAGGAAATAAAAAATATCAGGTTAGTTTTATTATCATAATATAAATGCATAAAAAACAACAAGACTAATGTTGCTTTTAAAATTGCTACAAACATGGCTAAAACTATATTAAATGAGCCTAAATCAACATATGTAACTAAAACCGTAAGGGCCGTTAGGACCATCAATGCAGAAAACACAAGAAAATATGTTTGCAAAGGTATAATATGATGTTTTTTTGATGTCATATAATCAACCGTCAAATTAAATACAGAAGTGGAAATAAAAAAATCCAAATCAAATCTACTAAATGCCAGAATAAACCAGTTACTTCAATAGGTGTATAGTACTGATTACTATACTTGCCTTTAAAAGTGTTATACATCATCCAAGAGATAACTATCATTCCTCCAATGATGTGAATTGCATGAAGACCTGTCATCATAAAATAAACACTAAAAAATGCCCCAGGATTTGTTATTTCAGTCCCTATAATATTTTCAACTTCATTTGAAAAATAAAATTTAGATGGTAGCTGACCTACATGAAACTTATGAGTATACTCAAAATACTTAATAACCATAAAAACTGCAGCAAGTATAAGTGTTAAGGCTAACATTTGAATAGTACGAGCTTTATTGTTATTTTGAATAAAATATATTGATAACGCCATTGTCAAAGAACTAGTTATCAATACTATCGTATTAATTAAACCTAGCTCCATATTTAGAAGTTCTCCACAAGCTTTAAAAGTTTCAGGGAAATTATTTCTCAAAATAGCATAGGCACAGAAAAGGCCTGCAAAAGTAAGAACTTCAGTCACTAAAAATGCCCACATACCTAGCTTAGCAGATTCGTGTTGCTGCTCTTTATTAGCAAAATGGTGTTGTAAATATGTTGTATGATTACTCGACATAATTATTCATCTATAGTTTTTTGTTTAATAACTTTATCATAATCATATGGACCATGCTCAAAAACAGGCTCTTTTAAAAAGTTGTGAGGGGGAACAGGCGAAGGGACTTCCCACTCCATAGTTAGACTTCCCCATGGATTGGATCCAGCAACTTTTCCTTTTGAAACTGACCTTATTAAATAATACGCTATCAAAATAAACCCAATCACTAAAACCCAGGTTCCATATGTCGACAATGAATGATAAAATTCAAATAGCTCTCTTTTTTCAAATGGTACACCTTGAGCACTTTCAGCATATTGGGCATATCTTCTAGGCATTCCTAAAGAACCTAATATAAACTGAGGGAAGAAAGTTAAATTAAATCCAACAAACACTAACAAAGCAGCAATTTTTGCCTGAAACTCATTATAGAGTCTTCCCCATATTTTAGGCCACCAGTAATGAACTGCACCTAAGAAAGCAACTACTGTACCCCCCATCATAACGTAATGAAAATGCGCAACAACAAAATAAGTATCAGTAAGATGGATATCTACAGATAGAGCACCTAAGAAAATTCCAGTAAGTCCTCCAATAGTAAAGGTTATTAAAAACATTAAAGCATATAGCATTGGAGATTTTAATGAAATGTTACCTTTATATAATGTGGCCAACCAGCTAAATACTTTAATTCCAGTAGGAACACCTACAAAAAATGTAATAAAAGAAAAAACTAAAGAAGCATATGCAGACTGAGTAGAAACAAACATATGATGCCCCCATACCAAAAAACCTAAAAAAGCTATTGCCATAGACGACCCTGCTATAAATTTATATCCAAATATTTTCTTCTTTGAAAATGTTGAAATAAGCTCACTTATCACCCCAAGGCCAGGAACAATCATTATATAGACAGCAGGATGAGAATAAAACCAAAAGAAATGCTGAAAAAGAACAGGATCTCCACCTAAAGCAGGGTCAAAAATTCCTATACCAACTGCTCTTTCCATAATTAATAAAAGCAACGTTATAGCAATCACTGGAGTCGCTAAAACCTGTATCAATGCTGTTGCGTACAAACCCCAAACAAAAAGTGGTAATTTACCCCAAGTCATACCTTTCATTCGCATATTGTGTATTGTAACTATAAAGTTTATACCTGTAAAAATCGAAGAAAATCCTAAAATAAAAGCAGCCATAGTCATACTGAAAACTGCACTATTTGTTGTAGTACTATAAGGAGTATAAAATGTCCATCCTGTATCTGCGCCACCAGAAACAATAGAATATATACCGAAAGCTGAGCCCGCTAAGTAAACATACCAGCTGGCCAGATTAAGTCTCGGAAAGGCAACATCTTTTGCCCCAATCATTATTGGAAGCATTATATTGCCTAATGCAGCAGGGATAGACGGAATAATAAACATGAAAACCATAACAGCCCCATGAAGAGTCATTAAAACATTGTACGAATGCTCACTCATTTCGGCCTCAGCAGACATAAGTTCATATCTCATAAAAACTGCTGTAAAACCGGCCAGAATAAAAAACCCAAAAATTGCAAACAGATACATCAAGCCTATTCTTTTATGATCTAATGTATAAATCCACGACTTAATTCCCTCTGGGTACCTTAGATAATTTTCTTTAAAGTATTCTTTCATATATTTCCTATTTTAACGTTTTAATAAATTCAATCAAAGCATCAATGTCCGTTTTTGATAAATCAACATAATCTTTTGGCATCAAATTATTGTAACCTTTTACAATCTTTAAAGCAGGATACCTTATTGACTCCTCAATATAATTTTCATCTACAATTTCTGGACCAGCATTAACATGCTCGACTCTAGTCCCCCATAATTTAGCAAAAGAAGGGCCCTGTATAACTTCATTTTCAATAGATGAATGACATGTATTGCACGCTAGCTCCTTATATAAATATTCACCAAGCTGAGCACCTGTATATGTCAAACTTTGATTGTATAATTCTATCCTACCTTTAAACCAATCATCATAATCATTTTTGCTCATAACAATAACTTTACCATTCATACCAGAATGACCTGCTCCGCAATATTCAGTACAATAATAATCATATACGCCTTGATTATTTGCCACAAACCACATTTGTGAATACCTATGAGGACTAACATCACTTTTAACTCTAAAATCTGGAATAAATAAGCCATGTAGAAAACTTGTTTTTTCAGCTGACATAACTAACTTTATAGGCTCTCCAATTGGTACTACAAGAGTATCCTTAACACCAAACATTTTATTTTCAAATCGATAATTAAAGCTAAATTGATAATTCTTAGCTTTAACATTAATTTCAGTTGCATCTACAGGCCAAATACGCATTTTAAGAAATGATCTTGCACCCCAAAAGAATACTATAACTATAAGAATAGTAGGAATAAGCGTCCAAAAGAACTCTAGCTTTGAGTCATGAGATACTTGAGGCTCTAATTTATCTCTGACACTTTCATTTCTATATTTTACACAAAACAAAATTATAGCAAAAACAACAATAGCAAAGATTACAGTACTTGCCCATAGAATAAAATAAAATAAAGGGTCTACTTCAGCATGAAAATTTGAAGCAGGACTAGGTAACCAAACACTATTTTTTATATCACTCATATCTATTTTTTATTTTTATTTTGCAAAATATTAAACCCTACACCAAAAAACATAAACGAAACGAAAAACAAACTTGCATACCTTAGAAAATTAAATGCTCTTTGAGGATTTTTATTTTCTATATCAGCTTGCAAGCAAGTAAATGTATAGAAATCATCAAAATTCATTCTAGAAACATTCATATTTGCTGATAATAGCTTATCTTTAAAATCAGGCCCAATAGAGCCAAACTGCAATCCATCAGTAATAAGCCCTTTATCTGAAACTATATATACAAAAGCTGGATGAAAATACTCACCACTTTTTTTATCATATCTATATTCAAAACCAATATCATTCGTCAAGTCAATCATATCTTGCTCATCTGCGATTAAAAAATTAAAAGAATTTTGCACATTGTTACTGTTATTGTTTTTATAATATCGATTAAAATAGAGCTTTTCATTTAAATCGGCATCAACATATGTTTCTTGTGGACTAATGCTTAGCATAATAATATCAAAATCAACCCCAACGTCATAATTTGTTTTAGACACTTGACTAAAAAAATTATCTCTTACAGAATTACATAACATTGGGCAATTATAATACCCAATAAATAGAATTTTTGGCCTATTATTGCCAAAAAAAGACGAAAAATCCTTAATTCCATCAGCATGTTTTATTTTCAATTCTAAAGGTAGCTGTAGTCCAAATGGATTCTTAACACTAATCCCATCAAAAGCATCCGGATTATTATAGCCACCAAATTCATTTGACATATCACATGAAAAGATCGTAAAAAACAGTATAATATAAATCACTTTATTAATTACCATAACCTTCCAAAACCTTTTTCATTGATTCTTCTAAATCATATTCTTTAATTTTTTTGTTCTCAATTTCATCATATTCATTCCAAATTTTTGAAGGAGCTTCTAAGTATTGATTATTCATAATATTCTGCTTTTCAAAAACAAAATAATAATAAACAAAGACAAGAGAGGATATTATTAATAGTATAAAAATAAAAATTACTGGGAAAACTGCCTTTGCATCAATATTTTCACTCTCTATATTTGTAACATCAAAATCCATTATGACTCCTCATTTGTTATAGATTGATCAAAAGCTGAATCATTATATGGAACTATAGGAAATTTTTTAAATAGACTCCAATATATAGCCATAAACAATCCGCCCATAGCTAATAATAATGAAAAATCTGTCCAAGAAATAACAGAAAGCAAGCCAAGACTTTCATATGATATATAGCCATGCTTATCTCTAAAATAATTAGGCATAACCATCCAATACAAATCAAGCCAATGCATTATAAGCATGAGAGTTCCCATTGCTGTTAAAACCGATTTATTTCTTTTTATTTTATTAAAGATAAGTAGACTAAAAGGTATTACAAAATGGCCAAAAATTAAAACTAAACTAACATACTTAAAAGGTCCTGTCCATCTCTGTATAAACCAATTAATCTCTTCAGGTAAATTAGCATACCATATAATATAATATTGAAATCCTGCGATATATGCCCAAAAAACAGTAAATGTAAATGCTATTTTACCAAGATTGGCATAATGTTTTTCATTAATTTCATCAATAAGAATCAAATTCCTTCTTAAATAAATAGAAATTAGTATCATTAAGGCAATACATCCATAATATGAACCTGCAAATATATAAATACCAAACATTGTTGAAAACCATGTAGGATCAAGAGACATAATCATATCAAAACCAAAAAATGATCCCGTAATGGCAAAAAGAAACATCCCTACTGCACTTATTTTCTTCAACTTTTCTTTATCTTTATTTTTTTCTTGCTTAATAGACCCGTAATAAAGCCTAAAAGCAAGTAAAAACCATACTAGGAAGTAAATACTTAACCGTAAAAAGAAAAATCCTTTATTCAAGTAAGCTTTTTTAGCAATCATAGTTGGATGATATTCCCAGAAATTTAATTCATGATTGTCATGGTTATGCTCATAGCTATCATGATTATATTGATCAGAATGAATATCTTTTAACTTTAGATTAGAATAATGCTCACCATTAACTTCAATAGGGTCAGTCCATACATACAAATAATCAATTTTAAACATTATAGGCAAAGATAGTATTGCTATTAATGGAATTAATATCATCAAATTTTCAGCAAACCTCCTTATAGGTATACTCCAGTCTGCACCAAACATATGATGAGCTAACACAAAAAACAAACCTCCTAAAGATAGCGTTGCAAAAAATAAATAAGCCACTAAATACGAATGAAAAAATCTAGGGTCATTATAAAAACCTATAATTGATAAGCCAACACCAATAAATGAAATAAAAAGGGACTTTTTAACTAATGATTTTGTGTTCAACCTATACGTTTTATGATTATACAGCATTATTTATTCGTCCTTTCATTTTTCCACTTCAACCATTTACGCTTACTGCCCTCACCCCACAAACCATCAGGAAGATTTGAATCGACACCTATAATTTTTTGAACTTTTACCATATTTGTCTTGCTAAAAAAGTCTTGAACAAGGTTTTTCACATCATATTTATCCATGATTACTAAAAGCTCAAATTCATCTGAAAGCAATTGAGCTTCTATTGTAGGCATTAATTTCAAATCTATCATCATCTTATCTCTATAAGCCTGAAGAAGATACCTCATATATGCTACAATTTTCCATCTATCATCAACACTAATCTGATGCTCATATCCATTCATATTACCTACACCATACGCAATTACAGAGTAAATATATCCATCCTTATCCCAATCATCCATATTTACATCATCAGGATTATGATAGTTGGCAGGAAGCATATTTCTATGCCAAGAATACCTGTTATTTGTAACTATACCTTTACCATCTCCAACAGCTCCATGACAAACGCTGCAATAAATACCATATCTTTGCTTACCTCTTTCAATAAATTCTTTATTTACATTGTATTTTGAGGGAATTTTTTCAATATAATCGCCATTGGCATATTTCCCTGTTTCAATCAAGCTTTTATCAGCAAGATACTTTGAGCTTACATTCTTATCATCATTTTCTCTAGAAACCGTACCTTCAACAGGTACAATCATTGACATTTTATTAGGATTAATATAGACTAAAGAATCACCTACGTAATAATTAGCTAAATTAGGAGATTGAGGGTCAAGCCTTCCGACATCATCCATATTTTGAAATAAATGTATAGGAGGCTTTTTACTTGTTGTTCCTCTACAAGAAACCAAAACAAAAATTGATAACATTGTAATTCTAAAAATCAAAGTCATTTTTCTATCACCTCTATATCTAAGCCTCCTATAAGCTTGAGATAATCTTGAGTTTCTTTTGTTTTATATTTTTCATCATCTGATTCTATACTTATAAAAAAACCATCATCTGTTGATCTTTTAAAAACCTCAGAATTAAAAAGAGGATGATTGTATGTTGGCATACGATTCAAATGAAACATTCCTAAAAGTGCCGACAAAGCTCCTCCTAAAACCATTGTTACAAATGTAATAATCATATATGCTTGCCATGAAAAATATGGTTTTCCAGAAATAACTATAGGGTAATCAATAGTACTAACGAACCACTGCAATAAAAGCCCTAAAGATGCTCCTCCTAGTGCTCCTGCTCCAACTATATATCCAAGAATAGACCTTTTTAAGCCCATAGCATCATCTAAACCATGCATAGGATATGGAGTATGACAATCAAATTTAGTAAAACCTTCATCCCTAACTTTTTCTGTAGCTACTAATAATTCATGAGGACCCTTAAATCTTGCCAATATACCATATTCATTATTTTTCATTAATATCACCTTTATAATGAGGATCGGCCTGAGGAAGAACACCCTTTATCTCCGCAATAGATATAATTGGAACAAACCTAATAAAAAGTAAAAACAACGTAAAGAATAATCCAAATGAACCTAAAAATAATAAAATATCCCAAATTGTTGGAGAATACATATCCCATGAAGAAGGCAAATAATCTCTATGTAATGAAGTTACGACTATTACAAATCTTTCAAACCACATACCAATATTTATAAAGATTGAAAGTACAAATAATGCAATAATATTAGTTCTAATACGTTTAAACCAAAATAACTGAGGAGATATAACATTACAAGAAACCATTATCCAGTAAGCCCAAGCATATGGCCCCGTAGCCCTATTTAAAAAAACAAAACCCTCTTCTGGAACCATACTATACCAAGCAATAAAAAATTCCATAGAATAAGCATAACCAACCATAGAACCAGTTAAGAGCATAATTTTAGCCATCCTCTCAAGATGTCCTACTGTAATATATTCTTCTAGTCCAAAAATTTTTCGAGTAGGAATTGCCAACGTTATGACCATTGCAAAGCCTGAAAAAATTGCACCTGCAACAAAATATGGAGGAAATATTGTGGTATGCCAACCAGGAAGAAGGCTTATCGCAAAATCTGTACTAACAATACTATGAACTGATAAAACTAATGGAGTTGATAATCCTGCAAGCATTAAATATGCTAATTCGTAATTTTGCCAATGCCTATTACTCGCTCTCCATCCTAAAGCTAAAACACCATAAATTACTTTTTTTATCTTTGATTTAGCACGATCTCTCATAGTTGCAAGGTCAGGAATAAGACCTGTGTACCAAAAAAGAAGTGATACTGTAAAATAAATACCTACTGCAAAAACATCCCAAAGCAAAGGACTTCTGAAGTTTGGCCACATAGCCATTTGATTAGGTATAGGAAAAAGCCAGTAGGCATGCCAAACTCTACCAACGTGCACTCCAGGAAATATTAATGCACACATAACAGCGAATATTGTCATCGCTTCTGCAAACCGATTGATAGAGGTTCTCCACTGCTGTCTAAATAAAAATAAAACAGCTGAAATCAATGTACCTGCATGACCAATACCAACCCAGAAAACAAAATTAACTATAGCCCATCCCCATCCAACAGGATTATTCAAACCCCAAATACCCGTACCTTCCCACAAAAGATATAAAATAGATACTAATAATATTAATGCAAAAAAGTTTGCCACAGCAAAGCAGGCTAACCAGATATTACTATTTTTCATTTCAACAATTCCAGCTATCTTCTCTGTAACAGAGTGAAAGGTTTGATTTCCTTCAACAAGTATCTCTTTTTTTAAATGAACTTGACTCATCCTTATATTAATTCCTTATTAGGGTTTCTTAGTTTTGCTAAATATGTAGTTCTTGGCTTAGTATTAAGTTGTTCAAGTAAACTATAGTCACGATCATTTTGCTTCCATTTGAAAATTTCAGACTCTGAGTCTTTTATATTTCCAAATTCAATACAATCTGCAGGACAAGAACTTTGGCATGCAACTTTAAAATCAATGTCATTTAAATTCTTTTTCTGAACAACAGATTTTTGCTCAGCTTCCTTTAAAATTTGAATACAATAAGTGCACTTTTCCATAACCCCTCTAAATCTTATTGTTACATCTGGATTATGAGCCATTTGAACTATTTCAGGAGTATCATAAGTATAATTATGAAAATTAAACCTTCTAACCTTATAAGGACAATTATTAGCGCAATAACGTGTTCCTATGCAACGATTATAGACCATAGCATTTATACCTTCTTCATCATGAACAGTGGCTGCAACAGGACATACTTGCTCACAAGGAGCATTTTCACAATGCACGCAAGCAACTGGCTGAAAAGCTACTTCAGGGTTATCACTACTTCCCTTAAAATATCTATCTAGCCTAACCCATGACATCTCTCTGCCCTTTAAAACTTCATCCTTTCCTACAGTCGGAATATTATTCTCACTCTGACAGGCTATCGCACACGCATTACAGCCTGTACATGAATTCAAATCTATTGTCATACCCCACTGAGGAGGGTCATTAATATCATACGGTTTGTTATAAGGCTTAGCCTTTGCATCGTAAAAATTAGAATAAGGATTCTTATAAAGCGTCTTATCTGTACCATCTTTTTTAGTTAAATGCTTATCTTTAGTGATTTTAGCAATTTGCTTTCCACCATACTTCTTGTAGTCCTCAAGCGTTACTTCTCTAAAAATATCATGCAACCTGCTTTGAATCTCATTATTTGTGAAAGAATCATCTGTATCCATTCCATGATGATCTTGAGTGCATGCTATAGAAACGACACTTTGTCTTTTTTCGATCTTTATTGAATTATTTGTAAGAGCACCATTCATTAGAGGGAAAACGTTTTTACCAACAGATTGTGCTACACTTGATTTAAAAAATCTGCCATAGCCTACTTGAAGCGAAATCTGTCCATCTGCATGACCTGGCAAAACCCATGCAGGAATTTCAATTTCCTTTTCGTTATACTTCAAACTTAATAACTGACCTTTTCCTAGACCCATTTTTTTTGCAGTACTATCAGACATCATAGCAACATTATCCCAAGCTATTTTTGACATTGAATCAGGTGATTCTTGAAGCCATGCATTATTTGAAAAAGCTCCATCATAAACTTGACTAGAAAGATAAAAAGACACCTCTATTCCATCAATATTTTTTCGTTCTGTTTTTAAGTTTCGAGCATTTCTTAAATTAGAGTAGTTTATTTTTACGCTTTTATGCTTATCAGTTTTAACTATGCCATTGTATAGATACTTATTCCAACTTTTTTTATATGTATTTTTAATTAAACTATATGCCGCATCCATTGGCTTACTATTTTTATATTTTAAAGGATTATCAATTAAATGTAAAAAATCTAGATCGCTATATGCCTGATAGTATAATGGTGAAATCAAAGGCTGAATAATTGAAACAGCACCACTTAATGACTGACAGTCACCCCATGATTCTAAATAATGAGATTTAGGTACATGCCATTCACAAAGCGAAGCAGTTTCATCAAAATACGGGCCGAAATGAATAGAGGATTTAATGCCTTTCAAAGCCTTAGCAAAGCCTTGATTGTTTTTCTCAAAATAGACTGGATTTGAATCAAAAATAATTAAGCAATCAATCTCATTTTTATTCATTTTTTTAATTAATTTCTTATATTTTTCCTCATCTGAAAAACATGAATTTTTAAACTTTGATTTTTCTATATACTTAACAGCTTTAGACCTCATCAATAAATTCATTCGAGTAATAAGTTCATGAGTTTTAGCTGACAGCCTTGCTCCACCTGTTATAACTCCATTGTTCTTTTTTAAATCCGATAAAACAACTTTGATAAATTTGTCATCAATCTTTTTACCTAAAAACCCTTTCCAGAGCTTAGATACAAAATAATCTATATCACTTTGCCTCATTACTTTTCTATGATCTGCAATAGCGCCTGTTTGAGAAAAATTGCTCTCAATAACATAAAGCCTATTCATGGCAGCGGACTTCTTATCTTGCACCTTCCTTTTTTTTGAAAAATCTTTTGTATTTCGAGTAACTCTTATATCAGTGCCAAGAAAATCTGAATCGATAGATAAAATAGTCTGAGCCCTATCTAAAGAGAATTGAGCTACACACTTTTTACCAATAGCTTCTTCTATGCCTAAATCCTCGTTTTCATCGTTCATCGGGTCGTAACAATACCAATCTACTTTATTGCCTAATTTTGATTTCAAACCTTTCAATGAAGGAGAAGAAAAAGGTTTTGATAATATTGCAACTTTAGATTTTTGTGATGACATACTTTGTAGAAAGTCAGACAATTTTGACCAACTAGAAATCTTTTTATTATTTTTTATAACCTTAGATCGATCAGGGTCGTACAAATCAAGGATAGATGCTTGTACAAAACTATTAGTCGCACCAAGACTTTCTGGATGATTAGTATTGCCATGAATGTGAGTTGGTCTTCCTTCATGACTTTCTGCTATAATTCCGAAAGAGTTAAGGCCAAAAGGCATTACACTTGCATAGTAATTTGGTATACCTGGCTTAATTTTATCTGCCGCATTAACGTAAGGAATAATTTTTTGAACTGGTTTTCTACATCCAGATAATGTTGCCAATGCGATTGAGGCTCCCATTATCTTTAAAAATTTCTTTCTAGATACAGTATTGGAAGTATCCATGTAACCTTCTGAGAATTCATTCTTAGCTAACTCTTTAAAGGTTCTTGGAGACTTAACCTCTTCTATACTTTTCCAATATTTTTTTTCTTCTATCTTCATATTTTACCTATGGCATGCAGAACAGCTTTCTGGTGGATTTATTCCACTTTTATACTTTTGAACCCACTCATTATGATTGTCTGGCTTTATCCAATCCATATTAGTTATTTCTTCAACTGGCCTTAAATGCTCAGATGGATTTCTATGGCAATCCAAACACCACGACATGCTAAGTGGCTCAACCTGAACAACTTTTTCCATTTGATCAACCCTTCCATGACAAGAAACACATCCAACGCCAGCATTTAAATGAACACTGTGATTAAAATATGCATAATCCGGAAGCATATGAACCTTAATCCACTCAATAGGAATATTATTTGTATATGTATTCTTCAAGTATTCTAACTCATTACTTTCTTTTCTTATATTATTATGACAATTCATGCAGGTTTCGGTAGGAGGAACATTTGCCTCGTGAGACTCTTCTACATAATTATGACAATATCTGCAATCCAACCCTAATGTACCTACATGAAACTTATGAGAATAGTTTATAGGTTGATCAGGCTGGTATCCTACATCAGTATATTTAGGTGAACCATAATACCAAAAAAAGAATACTACCCCGGACAAAAGTCCGCCTCCTAGAATTGCTCCTATAAGTGGTGCAAAGTTAGTCCATTTTGGAAATAATTGTGCCGTTTTATTTACCTTTTAATTTATGTTTAGTACTAATTAAAAAAATCTTTAATTCTACAGTCTCTTAATTTACATTTTTTATAAAGTACGTTGCAACTATTAATAGCTGATTTTTTTACTTTAAACCAATCGCTTTTAATCTTTGCTCTAAATATTTTTTTGCGGTAAGGTTTTTCGATAAAAGAACTTCATCTCTTGGATGAATAAATAAAGGCATAGAAAATCTAGAAAAATTTGCTGAATTTACAGGATTTACAACTCTATGAAAAGTTGATTTGTAAAAACCTTTTGAAGCTTCTTGAAGCATATCACCTATATTTATAACAATACTATTTTTTGGCAAATCAACATCAATCCATCTACCTGATTGGTCTAACACTTGTAATCCAGGCTCTGCTATTAATATAGTTATAAGATTAATGTCTGTATGAGACTCAGCTCTAATAGAACCATCAGAGGCTTGTTCGTTTTTTACAGGAGGATAGTGTATAACTCTTAATAAATTTTGACCACTATCATTAATCATATCTGATAATTTCATTGAAAAATTAGACCTGATATTTTTTGGAGCTAACTCATCAAGCCAATCTAAAAGATTACCACCTAACTCTAATAAGTCAGAATGCAGCTTTTTTGTTGAATCAGAAATTGAAGACGGGTATCTACCCCATCTGTATATATGGAAAAACTCTTTTAAATCCTTAGTTCTATAACCAGCAGCATTTTCAGATTTAAATGGAAAATATCCATCTTGTTTATCATAATCATATAAATAACGATTTTTTTCGTCTGACATAAAGAATTTTCTCCAATCAGAATAAACATCAGAAATTAAAGCTTTATCAATAGTATGATTCGTTAAAACTGCAAACCCAGTTTTTGATAAAGACTCTACAAAATTATGTTTTGCATTTTCTAAATTAAAATCTATATGTAAAATTTCACTCATTTCAATATTTTATAGTAATCCGACAAACATTCCTGATTATTTATTGATTCAATATTATCAATACTCTTTCCATCGATGATGTTTTTTATTGCTATTTCAACTTTTTTGCCATTAACAGTATATGGTATATCTTTAACCTGCAAAATTTTTTGAGGTAAGTGTTTAGGGCTAAGGTTGATTTTAATTAAATTTTTTATTTGATTAATAAGTTTATTGTTCAATAATTTATGATTTAATGTCTTTACAAACAAAATATATCCATCATCTAAATTAGAATTAACAGCAATAGAATCATCAATAAAATTTAAATTTTCAACTACTGAATATATCTCAGAAGTTCCTATTCTAACTCCCCCAGGATTTAAAGTTGCATCTGACCTACCAAAAATCACAACTCCTCCATTTTTATTAATCTTGATAAAATCTCCATGAGTCCAAATATTTTTAAACTTATTGAAATATGAATTATAATATTTTTTATTATTCTTATCTCCCCAGAAATAAATTGGCATTGAGGGAAAGGGTTTCTTGCAAACAAGCTCACCTTTTTTATTGAAAATTTCTTTTCCATGCTTATCATAACTGGAAACAGCCATACCTAAACCTATGCACTGCAATTCTCCTCTTTTTACATCAAGCAATGGATTACCTAATGCAAAACATGAAATAATATCTGTTCCACCAGAAATAGATGAAAGCTGAACATTCTTTTTAATACTTGAATACACAAAATCAAAGTTTTCATTGGTAAGAGTAGACCCAGTTGATAAAATATTTCTTAAAAACCTAAAAGAGAATTTCAATTTAGGCTTCAATCCTTCTGACTGCAAATACGAAATATACTTAGCACTAGTGCCAAAAACATTAATTTTTAGAGAATCAACTACATTTAACAGTTTACTTTTGTTAGGATGAAAAGGGCTACCTTCGTAAAGAACTAACGTTGCCCCAAAAAAAAGGCTAGATAAAACCCAATTCCACATCATCCAACCACATGTAGTGTAGTATAGTATTTTATCATTTTCATTTAAATCTACATGTAAGCCCAACTCCTTTACATGCTGAATTAAAGTGCCTCCCACTGAATGCACAATACTCTTAGGCTTTCCAGTAGTACCTGAAGAAAACATTATATATAAAGGGTCGTCAAATGATGTTGATACGTAATCAATATTGGAGGTTGAGCGACTAAAGTCAATTTCACTCCATTTAACAATCAAATTAGATTCATCCACATCACCCTTAACGTAATCAACAACAATTACTTTCTGAATAGTTTTTAACTTAGAAGTTATTTCTTTAATTTTATTATTTAGACTATATACCTTTCCTTTGAAGGTATACCCATTGCATACTATAAGAATCTTAGGGCCAATTTGCTCAAAACGATCCAATATTGCCCTAACTCCAAAATCAGGAGAAACAGAAGACCATACAGCCCCAACACTTGAACAGGCTAATGAAGATATTATTGTTTCAGGAATATTAGGCATTATCGCCACAATTTTATCTCCCTTAACAACACCAAAATCTAAAAATTCTTGATTTAAAATTGAAACATAAGAATAAAGCTCAGAGTATGTAATCTTCCTAAATTCATCTAATTCATTACAAAATTGAATAGCATCAGAATCAGAGGAGCTAAACCGTAGCATATTTTCAGCATAATTAAGATTAGCGCCTAAAAACCATCTAGAATTAATCATGCTTGGACTATCTTTTAATATTTTTTTAGGATTATCATGAAATATGATATTAAAATAATTTGAGATATCACCCCAGAACGAAGAGATGTCATCAATGGACCAATTATATAAATCTGTATAATTATTAATTGAAAGCTCTCTTTTTTTATTAATATAATCTATAAAAAGAGCCATTTTGGATTCTTTTAAATTTAATTTACTTGGGCTCCAAAGAGCTTTATTCATATCTTAATATTTGATGTACAATTTGCCATGCATCATCGATTTTATTTTGATCTAATCTATGTATACATTCTTTGTATAAATCGGAAAAAGAGTCATTGCTCTTTTTATAGGGCGGAATTTTATCTACACTTGCTAATTTTGCAAGATGACTACCTTTTAATTGCTCAGAATTTTTAATTTTATCTGGCAAAGCATCAAAACCTATGCTTATACATTTAGGTTTATTAATAGTAAAAACAGAATCTTGTGATCGAACGTAGTTGCCGTACCCCATTCTTCCAACTAAATCCATAGCTTTTTCATCGAAGATATCACCTTTAAATAAATTTTCTTTAACATGAAAAGCTACTACTTCACCAAGTATTAAATTACCACTACCTGGTTTTGACCCTAACTTAACAATATCAACAAGTTTGCATTCAAAAATAACTGGCGACTCAAAAACGCCATGAGGTTTTATAAAATTAGAATTATTTTTCTTAAATCCAGACTTAGAAAATTCATCTACTTCAATTGGATATTCACAAGAAGATAAGGACATTTGCTCTGCCATTTCAAAAGACACCATTGAAATTGTAAATTCTTTAACTTCTTGTATATTTAAAAGTGTGTCTTTAGGCTTCCCTGTTCTTCCACTTAAAGCTGGAGAAAAACCTATAATAGGAGGGTTAGCCCCAAATCCATTAAAAAAAGAAAATGGTGCTAAATTATCATTTCCTTTAAGATTTTGAGTTCCAACAAATGCTATAGGTCTAGGTGCAATTGAAGCAACCATTAGTCTATAATTTTCAACCATAGATTGACTTGAAGCCTTTATAATTTTAAACTTTTCAGTCATTAACCCAACTTTTGTAATAATTCTTTTCTTCGTTTTCAACCATAATAGAGGTAGGCTTTAACGGTTTGAATGTATCAATCATTACCGCTAATTCATCTGTGTTTTTTTTACCAATAGATTCTTCATATTTTCCTGGCTGAGGACCATGAGGAAGCCCCATAGGATGCAACGTTATAGATTCAGACTCAACTCCTTTCCTACTCATAAAATTACCCTTTGAATAATAAATCAACTCATCCGAATCCACATTAGAGTGAGGATACGGCGCTGGGATAGCATCTGGATGATAATCAAATAATCTCGACACAAAGGAACAAACAACAAAACCATTTCCTTGAAAAGTCTGATGAACAGGAGGAGGCTGATGAATGCTACCAGTTATTGGTTCAAAATCATAAATGCTCAATTTCCACGGAAAATAATAACCATCCCATCCAACTATATCAAATGGATGCCTATCATAAACATAGCTTTGAATTCCATGACAATATTTTACCTTAATTTCAAATTCTCCAGATTTATCAATAGGATCTTTTAATACTGGAGTTACTATATCCCTTTCACAATAAGGGCTATGCTCTAACAATTGACCAAATTCATTCCTATATCGTCTTGGAGTAGATATAGGGCTCTTAGACTCTAATATTAAACATTTAAACTTATTGGTTTCTGATAACTTCCAAATAACACCTCGAGGAACAACCAAATAATCACCCTCATTAAGTAAAATTTCTCCAAAATTGCTTTCAAATAATGCATTCCCAAACTGAACATAAATCAATTCATCATAACTTGCATTTTTAAAAAAAAATGACATTTCTTTAGATAAATCAGCTACTGATATCATAACATCTTCATTTGAGAATAATTTTAATCTGAAATCCAGACCAGCATTTTCTTTAGATTTTATTTTTTGGGTTTTGATATGCCTGTGCTGACGACCATAAGATTGACTATCTTTTTCAAAGCATTGCAGTTCACCTATTTTTTTAATACGAGTAGGCATGTTAATATGGTATGCATTAGTATACAAGTGAGAGAATCCTTGCCTACTAATAAGTTCTTCAAAATATATTTCGTGATTATTTTTTTTAAAAACAGTATGTCGCTTAGGAGGAATTTTTCCCTTAGATTGATAAAATGGCATATTATAAATTTCCTCTTTTTTCTTGCTCTCTTTCTATAGCCTCAAACAAAGCTTGAAAATTACCTTGGCCAAACCCCTTAGAACCCTTTCTTTGAATTATTTCAATAAATAAAGTTGGCCTATCTTGAACAGGCTTAGTAAATAATTGAAGCAAATAACCTTCTTCATCTCTATCTACTAAAATCTTAAGTTTTTTTAATTTTCTTACATCTTCATCAACAACACCCACTCTATCTGATAGACTATCATAGTAACTATCTGGAACATCTAAGAAATCTACACCAGAAGACCTTAATAACTCAATCGTAGAAACAATATCACTAGTAGTAAGAGCTATATGCTGAACACCTGGCCCCTGATTTGACTCAATGTATTCTTCTATTTGCGATTTTTTTAAACCTTCAGCTGGTTCATTTATAGGTAGTTTTATTTTCCAATTCTTAGACCTTACAACAACACTTTTCAATGATGAATATTGCGTCGATATGTCTGTCTCATCAAATTTAACGAATGTATCAAAGCCAAAAACATTTTCATAATACTCTTTCCAGTTATCCATTTTATGCGCCTCTACATTTGCAACAATATGATCTATTCGTAATAGACCTACTTTTTCAGTTTTTAATAAATCTGGTATTTCAAGCTTCTTAAATCCTGGAGCCCACAGCCCACTATATTTAGAGTTAGAAATAAATGAATGAATTGTCTCTCCATAAGCCTTAATAGAAGATTTCCCATATTCTCCATTTTTATCTTCAGTTACTATGGGTTCAGAATAACCGATTGCACCACGAGACAAACATGAATCATAAGCTTCCCGAGCACATTCTACACGCACAGCGATATCTCTTACGCCATCACCATGCTTAGAAATCCAATCAGAAGCAGGATGGCTAGATATAAGAGGCGTTGTAAATACAAAGAAAATATTCTTTTGCTTTAAGACGTAAGAAACTTTATCTCTATAACCTGTCTCAGGACCGCAATATGCATAAGCCGTAAACCCAAAAACAGATTGGTAAAAATGCACAGCCTGCTTTGCATTACTTACATAAAATTCAATATGATTAAAATCATTTATTTTGAAAAATTCTTTACCTTTCCAGTCTTTTGATATATAAGCCATTATTTTTTACTTAAAACAATATCTAACTTTGTTATAAAAATACTCATTTCCTGTTTAGTTCCTAATGAAACTCTTACACATTTAGGTAAACCGAACGATTTAAGATGCCTTAATATAATGCCTTCTTTTAAAAATCTTTCACAAAAAACAAAAGCTTTATGCTCAGAATCAAAAACTACTGTAATGAAATTAGCAGAAGATTCAATAAATCTTAAGCCTCGATTTTTAAACGTTTTTTCTATTAAACTCATCTGACAAAAATTGTTTTTTAAAGTTTTATCCATATGCTCAATATCATTTAATGCAGCCAAAGCCGCAGACTGAGCAACAGAAGAAGGTTCAAATGGTAACTTGACTTTCATTAAATGGGATATCAATTTTTGATTTGCAAATCCGTAACCTACTCTTATTCCCGCCAATCCATATACTTTTGAAAAAGTTCGCAAAGTAATAACATTATCGTATCTATACATCATAGAATCTGGATAATCCTCTTTTGAACAGGCAAATTCAAAATAAGCTTCATCAATAATAACTAGGCACCTAGATGGAACTTTTTTCATAAACAAATCAAATTCACATTTACTAAAATAAGAGCCTGTTGGATTGTCAGGATTAGCTAAATATATGATTTTTGTATTAGAAGATATTGCTTTTGACATTGCCTCTAAATCATATTTATAGTTATTCATCGGAATCCAATTAGTTTTTTTTCCACTAGCATTTGCAAGAACCCTAAAGCCTATAAATGAATTCTCTGTAGCAAGCAAACAATCTCCATCATTCAAAAAAGTTCTCATTATAGAAGACATTATGCCCTCACTTCCTGAACCTAAAATAACGTTATCTATTTCAAGGTCAAATTTATCAGCTAATTTTTGACGAAGATAATAACCGCTTGAATCTGGATATAAAGCTAAATCCTTCAAAGAATCCTTTATAGCTGCAATAGAATCTAAAGAAGGGCCTAGAGGATTTTCATTAGAGGCTAATTTTATAACTTGGCTAAAACCATGCTTTCTTTTTACTTCCTCAATAGGTTTTCCAGCTTTGTAGGGTGATAAATTTTTTATATATTCAGGTATTAACGACATTTTTATATTTATTTACAATTTAATTATATTAATTTTTTACATGAAAAAATACTTAAAAACAGTTTTTTTACATTTGGACGGTATAGCACTATCTCCTATTTATGAAACTTTAAATTCTCATTCTATAGATGAATATATTATGTCATCAAACAAATTTAAACCTAATCATATTATTGACAAATATAAAGCTAATAGCGGATATTTCAACATTGTTCTAAAAATACTCGAAGCTCAAGGTGTCATTAAAAGAAATAAGACAGACAACTACCTAAAAGTAACTGACTTTGGCAAAGAAATCCTTAGTAAAGCAAATCTGTTTAAAGGTTTTAAAAACTACTACGATGAGTCGAACAATCTAATTAAAAATGACTGTGCTGATGCTGATAGCATTAAAAAACATTTCAATCTTATAGAAAATTCATATAATTCAATTAAAAATAATGACAACTTAATAAAAAATTATTTAGAAGGAGGCCTGGTTGCTCCTATTGTAATCTTATATTCTTTTAAAGATAGAAAAGAATTCCCTGATTTTGTGGTTAATTTTTTACAAAATGCAAATCTTATAAATTTACACAACAAGCCTACAAAAAAAGGAGAATATATATTTTCAAAATGCCATGCATATGGAGTACCTACTTCTTACATAAAAACATTCTCTCACTTAGATGATTTGCTTTTTGGTGATTTTAAAAAAATATGGATAAAAGATTCATTTAATAATGAATATCACGTGAATAGAGCTCTAAATGTTTGGGGTAGTGGAAAATCTCATAAAAATTACTTCAAGCATATAGATAAATTTATATATCAAATTTTTAATAAACCTCTAGAACAGCAGCCATTAGGCATATCTGATATGGGATGCGGAGATGGAACTTTTTTACTACATTTATACGATTTCATAAAAGAAAATACCCTTAGAGGAAAAAATTTAAAAACTCATCCAATTCATTTAGTTGGAGCGGATTACAACCAAGAAGCTCTGCAAGCAACTCTTCAAACATTTAAAAATGCAGATATTAAGCCTTTAACAATTGTTGCAGATATAGCTAATCCAGATGCATTTAATAAAAATTTAAAAAATTTACACAACATTAAGTTAAGTGAACTCCTAAATGTGAGGACCTTTTTAGATCATAATAGAAGCTATACATCAACAGAGATATGTACAGAAAAATATAATAAAACTTCTGATTACTCATTCTGCTGGAAAGGAAAAAAAATAAATGCTACAGATATTCAAGACAACCTTATAGCACATTTCAAGAGATGGAAAAGACTTACTTCTAAATACGGACTTATTTTAATAGAATTGCATAGCACAGGCATTAAAGACACTCAAAATAATATTGGCACTATTCCAATGATATCCTACATAGCAACTCATGGATTCTCTGATCAATTTATTGTAGAGCACAACATATATAAAGAATGCATTAAAAAAGCAGGTCTTAATATTTTAGAAAAATTTGAAGTAACTTATCCTAACCAATCTCTTAAAATGGTTAGTATTCATATGTTAAATTAAGAATTAAACTTTTTTAATATTAGAGTCTCAATTTGATTAAGCTCTTTTGATGAAAGTAGCTCTTTTTGAATAGAGTCCACATTTGTTTTTCCATGTAAAGATTTTTTGAATTCTTTATTAAAATCACCGCTTTTAATATTTTTTAAAACTTTTCTTATCCTGCTAACAAAATCTTCATCTATCAAGCATTTTCCTGCATTCAATCCTCCATATTTAGCCGTAGTGCTAATCATATCATAAAAAGAATTCAAACCTTGCTGAAACATCAGATCCACAATTGTTCTAAGCTCATAAAAACATACAAACCAAGACACAATAGGACTGTATCCTTCTTCAAGTAATACTTTATATGAATTGATTATTAGCATTGGAATACTGCCAGTTAAAAGTACTTGCTCTCCAAAAAGATCTGTCTCAACTTCTTCTTTAAAAGTTGATAAAAATACTGCAGCTTTAGAACATCCAATAGCTTTTGCATATGACATTGCAACCTGCAAAGACTCCTTTGAAGAGTTTCGATAGCTAGCAACTAAAGCTGGAACTCCAAAACCTTTTTGATACTCAGACCTAACCACCCCACCTCCTCCGCTAGGAGCAACCATAGCAATATTTATATCCTTAGGAACATCAAAATCTCCATACACTAATGCATATCCATGAGAGAGCAAGATAGTTTGATTTTTTGAAAACATTTTAAGATATTTTTTAAAAAAACTAATTATTTCTAAATCAGGAATCATAATAGCTACTATATCGCACTCTTTTATCAAAGAGCTTATATTGATAATTCTCAAGCCATCATTTTTAACACTATTTTTACTAAGACTCTTTCTTCTCAAACCTACACAAACATCTAAGCCTGAATCTTTTAAATTTAAAGCCTGAGCTCTACCCTGATTTCCGTATCCAATAACTCCAATTTTTCTGTTTTGAACACCCTTCAAAGATATATCAGAATCAAAAAAAATTTTATCTCTGTAATTCATTTATTTTTACCTATATAAAGTTTTGGATTTACTGCAATTAAAATTGAAGGCAATAGCAATAAAGAGCCAAATAAAGCTAATATTAAAATAATTGTAGATAATATGCCAAACTCATGATTGGGTCTCAATTCTGAAAAATATAAAACTGCAAAACCTAAAGAAAGAACTAACGTAGTGCTCATAATTGCTTTTCCTGTAATATACAGTGTTTTTGAAAGCGCATCTTTTATATTTTCACTATAAGGATATTCTTGCCTAAAACGAGCCAAAAAATGTATAGTATTATCCACAGCTATACCTAATGCAATTGCAAAAGTCATTGCTGTTGTAGGCCTTAATTTAATATCTTGAAAACCCATTACAGCAGCTGCAAACATTAATGGAATAATATTTGGTAACACAGAAATAAGTGACAACTTTATAGATTTAAACAGAATAATCATTGATATGAAAATTATCAAAAAAGCCAATCCAAAACTATAGGTTAAATTCGATACAAGATAGTCTGCCGTTTTTAACGCAAGAAAAGTACTTCCTGTTACGAATACATCAACTTTAATATCCTTAAAAATATCTTTAGCAATTCTGTCTATCTCATTTTTAATTGCATTAGCTTGATCAGCTTTAATATCAAACATGCGACCAGATATCCTTACTTTTTTATGATCCTTAGTTATAAAAGCTGACGCGCTATTCATAAACTTACTTTTTTCATCAAATATTCTATTTAACTCATTTATATCTTCAGGAATTACCTCTTTGTTAAAATCAATTCCTGTATAACAGTTACTTTTTTCTAAAAACAAATTATAAGAACCTGCTAAATATAAAGATAATACATCTGAAACTGAATTAGCTGAGCTAATGTCATCTATTTCAATTATTTTATTTTTAAATTCATCGATTTTAATAATATTATCTTTTGAAATCGCAGAATTCTCAAATTCTAAAATAACTTCTAAAGGAAACATACCCCCCATATTTCCTTGAACAGATTTAATGTTCTCATACAAATCATTTCCAGGCCTTAAATCATCCAATATTGAAACGTTGTAGTCTATCCTTAGCATGCCTACAGATACTACAGCAAATAAACACAAAGAACTGACTATAATAAACCTATAATTCTTAAAAACTCTATTCTCAATCCACTTAATTATCTTATGACTTCCGCCCTTTATTAATCTTTCTGACATACTATATTTTGGAGTTTTAACAACAAGCAATAGTACAGGCAAGACTATAATCATAATTATAAACATAACAAAAACACCGATACCTAAAATAAACCCAAACTCCTTTATCAATCTAATATTTGTCAAACATAAAGAGAAAAACCCTATAGATGTTGTAAAGCTTGTCAAAAACAGTGCTCCACCCATTTTAGACATTACTTCACGCAAAGAGCCAACTTTCCCTTTTTTTAAAAAGAGTCCTTCATGGTACTTCATTTGTACATGTATCGAATTTGAACATCCTATAATCATTAAAAGGTTATATGTCAAATAAGATATGACATTAATACTCATACCTACAAAAGCCATTAAGGCAGAAACCCAAACTAATGTTATGCTTATACAAATAACTGGTAAAACAATACTATTAATCTGACGAAAGACAAAAAAGAGTATAGACATTATAACAAAAAATGCTAAGGGTATAAAGAAACTTCTTTCTTCATTTAAAAGTTCAACATACCTCGTTCTTAAAACAGGAATACCGGCATCGTACCATTGCCAATTATACTTACTCTTATTTTTATTGATAATTTCATCAAGATCATTAAAGAAAAGTGCTCTAAAATCTTGTCCTTGAACCCTATCATCTAATGTTATAAATATTCCACCAATCTCATCATTTTCTGACAATATAATATTTTTATAAAAAGGATGCTGTTTGACAAAGTCAATTCCTTTCAATTTAGAGTCATCAAAAAACTCACAATCCCAAACTTCATTATTATTAACATCCAAAAAATCTCCATTTATTTCCCAATCAAAATATGCAACATTACTCCAATCCTCATCTATGACATCGCCCTCTGAGCAATCTTCATCAGGTCCTGGATAATAATAATCATCGGGTTTTTTAATACCGTATTTTTTAAAAAAAGATGGAGGACAAATCTTATCATAACCGCAGTCAAAAGGCTCACAATCGAAGACATTATTATTTTCTTTACCTCTAGGATAGTCATCATGACTGGGATCTTTATCATAATCACTATATCCATCTTCATCTATGCTGCATACTTGATCATACCCACAATCTTCAAAGTAAACATACTCATTACCTTTAAAATCTTCACTTAAATTAAAAACAAGATCACCTGATATATTTTTAATATTACTTAAACTATAAACATGCGGATTCGCTGATGGGCACCCTTTAACCATAGTATACGAAGTATGATTTATAGATACTGAGCTATATATCCCACTTTGCTTATCTATTTCATAAACACTTTCCAAGCACACAAAATCATCTTTAGTGTCTGGCACCTCAAAAGTATAATCAGTATAATAAGGACTTTTAAAAACTTCAATATAGCGATCTACATCATAATTTTTATCAAAGTTGAAATTTTTACCATCCATAGATATTTTATGCTCAACATCATCTTTATATATATGATGCACCCTTAAAGTTAATTGTCTATTATCATCATTATAATCTGTGAAATGTGCATATCTTGTATTTAACGCCTTACTGTCACCTTTATATTCAAAAAATTCACATGGAAAATACCTAAGGTTAACGCAATTTGAATTAGTTTCAATTTTTTTTATATCACTAACAATACTATCTACAATAGATAAACTTTCATAGGTGAGCGGATTAGTAGGAGGTACATAAATCAATAAAAGAGAATTATCTTCTCTTGAAAAATTAGATCTATAATTATCATAATTGACTTTTTCAGGATCATTCTCTGGGGACATCTGCTCTAAAGAAAAATCAACTCTTAATCTAGAATCAGATAAAAAGGCATAATAAAATAAAAAACCAGTTATAAAGAAAACTAATAATAATATCCTTTTTGGATAGTTGGTTAAAATTAGACCGAACTTATTCAATTTTGTAAATCCTTTTATCAAGATCTGGGTTTTGCCTATACAGAATCGCAATATTTCCAACAACTCCAACTGTGTGAGTTTTAAGCCTATCATTTATTCTACATAAAAAAGTGCTCTTATCGTCTTTATAATCATTGAACTTTATTTTGATAAGCTCATTAGAATCAACGCATTCATCAATTGATTTAAAAACAGGCTCATCTAAGCCTGATTTACCAATTATTATAGAAGGTTTTAAATTATGAGCCTTTGATCTTAATATTTTGCGCTGTTTAGAATTTAATTGCATAGAAATAACTTAACTACAATCAAACTATTACAGAAATAAAAAACCCTAAGCAATAAAAATGCTTAGGGCTTTTATTATAACCTGTTCTAATCAATCTATTTCATCAATAGTATTTTTTGAGTTTGGACTTCAATTGAGCTGTTTATTTTAACAATATACATACCACTTGATAATCCTTCAGCGCTA
>NHFZ02000015.1 GCA_002171275.2 Pelagibacteraceae bacterium TMED124
ACTTTTTTTGATTCGTTTTTATAGTTTTGAATACAAAGTTTGTTTTCTTTAATATCGCTACTATACACTAAAAGAGTATTGGAGTTATCGTCTGTTAAAATATCTTTACACTCATTCCAAACAACATTTCCAACTTTTACATTTATATCAAGATCTTTTAAAGTAACAGAATCTTTGTACAAACCTTTCAAAAGGTATACCTATAGCAACACCTGTATTTGATGGAGCTTCTACAGATGATATAACAAAAATGTTAGAGCTTGCTAGCCTTCCGAATACTGGTCAAACAAATTTATGGGATGGAAGAACCGGTGAAAGATTTGACAGACCAATAACTGTTGGAATTATATATATGTTAAAACTTCACCATCTTGTTGAAGATAAAATACATGCGAGATCTACAGGACCATATAGTTTGGTAACACAGCAACCGCTAGGTGGTAAAGCACAGTTAGGCGGACAAAGATTTGGTGAAATGGAAGTTTGGGCGTTAGAGGCATATGGTGCATCTTATACATTACAAGAAATTCTAACAGTTAAATCTGATGATGTAGCTGGAAGAACTAAGGTTTACGAAACTATCGTAAAAGGAGATGAAAACTTTGAGTCTGGAATTCCAGAGTCCTTTAACGTTTTAGTTAAAGAAATAAGAGCTTTAGGTTTAAATATTGAATTAAATTAATTTAAAAAATGGCAAAACAAATAATAAAAGATTTAAAACAACCTTTGTCTGAAAAAAATTTTAATTATATTAAAATTTCTTTAGCAAGTCCTGAGAAAATTAAATCTTGGTCTTTCGGTGAGATAAAAAAACCTGAAACTATAAATTATAGAACATTTAGACCAGAAAAAGATGGTTTGTTCTGCGCCAGAATTTTTGGGCCCGTAAAAGATTATGAATGCTTATGCGGTAAATACAAAAGAATGAAATTTAGAGGAATAATATGTGAAAAATGCGGTGTGGAAGTCACAAAGTCTAACGTAAGAAGAGAAAGAATGGGACATATCAGTCTTTCGTCTCCAGTAGCACATATATGGTTTTTAAAATCTTTACCTAGTAGAATTTCATTAGCAATTGATATGAAACTTAAAGATGTTGAAAAAGTTTTATATTTTGAAAGTTTTATTGTAATAGAGCCGGGTTTAACAGAATTAAAAAAAGGGCAATTGCTTACAGAGGAAGAATATCTCAAAGAACAAGAGAAGTGGGGAGAAGATGCGTTTACTGCTGGCATAGGTGCTGAGTCAGTTAGAGAAATACTCATTAACATTGATTTAAAAAAAGAAAAAGAAAAATTAAGCGCTTCACTTAAAGAGACAAAATCAAAAGTCACAGAAGAAAGAACTTTAAAAAGATTAAAACTTTTAGACTCATTTATAGAATCAGGAAATAAACCAGAATGGATGATTTTAACAACTGTACCAGTTATCCCACCTGAGCTTAGACCACTAGTACCATTAGACGGCGGAAGATTTGCTACTTCAGATCTTAACGATCTTTATCGTAGAGTAATAAATAGGAACAATAGATTAAAAAGACTTTTAGATTTAAAAGCACCTGAAATTATAGTTAGAAATGAAAAAAGAATGTTACAAGAATCCGTTGATGCTCTATTTGATAATGGAAGGAGAGGCAGAGTTATAACCGGTACCGGTAAAAGACCATTAAAATCTTTAGCAGAAATGCTAAAAGGAAAACAAGGTAGGTTTAGGCAAAATTTATTGGGAAAAAGAGTGGATTATTCTGGTAGATCAGTAATAGTCGTAGGACCTGAATTAAAACTTCACCAATGCGGTTTACCAAAAAAGATGGCTTTAGAATTATTTAAACCATTTTTATATGCAAGATTAGCTAAATTGGGATTAGCAACAACAATTAAACAAGCAAAGAGAATGGTTGAAAAACAACGAAGTGAAGTTTGGGATTCTTTAGAACACATTATTCGTGAGCATCCAATTATACTTAACAGAGCTCCAACATTGCATAGATTAGGTGTGCAAGCCTTTGAAGCTAAATTAATTGAGGGAAATGCAATAGAATTACATCCATTAGTTTGTGCTGCATTTAACGCTGACTTTGACGGCGATCAAATGGCAGTACACATACCTTTAAGTATAGAAGCTCAACTCGAGGCTCGAGTATTGATGATGTCAACAAATAATATTTTAAGTCCATCAAATGGCAAACCAATTATTGTGCCGAGTCAGGATATCGTATTGGGCATATATTATTTGTCACAATCAAAAGTAACAGAAAAAGAAAAACCTTCAGGTATATTTTTGAATGTTGATGAAATAAATACCGCTTTAGAGAGAGGTTTAATTAGCATTCATTCCAAAATAATTTCTCAGTTTACAACTGTAGACAAAGACGGAAATAAAATTGTAGAAAAACACAATAGTACAGCAGGTAGATTTTTATTGGCCGAAACATTACCAAAACATCATAAAATCAAATTCTCAACAGTAGACAAATTGTTAACAAAAAAAGCTGTTTCGGAAATAATAGATGTTGTTTATCGATATTGTGGACAAAAACAAACCGTAATTTTTTGTGACAATATTAAAGATTTAGGATTTAAGCACGCTTTCAAAGCAGGAATATCTTTTGGAAAAAATGACTTAATAATTCCAAAAACAAAAGAAAAGTTAGTTAATCAAACCAAGAAACAAATTGAAGAATACGAAAAACAATACCAAGACGGACTTATAACCAGAGGTGAAAAATATAATAAAGTAGTTGATATTTGGTCTAAATGCACAGATTCAATCGCAAATGAAATGATGAAAGAAATTTCGTCCGCAGAAAAAAAATATCCAGATGGTCGAATTGAAACAAACTCAGTATTTATGATGGCCGATTCTGGAGCAAGAGGATCACCAGCTCAAATGAAACAATTAGCTGGTATGCGTGGGTTAATTGCTAAACCATCAGGTGAAATTATTGAAACCCCAATAGTTTCTAATTTTAAAGAAGGTTTAACTGTTCTTGAATATTTTAACTCAACACATGGTGCCAGAAAAGGATTAGCTGATACAGCATTAAAAACTGCAAATTCAGGCTATCTTACTAGACGTTTGTGCGATGTAGCACAAGACCTTCAAGTTACAATAAATGATTGCAATTCTAAATCTTCTATAACACTAACTGAAATTATAGAAGGTGGAAATATTTTGGTAAGTTTATCTGAAAGAGTTTTAGGAAGAGTTCCGTCGCATGATGTTAAGCATCCAATAAACGGAGAAGTAATTATTAAAAAGAAGAAATTAATTGACGAATTAGATTGCGAATTAATTGATTTGGCAGGAGTAAAAACTATAAATGTTTATTCTGTAATTACTTGTGAGGCAAAAAAAGGTGTATGTCAAACATGTTACGGACGAGATCTTGCAAGAGGAAGTTTAGTTAATATTGGTGAAGCGATAGGTATGATAGCCGCACAGTCTATTGGTGAGCCTGGCACTCAGTTAACAATGAGAACTTTTCACGTTGGAGGAACAGCACAAATTAAAGAGGAGTCATCAGTAATTTCTGCAAATTCTGGAATACTTAAAATAAATAATAAAAATTTAATTAAAGACTCCAAGGATAACACTATTGTTATGGGCAGAAATACACAATTATCTTTAGAAGATGAGAATGAAAGACAACTTGCGTTATATAAAATTCCTTACGGTGCCAAAATATTTTATAAACATGGAGATAAAGTATTAAAAGGAAAAAAAATATGTGAATGGGATCCGTATACTCTACCAGTTATAGCTGAAACAAGTGGTGTTGCGAATTATATGGACTTAGTCGAAGGTGTATCATTAGCCGAAACCTTAGATGACGCTACCGGCATATCAGTAAAATCTGTTCTTGATTGGAGATCTCAATCTAAAAATTCTGACTTAAAACCTAGAATAACATTAAGAAATAATGATGGAGAGGTAATTAAAAAAGCAGACGGAAATGAAGCGAGATATTATCTTGTTCCGGACTCGATACTCTCAATAAAAGATGGTCAAAAAATTTCGGCTGGTGATGTACTGGCGAGATTGCCCAAGGAAACTTCAAAAACCAAAGATATCACCGGTGGTTTGCCAAGAGTTGCTGAGTTATTTGAGGCTAGAAGACCAAAAGATAGTGCAATAATTGCAGAAAATGATGGAACAATTCAATTCGGTAAAGAAGTCAGAGGAAAACAAAAAATTTCAATTGCAAAAGCTGACGGAACTTCTTCTAACTATTTAATTCCCAAAGGAAAACATATTAATTTTAATCAAGGTGAAAAAATTAAAAAAGGTGAATACTTATTAGACGGAAGTCCAGCACCCCATGATATTTTAAGAATTTTAGGGGTTGAGGCTTTAACACAATATTTTGTAAGTGAAGTCCAAGAAGTTTATAGAATGCAAGGTGTTGTTATTAATGACAAACATATAGAAACTATTGTTAGACAAATGTTAAAGAAAGTAGAAATTAAAAATTCAGGTGACTCAAAACTACTGAATGGTGAATTGTTAGATAAATTACAATTAGATGAAATTAATAGTGATTTAAAAAAAGATAACAAAAAACCTGCTGAGGGAGAAAGAATTTTATTAGGAATAACTAAAGCTTCATTGCAAACTAATTCATTTATTTCAGCAGCTTCTTTTCAAGAAACCACAAGAGTACTAACAGACTCAGCTATTAAGGGAAAAACTGATAAATTAGAGGGTTTAAAGGAAAATGTAATTGTTGGAAGACTAATACCCGCCGGAACAGGTTTTGCCAAAAATAAATTAAATAAACTCGCACAAGAACAAGACAAAATTAGACTTCAACAGTTACAAAAAGAAGAATTAGAAAACGCACAATCCGAAAGCAAAGCTTAACTTAAATCCTTTGTTTTATAAGGGTTTTTACTCCTATTAACCGTTGACTTTTTACGTTTCAATGTTAGTTTAGCGCAATTTTGATAGTTAAAAGTAAGGTTGGTACTTAACCTTAAACAATAACTAAAAATCGCAGAATTTTCCTGCCTAACTTTTCTATTCAAAATTAATAAATAAAATTATGCCGACGATTAGTCAATTATTGAGAAAAGGAAGAGTTCGTCCTGTTTCACGAAATAAGGTTCCCGCATTAGAAAAGCAACCTATTAAAAGAGGTGTGTGTATTAAAGTCTATACAACCACACCAAAAAAACCTAACTCCGCTTTAAGAAAAGTTGCAAGAGTAAGATTGTCTAATGGATTTGAAGTAACAGCATATATTCCTGGCGAAGGACATAATTTACAAGAGCACTCAGTAGTTTTAATAAGAGGCGGAAGAGTTAAAGATTTACCAGGTGTTAGATATCATATTCTTCGAGGTAATCTTGATGCACAAGGTGTTACAGCTCGAAGAAAAAGACGTTCCTTATATGGAGCAAAAAAACCTAAATAAAAAAAATGTCTAGAAAAAGAAGAGCCCCAAAAAGAAAAAATTATTCCGACCCAAAATATGGCTCAGAAGTAGTATCCAAATTTATAAATTCAATTATGTATGATGGAAAGAGATCTACTGCTGAAAAAATTTTATATACCGCATTAGAAAAGATTAAAACCAAAAACCAAGATCCATTAAAAATATTCAATACCGCTGTTGGTAATATTAGACCAAATATTGAAGTAAGATCTAGAAGAGTTGGAGGTGCGACTTATCAAGTACCAGTGGAAGTAAAATCTAATAGATCACAAGCGTTAGCATTAAGATGGCTTCTGGATGCCTCAAGAAAAAGAAAAAATAAAACTATGGCTGAAAAATTATTTTTTGAAATAATGGATGCATCGCAAAATAAAGGTTCAGCAGTAAAAAAAAGAGAGGATACTCATAAAATGGCAGAGTCAAATAAAGCTTTTGCACATTTTAGATGGTAATAATATGCCCAGAACTCATAATTTAGAAAAATATAGAAATATTGGTATCATGGCACACATCGATGCTGGGAAAACAACTACCACTGAAAGAATTTTATATTATACGGGAAAAAGTCATAAAATAGGAGAGGTACATGATGGTGCAGCAACAATGGATTGGATGGAACAAGAACAAGAAAGAGGAATTACAATTACGTCAGCTGCAACAACTTGTTTTTGGAGAGAACACCGAATAAATATTATTGATACACCAGGACATGTAGACTTTACGATTGAAGTTGAAAGATCTTTAAAAGTATTAGATGGAGCAGTGGCAGTTTTTGATGGTGTCGCTGGTGTTGAACCTCAATCTGAGACAGTTTGGAGACAGGCTGACAAATATAAAGTTCCAAGAATTTGTTTTGTAAATAAATTAGATAGAACAGGTGCAGACTTCTTTAATTGTGTTGAGATGATAAAGGATAGGCTTGGAGCCAAACCACTTGTTATGCAAATACCCGTTGGTATGGAAGCATCATTAAAGGGTGTTGTCGATTTAGTTAAAATGAAAGCAGTTTTATGGAAGGACGAAAAACTTGGTGCAGAGTTTGAATACGTAGATATTCCTAGCGAATTAAAAGAACAAGCTGAGAAATATAGAAAAGAATTAGTAGAGACGGCTGTAGAACAAAATGAAAAATTGATGGACGATTATCTTAATGGAAAAGAAATTTCCGAGAAAGATATACTTTCTTGTGTGCGTAAAGGTTGTTTAAAGTTTGACTTTGTACCAGTGTTCACTGGTTCGGCTTTTAAAAACAAGGGTGTTCAACCTCTTCTTGATGCAGTTGTCGATTTTTTACCGAGTCCTAAAGATATAAACTCTATTAAAGGAACTAAACCTAACTCAAAAGATGAAATTGAAAGAAAATTCGATGACAAAGAACCATTTTCAGCATTAGCTTTTAAAGTTGCAAACGACCCATTTGTTGGTTCATTAACATTTATAAGGATTTACTCTGGCACTCTTAAATCTGGGACTGGTATTTATAATACATCTAAAGATAAAGAGGAGAGAGTTGGAAGAATGTTGTTAATGCATGCCAATAGCAGGGAAGACGTTAAAGAAGCAAATACTGGAGATATAGTTGCTTTGGCAGGTTTAAAATACACTATTACAGGTCATACTTTGTCCGACGAAGAAAATCCTGTCGTTTTAGAACCAATGGAGTTTCCAGACCCAGTTATCGAAATTGCAGTAGAGCCCAAAACAAAAGGCGATCAGGAAAAAATGGGTGAAGCTTTAGGAAGATTAGCAAAAGAAGATCCGTCATTTAGAGTCACTTCAGATGAGGAGTCAGGGCAAACAATTATAAAAGGTATGGGAGAATTACACTTAGATATTATAGTTGATAGAATGAAGAGAGAATTTAAGGTTGAGGCCAACATAGGTGCACCACAAGTAGCATATAGAGAAACAATTCAAAAAACAGTATCAAATGTATATATACACAAAAAACAAAGTGGAGGAGCCGGGCAATTTGCAAAAGTTGAATTGAATGTTGAGCCTTTAGAACCAGGCAAAGGAAGAGAAATTGATAATAAAATTAAAGGCGGTGCTATTCCTAAAGAATTTATTCCAGGAGTAGAAAAAGGAGTCGTAAGTGTTGCAGACAATGGTATATTAGCAGGCTTTCCATTAATTGATTATAAAGTAACTATTGTAGATGGATTACATCACGATGTTGACTCAAGCGTTTTAGCATTTGAGATAGCCTCAAGATATTGTTTTAAAGAAGCTTGTACAAAGGCCGGTCTTAAACTTCTTGAACCTGTTATGAGAGTGGAAGTTATAACGCCTGAAGATTATATGGGAGATGTTATTGGTGATTTAAATAGTAGACGTGGTCAGGTATCAACCACTGACAAAAGAGGTAACGCTACTGTGATAAGCGCAATGGTACCTTTGGCAAATATGTTTGGTTATATAAATAACTTGAGATCAATGTCGCAAGGTCGTGCACAGTACTCAATGTTTTTTGACCACTACGCAAAAGTTCCTCAAAATGTGCAAGACGAAGTTACAAAAAAAATGGCATAAAAATGGATAAACAAAATATTAGAATACATTTAAAAGCTTATGATAATAAAATCTTGGATATATCTACCCAAGAAATTGTTAATACAGCTAAAAGAACTGGGGCCCAAGTAAAAGGACCAATTCCATTACCAACCAAAATTGAGAAATTCACAGTTTTGAGATCACCACATATTGATAAAAAAAGTAGAGAGCAATTTGAAACAAGAACACATAAAAGGTTAATTGATATAGTTGAACCAACTCCACAAACCGTTGAGGCTTTAATGAAATTAGACTTAGCTTCTGGAGTAAACATAGAAATAAAAATATAAACATGTCATTAGGATTAGTAGGAAAAAAAATTGGTATGACGCGAGAGTTTTTTGACTCAGGAATTTCTATTCCTGTTACTGTTGTAAAAATTGAAAAAGGAAGAGTAATTGATGTTTATACAAAAGAAAAAAATGGATATTCAGCAGTAAAACTAGGATTTTTAAAAGTTAAAAATTCTAAGCTTACAAACCAAATGAAAGGTTTTTATGCTAAGAAAAATACCGAGCCTAAAAAAATTATAAAAGAATACAGAGTTGATAAACCTGAAGAATTTAAAGCAGGAAATGAAATAGGTTTAGAAGTATTTAAAGATGTAAAATTTATTGATGTAAGATCTAAGACTATCGGGAAAGGTTTTGCTGGTGTTATGAAAAAATATAATTTTGCAGGTTTAAGAGCTACCCACGGCGTGTCAGTTTCTCATAGATCGCACGGTTCAACTGGACAAAGACAAGACCCAGGAAGAGTTTTTAAAGGAAAAAAAATGGCTGGTCATATGGGCTCGAAATTCAGAACAATTTTAAATTTAGAAGTAATTAAATCAGATCCAGAAAATAACTTACTATACATAAAAGGATCAATACCTGGTTCAAAAAATTCATTAGTATACCTACGTAAATCTACAAAAACTTTTTCAAGAAAAACTTCAGCTGAAAAGTTCTCTTTTGAGAGCAAAAGTGACGCTAAACAAGAAACAAAGGTAACTCCAAAAAAACCTGAATCAAAAAAACCAGAAGTTAAAAAGCCAGAAGCTAAAAAAACTACAACAAATGATCAGAATAAAAAGAAATAATTTATGAGTTTAAAAATATTAAATATTGATGGATCTACTAAAACGCAAAGTTTAAAGTTGTCTGAAAACCTAATAGGTCTTAAAGTTAATAATAGACTTCTTAAATATGTTGTAGATTGGCAGTTAAACCGTTCTAAAAAAAGAGTTGCCAAAACAAAACAAAGAAACGAAGTAGTTGGATCTACAAGAAAAATTTATGCTCAGAAAGGAACTGGTGGTGCGAGACACGCAAGCAGAAAAGCCCCACTTTTTGTTGGAGGCGGTGTTGCACACGGTCCTAAGGGTGACAATTATAAAACGAAAAGAATAAATAAAAAAATTAGAAAAATCGCTTTGGCACAAACAATTTCTAAAAAAAATATTAATAAGGAATTGTATATTTTTGATGATGTTAAAAAAAAGATAAACAAAACCAAAATTTTTAATAATTTTTTGGTAAAAAATAATTTGAAAAACGTATTGATAATATCTGACAAAGAAACTGAAAAAAACATCTATAAATCTGTAAGAAACATCCCTGATGTTAAATTGATTAATGATCAAGGAACAAATGTTTATGATTTGATTAAATTTAAAAACGTTCTATTTACAACAAGTTCTATAAAAAATATTGAACAGAGGTTAATAAATGAAAAAAATTAATTACCTAGACTCAATAAAATCTCCTGTAATTACTGAAAAAGCTACAAGCATGACTGAGCAAAACAAAGTTATATTTAAAGTACATGAAAAAGCATCGAAGGAGTCAATTAAAAAAAATATAGAAAAAATATTCAAAGTAACAGTTATTAAAATCAATACGATAAACAATAAACCAAAAACTAAAATAGTTAGAGGCAAAACTGGAATAAAAAAAGGATTTAAAAAAGCAGTGATAACTCTAAAAAAAGGTCAAAGTATCGATCTAGGAAGCGGAGCTTAATCCATGAGTTTAAAAACTTATAAACCTTATACAAAATCAACGAGAACAACTATTCTAGTTGACAGAAAAAATATCTGGAAAGGTTCTCCCGTCAAATCTTTAACAAGAGGAAAAATTTCATCTGGTGGCAGAAATAATTTAGGAAGAATTACTTCAAGATCTAAAGGAGCGGGTCATAAGAAAAGATATAGAATAATTGATTTTCATAGAAACAAAATTGATATGTCAGCAAAAATTGAAAGAATTGAATACGATCCAAATAGATCGTCTTACATCGCGCTAATAAAATATAGCGATAACACTTTTAATTATATTATTTGTCCAGCTAATATAAAAATTGGAGATGAAATTGTTTCTGGAAAGTCTAAGGAGATAAAAGCAGGAAATTGCATGCCTCTAAGTGATATTCCTCCCGGAACGCTAGTACATAACGTTGAATTGATTGAAGGTAATGGAGGTAAGCTTGCTAGATCAGCGGGATCATCAGTCACTTTATCTGGTTTTGACGGCGACCATGCTATCATTAAGTTATCTTCAGGAGAAACTCGAAAAGTTAGATCGGCATGTAAAGCTACAATAGGATCAGTTTCAAACCCAGATCAAAAAAATATTCAAATTGGAAAAGCTGGAAGAAATAGATGGAAGGGAAAAAGACCAATGGTAAGGGGAGTTGCCAAGAACCCAGTAGACCATCCACACGGTGGTGGTGAAGGTAAAACTTCTGGAGGAAGAAATCCTGTATCTCCATGGGGTCAATCAGCAAAAGGATTAAAGACAAGAAAGCCTAAAAGAAGCGATCAGTTTATAATATCTAGAAGAAAGAAAAGGAATAAATAATGACCAGAGGAGTTTGGAAAGGCCCATTTGTACATCCAAGTTTATTAAAAAAAGTAGATAAACTAAAAGATAAAGGTAAGAAACAACCAATTAAAACATGGTCAAGGAATTCAACAATTATTCCAGAATTTGTTGGACATAGTTTTTTAATTCATAATGGAAGAAGTTTTATACCAATTACAATTTCAGAAGAAATGGTTGGACACAAGCTAGGTGAGTTTTCTCCAACAAGAAAATTTTCTGGTCATACACCGGCAGATAAAAAAGCAGCTGCAGAAGGTGGTTCGGCACCAAAAGCGGCACCAGGAGCAGCGCCTAAAGCAGCACCAGGAGCAGCACCTAAAGCAGCACCAGGAGCAGCAGCACCAGCAAAAGGAAAAGAAGATGCAAAAAAATAATATTGTTAAAGCCATAAATAAAAATGTTAGGACAGGAGCTAGAAAAGCAAATCTTTTGTTGAACTTTATTAAAGGCAAAAAAGCTGACGTAGCTATTAGAGATTTAGAATTTACAAGACGAAAAGTAGCAAAAGATATTAAAAAAACAGTTCAGTCTGCGATAGCAAATGCAGAGAATAATTATCAATATGATGTAGATAATTTGTATGTAAAAGAAGCATATGTTGGAAAGTCAATAGTGATGAAAAGATTTAGACCAAGAGCTAAAGGAAGAGCATCTTCTATAAAAAAACCATTTAGTAGAATAACTGTGATTTTAGAGGAAAAAAAACAAAAAGAGGTTAAAAAATAATGGGACAAAAAGTTAATCCGGTTGGCTTTAGACTTGGTGTAAACAGATCTTGGGACTCTGTTTGGTTCGCCAAAAAAGGAGACTACGGGAAATATTTAATTGAAGATTATAAAATTAGAAAGTTTATAAGAAAAAATATAAAGAACGCTGGCGTTTCCGAAGTAGTAATTGAAAGATCTTCTAAAAAATGTGTTGTATCAATTCATACTTCAAGGCCCGGTTTTGTTATAGGTAAAAAAGGCTCCGATATAGAAAAAATAAAAAAACAAATATCAAAAATTACTCAAGATGAAGTTACAGTAAACATTAAAGAAATTAAAAAACCCGAGCTAAATGCTTATCTTGTGGCTGAAAATATTGCTCAACAATTAGAAAAAAGAGTTGCTTATAGAAGAGCAATGAAAAGAGCAATGCAAGGAACTATGAGACTAGGTGCAAAAGGAATTAAAGTATGTGTAAGTGGCAGATTAGCAGGTAATGATATAGCTAGGTCAGAGTGGTTAAGAGAAGGAAGTATTCCATTGCACACTCTTAGAGCAAATCTTGATTATTCTGAAGCGGAAGCGCTAACAACTTATGGGATGATAGGTGTGAAAGTTTGGATTTATAAGGGAGAAATTTTCTTAAAAGATATTGATAAAGAAAAAATTGAAAGGGTAAAAAATGCTACAACCAACAAGAAGTAAATACAGAAAAGCCCATAAAGGAAGAATTCATGGTAAAGCATCTAGAGCTACTAGTTTAAATTATGGAACGTATGGATTAAAAGCTATTCAACCAGAAAGAATAATTGGAAAACAAATTGAAGCAGCAAGAGTGGCATTAACAAGATACATGGAAAGAACTGGAAAAGTATGGACCAGAATTTTTCCCAACATACCTGTATCTAAAAAACCAACAGAAGTTAGAATGGGTAAAGGAAAAGGATCGCCAGAATATTGGGCATGTAGAGTAAAACCAGGAAGAGTATTGTTCGAAGTAGACGGTATTTCAGAGGAAGTGGCAAGAGAAGCTTTATATAAAGCTTCAGCAAAATTACCGATTAAAACTAAATTTATTAAAAGATAAAAATGAAAAAAAAAGATATAAAAAAAATGACTAAAGACCAATCAAAGAGAGAAATTGATAAATTAAAAAAAGATTTATTTAATATGAGATTTAAAAAAATTAACGGTCAATTACAAAATATAGCGGAATACGGTACAATAAAGAGAAATATAGCGCGATTATACAATAATATTTTAGGTAACAAAAAATGACAAAAAGAATTTTAAAAGGAAAAGTAGTGAGTAGTAAAGGCAATAAAACTATCGTTGTTGAAGTTAAGAGAAGATTTCAACATCCTTTTTACGGAAAAGTTATATCCAGATCAAAAAAATATCATGCACATGATGAAAAAAATAAATTCAAAGAAGGAGACTTGGTTAAAATTATTGAAAGCAGACCAATATCTAAATTAAAAACTTGGCAGGTAATAGACAAATGATACAGGTACAAACAGAATTGCAAGTTGCAGATAATACCGGCGCAAAAAGAGTAGAATGCATAAAAGTTCTTGGGGGTTCAAAAAGAAGATATGCTGGAATTGGCGATCTAATAGTGGTCAGTGTGAAAGATGCATTACCAAGAGGAAAAGTTAAAAAGGGATCTGTTCATAAAGCCGTAGTTGTAAGAACTAAAAAAGAGATATTCAGAAAAGATGGATCAAAGGTCCAATTTGATAGCAATTCAGTAGTTTTGACGGATGAAAAAGGCGAACCAATTGGAACAAGAATATTCGGACCTGTTACTAGAGAACTACGAACTAAAGGACAGACAAAAATAATATCACTAGCTCCGGAGGTAATTTAATTATGCATTTAAAAAAAGGAGAAAAAGTAAGAGTTTTTGTTGGAAAAGATAAAGGAAAAGACGGAGAAATAATTGAAATTAATAGATCAAGAAATTTAGCTAAAGTTAAAGCAGTAAATATGCAAAAGAAACATAAAAAACCAACAAAAGAAAACAAAGGCGGAATAGTTTCAAAAGAAGGATTTATTCATTTGTCTAATCTTAAAAAAATAGATGATACAAAAAAGAAAGTTAAAAAATGATACCTAGATTAAAAGAAAAATATAGAAATACAATCATGAAAAGCCTTATGAGCAAACTTAGCCTTAAGAATATTTATTCTGTACCTAAAATTAAAAAAGTTGTTATAAACATGGGGTTAGGCGCTGATGCACTAGAAAAGAAGAAGTTAGAAACATGCGTTAAAGATATGGCCTCTATTACAGGACAACAACCGGTAATAACAAAATTTAAAAAATCTATTTCTAATTTTAAATCCAGAAAAGGTGCAAACGCCGGTTTAAAAGTGACTTTGAGAAACGATAGAATGTATGAGTTTGTAGACAGACTTGTAAATATCGCGCTTCCAAGAATAAAGGATTTTAGAGGTCTGAAAGATAGTAGTTGCGATAAATTCGGAAATTTCAGCTTTGGTATTAAAGAACATATAATTTTTCCTGAAATAAATTTTGACAAAGTTGAAAGAATACGTGGTCTAGATGTTACAATCGTAACCACAAGCAACTCGAAAGAAAATACTGTATCATTATTAAAAGAATTTGATTTTCCAATAGTCAAAAGTGCTGAGAAAAAAACAAAGAAAAAGAAGAAGTTTTTCGCGAAAGAAGAAAAAGAAGAAAAAAAGGAGAAATAAAATGGCAAAAACCAGTGCAATCGAAAGAAACTTGAAAAGAATAAGAATGGTTAAAAAATTTGAAAAAAGAAGAAAAAAACTAAAAGCTATAATCAGTAATAAAAAATTACCATTAAATGAAAGATTTGCTGCTCAATTAAAACTTTCAAAACTTCCTAAAAATTCTTCGAAAATTAGAATTCGAAATCGATGTGAAATATCAGGTAGACCACATGGAGTTTATAGAAAATTAAGAATATCAAGAATAGCATTAAGAGACATGGCATCATCAGGAAAAATTCCTGGAATGACTAAGTCAAGTTGGTAAAGGAGAAAAATGACATTTGTAGACCCTATAGGTGATATGTTAACAAGAATTAGAAATGGTCAAATGAGATCATTAAATGTAATTAATGTGCCTTTTTCAAATTTTAGGTCAAAAATTTTAAATGTTCTTAAAAGTGAAGGTTACATTGTTGATTTTAAAATTAATGAAGATGAAAATAAGAGAAAACAAATAATGGTTAATTTAAAATATTATGAGGGACAACCAGTTATAAGGGAAATAAAAAGAATATCTAAACCAGGAAGAAGAGTTTATTCAAGAGCCGGGAGCATTCCTAGAGTTCATAGCGGTTTAGGTGTGGCAATACTATCTACAAGCAAAGGTGTAATGTCAGATACAGATGCCATAAAAAATAATCTAGGTGGGGAAATTATTTGTAGGATATTTTAATGTCTAAATTAGGAAAAAAAATAATTGTATTACCAAAGGATTCTAATATTAAATTAGATAATGGCAGTCTTTTGGTATCAGGACCAAAAGGTTCAAAAAAAATAGAATTTAATGAAAAATTATTTTCATCGAAGACAAATGACAAAAATGAATTTCAAATATTACCTAATAAAAAAACAAAAGATATTTCAATAATGTGGGGAACTTATAGAAGTTTAGTAAATAATGCCGTGATAGGTGTCACAAAGGGTCACGAAAAAAACTTAGAGCTTAACGGCGTTGGTTTTAGGGCAAATTTAAAAGGGGAAGATTTAATATTAAGTTTAGGTTTCAGCCATGAGGTAAAATATAAAGTGCCAAAAGGTATAACTATTAAGGTTGAAAAACAAACTAAAATTAATATCACAGGACTAGATAAAGATTTGGTATCAAAAACATCTTCGGAAATTAAATCTTTAAAATCTGTTGAACCATATAAAGGAAAAGGAATTAAAGAAAGGAATCAATACGTTTTAAGAAAAGAAGGAAAGAAAAAATAAGATTATGTCAAAAAAAAATTCATCAGATAAACGTGCTAAAAGAAATAGAGCTAAACTTAAACAAGTTAATGTTGGTAGATTTAGAATATCAATATCAAAATCCTTAAAAAATATATCTGCACAAATAATCGATGATAAAATTAATAAAACAATAGTATCAGCATCTTCAACTGAAAAAGATATGAAAAAAGTTAAAAAAAATAAGACAGCTTTATCAGTAGCAATTGGAGAGGTTTTAGCAAAGAGAGCCGTAGAAAAAAAAATAAACAAAGTCTACTTTGATAGAGGCGGCTATAAGTATCATGGTAGAGTAAAAGCATTAGCAGACTCTTTGCGTAAAAATGGATTGAATTTTTAATGAGAGATAGTGAATACATAGAAAAACTTGTAGCAATAAACAGAATAACAAAAGTTGTTAAAGGTGGAAGAAGATTTGGTTTCGCTGCCTTGGTTGTGGTTGGAAATCAAAAAGGTTCAGTTGGCATAGGCAAGGGAAAATCAAAACAAGTTCCTGATGCTATAAAAAAAGCAAGTGAATTAGCAAAAAGAAATATGTTTAAAATACCATTAAAAGACGGAAGAACCCTACATCATGATATTTATTCTAAAAGCGGATCAGGAAAAATTTTAATGAGATCAGCCCCAACTGGAACAGGTATTATAGCAGGAGGTCCAATGCGTGCCGTTTGCGAAGCATTAGGAATTCAAGATGTGGTAGCTAAATCTCTTGGATCAGCAAACCCACACAATGTTCTAAAAGCTCTTTTGAATGGTCTGAAAAGCCAGAGCTCCCCCAAACTACTTTCATCAATTCGGGGCAAGAAAATATCTGAAATTATTAAACAAAGAGAGAGTTAATTATGAAATTAAACACATTAGTTAAAATAAATTATTCTAAATTAAGAGTGGGAAGAGGAATTGGTTCGGGCAAAGGAAAAACATCTGGTAGAGGGGTCAAAGGACAGAAATCAAGATCGGGTGTTGCCATTAAAAGTTTTGAAGGCGGACAAATGCCATTATATAGAAGACTTCCCAAAAGAGGTTTCAAAGCAATAAATAAAAAAAATGTGGCGATATTAAACCTTTCAGACATAAATTTACTCATTAAAAATAAAAAAATTAAACCACAAGATGAGATAAGCATAAAAAATCTATCTGAAAAAAAAATAATAAGAAATAAGTATCACAAACTCAAAATTCTTGGCAAAGGGGATTTAAATGAAAAGTTGATAATAAAAGCAGATTTTATTTCAAAGTCCGCGAGATCAAAAATCGAGAAAGCCGGCGGAACTATTAACTTATCTAAACAAAAACTTTTGTAAAATGGCAAACGGCGAAATAAACAAGCAAAGTTCATCATCTGATTTGAGAAATAGAATTGTTTTTACAATTTTAATGTTGTGCGTTTATAGGCTAGGCACATATGTTCCTTTAGCCGGAATTGATCCAATAGCATTGCAAGAAATAATGTCATCATCACAAAAAGGTTTGTTGGGAATGTTTAACGTCTTTTCTGGTGGTGCCGTCACCAGAATGGCAATTTTTGCTCTTGGAATAATGCCATACATTTCATCTTCAATCATTGTACAGTTATTAACTGGTGTCTCAGATTATTTTAAAAATTTAAAGGATCAAGGCGAACTAGGAAGAAAAAAAATCACTCAAATAACAAGATATGGAACGGTACTTATAGCATGCCTTCAGGGATATGGAGTTTCAGTTGGATTAGAAAATGCAGGAAATTTAGTTCTTAATCCCGGAATTAACTTTAAATTAATGACAGTAATATCGCTTGTTGCTGGCACAACATTTTTAATGTGGCTTGGTGAACAAATTACATCACGAGGTATTGGAAACGGTATATCACTAATTATATTTTCTGGAATAGTTGCAGAGATACCAAGGGCACTGGCTTCAACATTTGAATTAGGTAGAACTGGCGCACTTTCAGCAACAATGATTATAGGAATTTTTGTTCTTATAATAATTACAGTGATGTTTATTGTTTTTATGGAACGTGCAATGAGAAAAATTTTGATTAATTATCCTAAAAGACAAATGGGTAATAAAGTTTATGGTGGTCAATCATCTCATTTACCTCTAAAAATAAATACTGCCGGTGTTATTCCGGCGATTTTTGCGTCAGCTTTATTATTATTACCAATAACATTTTCTAATTTTGGTTTATCAGAATCAGATTTATTTTTAAATTTCTCCTCATGGTTTTCTCAGGGAAAACCTTTATATATGCTTTTATATGCATCTGGAATTATATTCTTTTGTTTTTTTTATACAGGAATAGTTTTTAATCCAAAAGAAACTGCAGAAAATTTAAGAAAATATGGCGGATATGTTCCCGGAATAAGACCCGGAGAAAGAACAGCGAAGTATATAGAAAGTATCCTGGTTAAATTAACTACAATCGGAGCTTGTTATTTAACCATAGTTTGTTTAATGCCAGAATTTTTAATTGCCAAATATCCTATACCATTTTATTTAGGAGGAACATCTCTTCTAATCGTTGTTGTTGTAGCTATGGATACCGTGACTCAAGTACAAACGAGACTAATGAGTTCTCAATATGAGTCATTAATTAAAAAAGCAAAATTTAGTAGATAATATGAACATAGTTATTTTTGGACCACCAGGTGCTGGAAAAGGTACTCAATCAAAATTTATTGTTAATAAATTTAATCTATATCAATTATCAACAGGCGACCTTCTACGTAACGAAATCAAAAATAAAACAAAATTAGGATCTGAAATTTCATCAATCATAAATTCAGGTGAATTAGTTTCAGATAAAATAGTTAGTAATTTGATAGAAAAATTCATTTCAAACGATAATTATAAAAATAAAATTATCTTTGATGGATATCCAAGAACCTTAATTCAAGCAAAGAATTTAGATGATTTATTAAAAAAATATAAACAAAAAATAGATATTGTTTTAAAATTGTCTGTAGGATTAGAAACAGTTAAAAAAAGAATTTCTGAAAGACAGGCACAAGAAAAAAGAACTGATGATAATGAAGAAATAGCGATTAAAAGATACAAAACTTATGAGAAATCATCTGAGCCTGTTATAGATTATTACAAGCAATCTAATTTACTGAAAGTTGTAAACGGTGAGGCTGGAATATCTGAAATTAATAGTGAAATTAGGGGGTTAATTGACGCTATCAAGGGTTGACTTTAAGGAATATGAACATATAAATACTAATTTGAAAAAATCAAAATATGGCTAGGATAGCAGGCGTAAATATTCCGCAAGATAAAGTTGTTCATATAGCACTTACATACATTCATGGTATTGGTGACTTTAACTCTAAGTTAATATGTGAAAAACTCAAAATTCCTCTTGATAAAAGAGTTAACGCTCTCACCGAGGAAGAGGTATTAAAAATTAGAGAATATATTGACTCAAACTATAAAGTTGAGGGAGATTTAAGGCGTGAGGTTTCAATGAACATAAAAAGATTAGTTGATCTTGCAAGCTATAGAGGCTCAAGACATAAAAAAAAATTGCCAGTTAGAGGTCAAAGAACTCATTGTAATGCTCGTACAAGAAAAGGTAAAGCCATAGCTATTGCAGGAAAAAAATTAACACCACTTAAAAAGTAAATGATTAAAAAAGCAGAAAAAAAAGTTGATAAAGTTACTGAACCTAAGACAGTTAAAACCAAATTTAAAAAAAAAAATAAAGAAAGAAAAAATATATCATCAGGAATAGCATTTGTGAATTCTACTTTTAATAACACAATTATTTCTATCGCTGATGAGAACGGAAATGTCATTTCCTGGTCATCAGCTGGATCAAAAGGCTTTAAAGGTTCAAGAAAGTCAACACCATATGCAGCACAAGTGGCAGCAGATGATGCAGGAAGTAAAGCATATGAAATTGGTTTGCGTACTTTGTCAGTTCAAGTAAAAGGTCCAGGATCTGGAAGAGAAACTGCACTAAGGGCTTTGCAGTCTAGGGGTTTTAAAATTACCTCTATCAAAGATACAACACCACTTCCACACAATGGTACACGACCACCAAAAAAAAGGAGAGTCTAATGGAAAATACAAATATATTTGATAAAAACTGGAAATCACTAACAAAGCCAAGCAAACTTGAAATTGAGAGCAACGAAGATAAAACAGTTGCAAAAGTTACAGCTCAACCCTTAGAAAAAGGTTTTGGACAAACAATTGGAAACTCTTTGAGAAGAATTTTGTTGTCATCAATCCAAGGTGCTGCAGTAACAGCAATACAAATAGATGGTGTATTGCATGAATTTTCTTCAATTAAAGGTGTACGCGAAGATGTAACAGACATTGTTCTAAATGTTAAAAATTTAGCAATAAAACTAAATTCTGACGGACCTAAAAAATTAGTTTTAGACTCAGTTGGCCCAAAAGAAGTTAAAGCAAAAGACATAGCATTAGTTAACGATGTTAAAATTTTAAATCCAGAACAAACAATTTGTAATTTAGATGAAAAAACAAAATTTCACATGGAATTAATGGTAAATAATGGGAGAGGTTACGTACTCGCTCAACAAAATAAGTCCGAAGATACTCCACTTGGAATGATTGCCATTGACTCGCTTTTTAGTCCGGTCAAAAAGGTATCGTTTAAAATAGATAGTTCAAGAGCAGGTTCGGCACTTGATTATGATAAGCTTTTGATGGAAGTTGAAACTAATGGTACAGTAGCAGCAGAAGATGCAATAGCATTTGCGGCAAGAATTTTTCAAGATCAACTATCAATGTTTGTTAATTTTGAAGATCCTAAAGAGGTTCCAAAACCTACTACTTCATCTGAACCTGAATTTAACAAAAATTTATTAAAAAGGGTTGAAGAATTAGAGCTTTCTGTAAGATCAATGAATTGTTTAAAAAATGATAATATTATTTATATCGGAGATCTAGTTCAAAAAACTGAACCAGAAATGTTGAGAACACCAAATTTTGGAAGAAAGTCTTTGAATGAAATTAAAGAAGTTCTGAGCTCAATGTCATTGTATTTAGGTATGGAAATACCAAATTGGCCCCCAGAAAATATAGCCGAACTCTCAAAAAAATTAGAAGATAATACTTACTAAAAAAATGAGACATAAAATTGCATATAGAAAGTTAAATAAAACATCTGAACACAGAAAGGCATTGTTTAAGAACATGTTAAATTCTTTGATTAAATATGAACAAATCACCACAACTTTGCCAAAAGCCAAAGAGCTTAAACCGAAAATAGATAAAGTTATTACAATAGGAAAACAACTCAATTTAAGTAAAAAAAAATATTTATTTTCTAAGCTGCAAGACAAAAAGTCAGTAAAAAAAGTTTTTGAAACTTTATCTAAACGTTATGCTAACAGAAAAGGCGGATATTCAAGAGTATTAAAAGCTGGTTTCAGAACCGGTGATGATGCACCTATGGCTGTTATTGAATTAGTAGATAGAGACATTAATGCTAAAAAAGTTGACAAGCCAAAAAAAGCAGAAACTATCAAAAAAGATAAAGAAACTCTTCCAAAAGCAGCGGCTAAATAATATAAAGTATAGCTTCCATGCACAAAAAGTTTTTAGTCAACAAAGACTATCACAATTCTCGTTTTGATAGATGGTTCAAACACAATGTTAATGATGTTCCACAATCATTATTAGAGAAATTTCTTAGAAAAAAAAAGGTTAAAGTAAATAAAAAAAAGATTAAATCATCTCATCGATTACAACTTAACGATATTGTTGAAATTTATGGTATTGATAATTTAAAGCCCAAAATACAATCAAAAAATATTAAATATCAGCCCACTAATAAAGAAAAAGAAAAATATGATAAATTTATTATAGAGAATAATGATAATTTTATTGTGATTAACAAACCCAGTGGAATTCCCGTTCAATCTGGCACAAAGTCATTTAAAAACATCATAGATATATTAAAGAATACAAAATATTTTGAAAATACAAAACCCTATGTTGTACATAGACTTGATAAAGAAACATCTGGGGTAATGATTGTTGCTAAGAACAGGGAGTATGCGCAGTTGTTTACATCTCTATTTAGGATAAGAAAAATACATAAAACTTATTTAGCTATTACTTACGGTGCTGTAAAAAAAGGAATAAATTTACTTCAAGACAATCTTGTAACTTATGAAAAAAACAAAAAAATAGTTCAAAAAGCTATTTCTCATTTAAAAATATTAAAAATCAATAATGATTATTCTTTTTTAGAACTCAAACCTATTACTGGCAGAAAGCATCAGTTAAGAAAACAACTTTATAATATCGGTAACCCAATCATCGGAGATGATAAATATTCATATAAATTATCAAAAAAAAAATCTAGAGTAAAAAATATCATGTTACATGCCCACAAAATTAAGTTTATGATAAATAATATAAAATATAATTTTGAAGCAAAATACGGAGATGAGTTTGAAAGTTTTATTAAAAAACAATTTTAAACTCTAACTATATGCTCGAAAAATATTTTTTTTAAGTTTTTTTTTATTTTAAAAAATTTTTTTTTTTCATTTTTTATGGAAGTAACGTTCCTATTGTCAAGACCACATGGAATTATTTTTTTATAATCATCGAGGTTATTTTTTATATTTATAGAAAAACCATGATATGCGACCCAACGAGAAACCCTTATACCAATTGCTGCTATTTTCCTTTTTTTAACCCATATACCAATATCTTTTTTATCTGCGTATGACTCAATTTTATATATTTTTAGAAATTTAATAACTGTATTTTCAACTTGTCTAACTAAATTTCTTATATCCTTCTTTCTTTTATTTAAATTAATTACAAAATATACTATTTGTTGTCCTGGATTATGAAGAGTAATTTTTCCACCTCGATTGGTTCTTATTATATCAATTGACTTATCTAATATTTCCTCTTTTTTGGATCTAATTCCTGCTGTGTAAGTTACCGGATGCTCCAAAAACCACACTAATTCTTTCCCACCTTTTTTTACATTTTTAACCCTTTTTTCAAGTAACTGAAGTGCCAACCTGTAATTTACTGGTTTTCTGCTAACTTTAAATTCTATATCCATTTTAAATTGAATTTTACCACCAGATAAACTAAAAGTCTCAAAAATTAAAATAATCCGGTGAATTATGAGTTTAGTAAAATCAGTTGGAAAACAAAAAGTAAATGTAGATTTTAATAAAGATTTTATCAATCTTTTTAGTGAAAAGATTATAGCCAAAGATGTTGCATTTATTAACCAGACATTGGAAAATCTTCACGCAGCTGATGTAGCTGATTTAATTGAAAATCTTGATACAGATACAAGAAACAAATTAATAGAGATCGAGGCTTTTACTATTGGGCCCGAGATTTTTGTCGAGCTTAACGAGTCCCTCCAATCCGAAGTTCTTATTCTTTTGACTCCAGAATCTATTGCAAAAATTTTACACAAATTAGAATCCGATAATTCACTTCAAATTTTGGAAAAAATTGAAGAACAAAAAAAGAAAAAGGTTTTAGACAGATTATCACCCCAGGACAGATTTCTACTAGAGGAGGGTTTAAGCTATCCGGAAGACTCTGCTGCAAGAATAATGCAAAGAGAATTTACTGCGGTACCAAGTGATTGGACAGTTGGTCAAACAATTGATTACTTAAGAGAAAACAAAGAGTTGCCAGAAGAATTTTTGGAAATTTTTGTGGTAGATAAAAATTTCAAACCTGTCGGTACAGTTCCATCTTCTAGAGTATTAAGAACGCCAAGAGATTCTAAAATGAATTCAATAATGAGAGAAATCCCTGTTTTAATTTCAGTAAACATGGATAAGGAAGAAGTAGGTCTTACATTTGAAAATTATAACCTGGTTTCAGCAGGGGTAGTAAATAAAGATAATAAACTTATAGGCATGATTACTGCTGATGACGTAGTTACAGTAGTTCAAGAAGAAGCTGAGGAAGATATTTTGAGATTGGCAGGTGTTGGAGATGAAGAAATTACAGATGGAGTTTTAAAAAAAACTAAAAGAAGATTTAGTTGGCTTTTGCTTAATTTATTTACAGCAATCATAGCATCAATTGTTATTGGTTTTTTTCAGGAAGATATTGAAAAAGTCGTTGCACTTGCCGTTCTGATGCCAATTGTTGCTTCAATGGGTGGTAATGCTGGAATGCAAACACTTGCTGTTACAATTCGAGCGATAGCAAAAAAAGAAATTTATTCTGGAAACTTTTTAAAAATAGTTCCTAAAGAATTTATAATTGGTGTTTTAAACGGGGTAATTTTTGCGATCATTGCAGGAGTTATTGTTAATTTTTGGTTTAAACAAATGGATTTATCAATTCTTATCGCTGTTGCGATGATATTAAACATGATAGTGGCAGGTTTGTTTGGTATTTTGGTTCCAGTTTCTCTAAAAAAATTTAATATTGACCCAGCTCTTGCATCAAGTGTTTTTGTTACAACAATAACGGATGTAATTGGATTTTTATCTTTCTTAGGAATAGGTTCGTATTTTTTTTTAAATTAAAAATTATCAATAAATCTTATCTTGCCAATATAAAATGCAAAAAATAAATTAAATTTATTTCTTTTTGGTTTTTTTAATGTTTTAAGATCGATAATTTTTACATAATCTACTTTATTTGCACCTCTTGATAAGAGTATACTTTTTATTTTTTTATAATTGAACTTGATTTTTTTTGAAATTAGATTTTTTTTATAAGTTTTTAAAAATCTTATGACCTTAATTAGAGTATGCATTTCATCTTTATTTATTTTTCGTAATCTAGAAGAATAAGCTATAAATTTATTATCACGTATAGTTTTACAAGGTATAACTTTAGTATTTATTTTGTTTTTTTTAATATGTTTCTCAATTAAAACTAGTTGCTGAAAATCTTTCATACCAAGAAAAATCTTTTTTGGTTCAATTATTTCTAGTAGTCGGTTTACGACATCTACTACACCTTTAAAATGACCCTTTCTATATGGACCACACAATTCTTTTGAAAATTGATCAAGAAATATCTTATTTTTTGTTTTGAATTTGTATATGTCGTCATAACTTGGTTTATATAAATAATTAACCTTAAGTTTTTTTAATATTTTAATATCGTTACTGAAACTTTTCGGATAATTATAAAAATCTTTTTTGTTATTAAATTGTTTTGGGTTTAAAAAGATACTAACAATAGTTTTTTCTGACTCTTTAACTGACTTTTTAATTAGATTTTCATGACCTTTATGCAGGGCCCCCATAGTAGGCACAAAACTAATATTATTGATTTTTTTTATCTCTGATTGTAATTTCTTTTTGTTCGTAAATAATTTCATTTGTAAAATATTTATTTAGCTAGTAAAAGGTTTTAATGGTCAAACAAGCAATCATCCCATTAGC
>NHFZ02000012.1 GCA_002171275.2 Pelagibacteraceae bacterium TMED124
AGGCTAATTAGACTCAAGGGGCTTATCTTTTGCTTAAGCTAAGATTACTTCTCAGCGCAAGCGTAAGAGTTGATTTCTAGACCTACAGAGATCTCAGAAATCATTGGTTTAGTCCAAGCCATAATTTACTCCTTTTATAGTTTGGAACTCACATAATTATGAGTTGGAACATTTATACTCATTGAAGATTAAGATAATCTGATTCAATTATTCATATTAGATTCATTTATTAGAACCAGTCTAAATTATTGAATATATTCAAGAATTTTTCTGGCTTGATAACCCAACCTTTGCGTATTAAATACAGGTTCTTCACAAATATACTCCGTTAACCTGGTGCGCTGATCAAAAACTCTGGTATTCCATTTAAGCTGAGCAGATGCTTGGGCAAACTTTGGATCTTTTTCATTTAGTTTTGCCTTTCTATATTTTCTAATTAATTTTGAGGAAGATCCTATGGCTTTTCTTATTGATTCTTGTCTATCAACAAATTTTATTATCCCGACGTACTGTCTGTTTCTTCTGTCTTTAGCTTTTTGATAAAGACCAGCAAATAAGAAAATTAATTTCTGTTTTTGTTCAGATTTCTTTATTAATCCAAAGTATGAATATTTTTTGGCAAACTCTTCAATGAGTTTTATACCTTCAGATTCCTCTAATACAGGATCAGCAAGCTTATTTACATATTCAATTACATCATCATTCTTCCACCAATCTTTAAGCTCTTGCTCAATGGGAGGACCTTGCCAAATTGCTGTTAAATTTAGTTTAGGGTTATAAACTTGATCGCACGGCCACTTTTTTGGCGGTTTTTCAGGAGCATTAGCAATGACTGATGTAGAAAACACTACAAATATTATGCATACTAAACTTTTAAAAAAACTTATTTTCATATATCTTCTCCATTTGTTAATTGTTAAATTATTTAACGATAAATTTTCCAACCATTCCTTTACTTTGCAAGCCCTCTATTTCAAACTTATAGTCACCGGGACGAATAGGAACGAATTTAATTTCAACCTCACCCTCCCTTTCTAACTCAATTTCATTTATGACAGGCACATCTAGCTCTATTCCCTTAATCTCGATAGACCTTACCCATATGTTTCTAAAAAAGTCTTCAGCTTCAATCTCATATTCTTTAAAACCCATGCTAGAAATTTCAAGTCTGTAAGCCTTTCCAGTCTCCATTTCAAAAACTTTTTGTGACATATCATAATCACTCGTTTCTGATCCAAGTTTAAGTTCTAATTTTTTTGCTCGAATTGCAAGATCCCCTTTAGCCAAAACTAAAGATGATATAAAAAGTGTAATTGAAAAAAATCTAAAAAAATTCGTCATTTTATTTTCCTCCTTTTTTTTGAAGGTTTCCTCTTGCGGGATCATATCCTAAAATTGACAGAAATAAAAATATAAATGTAAATACAAGAATACCAATGGTGTACTCTATATTAATTTGTGAATAAAGGGAAAATCTAATTGATTCTACTGCGTATGTGAAAGGGTTATAAAAACAAACGTAATACAACCACTCACTTGTTTCTTCTATTTTCCATAAAGGATAAAGTGCTGATGAAGCAAAAAACATTGGAAAGATGACAAAGTTCATTACACCTGCAAAATTTTCTAATTGTTTTATAGCAGATGAGAGAAACATTCCTAAAGATCCTAACATCAAGCCCGAAATTATTAGGGCAGGAAGGATTGTAAAATATCCAGAAATTGGAGGTATTATATCCCACAACGAGGCAATAATTAAAAAAGCATAAACTTGAAGAATAGAAACAAAAACACCTGCGAGTAATTTTGAGATTAATAAAAACCATCGTGGTATGGGACTTACTAACATTGTTTTCATACTTCCCATCTCTCTATCATAAACCATAGATAATGAACTTTGCATACCATTAAATAATTGGATCATAGCGATCAAACCTGGCGCTATGTAAACCTCATAGGGAATATAGGTTTCATAAGGAGGAATAATAGCGACTCCAAGCACGGACCTAAATCCAGCAGCAAAAATTCCAAGCCAAACTAGTGGTCTAACTAACGCAGAGAAAAAACGTTCTTTTTGATGCACAAATCTCAATGCTTCTCTTAAAACAATACCTTTAAAACACCTAAAATATACTATTAATTCCATACTTATTAAATCCCAACTAATTTATTAAAGGCATCTCTAATATTCTTTGTTTTAGTTTTTTTAACAACTTTTGATACATCTCCAGACTCAAGAACTTTTCCTTTGTCTATAATAATCACTTTCTCTCCTTTATCAATTTCGTCAATTAAGTGGGTTGCCCAAAGAACTGCTAGATTATTTTTTTTACATAATGTTTTAACATGATTTAATATCATCTGTCTTGAACCTATATCTAACCCCACTGTCGGTTCATCTAATAATAGTAATTTAGGTTTATGAAGCAATGATCTAGCAATTTCAACTCGTCGTCTCTGTCCACCTGACAGCGATCTAATTTTATTTTTTATCTTCTCTTCTAAGTTGATTCTAACAATTTCTTTATCAATCCTTTTATTAGCCTCTAAGGAACTAATTCCATGAAGAGACGAATGATATTGAAGGTTTTCTCTAACACTTAAGTCAAGGTCAAGTGTTGGCTGTTGAAAAACAACACCAATATTTTTGAGAGCATTTACGGAATCTTCCCTTACATCAGACCCATAAATCTGAATGGATCCAGAATTATTATTGTAAAGTCTTGTAATTAGAGAATAGAGAGTGGTCTTACCAGCACCGTTTAATCCAAGAAGAACTGTGAAGTCACCAGAATTAATATTTAGACTAACATCATCAAGCGCAGTGAATTCACCAAATTTATGAGATACATTTTTTATTTCTAATGCAACAGTCATTATTCTTAATTTAGCTTAGAAGAAACTAATTTGGACTTATGACGACACCCCAAGGAAACCTTCCAACTTTAATAGACTTTTCAACCTTTAGTTTATCAACATTAATAAATGAAACATCGTTACTTACTCCATTTGTACTTAACAAGGTTTTTTGATCAGGAGTAAATGCTAGCTGCCATACTCTCTGACCAACAAGTAAATACTTAATTACTTTTTTTGTTTTCTGATCAATAACTGCAATTCTGTTAGCCGGTCCAAGTGCCACAAATGTATATTTACCATCATTAGTATGCCTCACACCAACTGGCTGGATACTTTCTTCATTGACTCCAGGAATCTCAAATCCTATGGTGTGGGTAACTGCTTTTGAGCTTGGGTTAATAACTTTAACTGTGCCCCCAATTTCAGCAGAAACCCATACTTCTTTATCATCAGGCGTAAACATTGCAACCCTAGGTCTTGCATCAACCAAAACATTTTCTACAATCTCTAAAGTTTCTGCATTGATAAAGTGAGCCATATTGGTAGTTTCAGAGGTATTAACTAACAATTTTCCGTTGTTTGTTAATCCCATTCCTTCAGGCTCTACACCAACTGGGATGTCATCAATTATCATTTTATCATTCATGTCAACAACCGTGACCATCGCGTCGTCTTCATTGGCGATGTAAAGAGTTTCGTTATCAGGAGATAGTATGAATAGTTCAGGATCTGGTCCTGATGGTAGATGATATTTTAATTTCATTGTTTCTGCGTCTCTAACTTCAACCCTGTCGTCATCTGATGCGCATATAAGGACTAACTTACCATCTTTAGACATAATTATACCTCGAGGTCTTTGTCCAACTTTTACGGTGTTAATTACTTTTTTCTTTTTAATATCGATTACACTTACCGTATTATCTTTTTCATTAGTTATGTAAGCAAGATTAGCTTGAGCATTCATAAAGCTTATTGTAATAAAAAATATGAGCGTTAAAAAAAATTTAATCATTAATGTAATGTATTAAAATTTTTAAAATTTACAAGTAGATTCGGGTTGATCTTTTCCCATTGTATCGAGTTCACTTATTGGGTGAATATAACCCTCCTGAGGAGAAACAGACACCATTGATCTTGGGGCAGCCAATAATACAGGCTGCCTTAATTGACCATTCCAGGATCTAAAAGATACTTTTACTCCTTTGTAAGCACCCAAACCAAATTTTTCACCTAATAGGTATTTTTGAACCTCCTCAATATCATTAGTTTGAGTTCTTGTAATTGTTTCTCCGATAGCTCTCACCGCTATCCAGGCATGATAATCGACCTCGGTCATCCATCTACCACTTTCTCTTCTGAATCTGTTTTGCATCTGAGTTGCCCCCCACTGCTCGTGAGTACGGTGCCATGAATTTGGCTTCAGACCTTGTGTACCCACAATAGGTCTTGGATCCCATGTCCTGTATACAAGATACTCTCCAAACTCTCCATCTTCATCAGCAACAACGAGAACATCATAGTTTGAACCTTTGGTGAATATTGGTACTTCTTTTCCAGCTGTTCTTCTTAAGTCTGCTGTAAAATCCCAAATTTTTTCTTCTTTAATTTTAATGTTAAACTTCTTGGCAGAACTTTTAAGTGCATTAGAATAAATTTGATCATTTTTATCAGGCCCAGTAACTAAAAACCATTTTTTCCATTTTTTTTTTACTAAATACTGAGTAAGTGCATCTGAGAGGATTGAATAACTTGGTGGGATGTGAAAGAAGTTTTTCCTACAATTCTCATTTCTTAAAGAATCATTTTTTGCTCTTGTATTAAAAATAAGAACATCATCAATTCCTGGAATTTTCATGAGAGATAATAATTCATCTTCATTTAAATCTACTACAAAAAACTTTTTCCCTTTTTTTAAAAGTTTTTTAAATTCTGTCTCCAAATTCTCTTTTAATAAAATTCTATGAAACTCAGCTCTATAATCATGGCCTAAAAATCTTCCAGTTGTAAGATTATCTTCAATAGCCAGTTTAACTCCATAAAAACCCTCATCTTCTAAAATTGGGTCAAGGTTTGATAAAACTGGAGGAACTTCTCTTTCTTTTGAAATAAAAGCAATCTCAGTTGAGAGTGTAATTTCTTTTTGAAATATTTTTTTTCCACGTTTTTCTCTCGCTTTTTTTCTTTCTTCATCAGCTTTTTTTCTCTCCTCAAGTTGCTGAATTGATAACTCCCTAGACTCCAAAACAAAAGAGAGTGAGAAGGTAATAAAAAGTGAGATAATTAAAAAGATCTTTGCTCTCATAATTTTACTTACTATAAATACATTTTAAAAAATGTTAATCTAAAAGTTAAAATGAATAAAAAAAAACTTTCAACTAAGTTAATCAAAGGTGGAACAAGTAGATCCAAATTTATGGAAACAAGTGATCCACTTTTTCTTACCTCAGGTTTTATTTATGAGTCTGCTGAGGAAGCAGAAAAATCTTTCAGAGAAGAAAAAGAAAGATTTATGTATTCTAGATTTGGAAACCCAACAGTTGAAACATTTCAAAAAAAAATGGCACTCCTAGAAGAAGCTGAAGAATGTTGGGGAACAGCTACCGGGATGGCAGCCCTATTTACAATTTTTATGTCATACCTAAATAATGGCGATAGAGTTGTTTCAAGTAGAGCACTTTTTGGAAGTTGTCATCACATTGTTACACAAATTCTCCCAAGATTTGGAATAGAAGTTGTTCTTGTGGATGGAACGAATTTGAATGAATGGGAGAAAGCTTTAAAAAAAAAGACTAATATTGTTTTTTTTGAAACACCCTCTAACCCATGCCTTGATCTTGTTGACATTAAAGAGGTTTCAAAGCTTGCTCATCAAGCTGGTGCCTTAGTAGTTGTAGATAATGTTTTTGCAACACCAATTCTGCAAAAACCTCTTAAGCATGGAGCAGATATTGTGATGTATTCAGCAACAAAACATATTGATGGTCAGGGGAGAGTCTTAGGAGGAGCCATTTTAGCATCAAAAAAATTTTGTAAAGATTTTATAAAACCTTTCATTAGAAATACGGGGCCATCTCTCAGTCCATTTAATGCTTGGGTATTATTAAAAGGTATAGAAACTTTAGAGCTACGAGTAAAACAACAAACAAAAAGTGCAAAGAAAATAGTTAATTATTTAAAACAAAGTTTAAAAATAAAGAGGATATACTATCCAACCGATTCAAGTTTTAAACAAAAACAAATAACAAAAAGGCAAATGCTTGATGGTGGCTCAATAATTTCATTCGAGCTCAAATCACAAAAAGAAAAAGAAAAAAAAATTGCTTTTTCTTTTTTAAATAATTTAAAGCTTATTGAAATATCTAACAATTTAGGCGACTCTAAAACACTTGTAACACATCCAGAAACAACTACTCATCATAAATTATCCTCTGATGAAAAAATAAGTTTACGCATTACGAAAAATTTGGTTAGACTATCTGTTGGATTAGAAGACTCTACAGATATAATTGAAGACATTGACAACGCACTTAAGAAAGCTAAAGAAAAATGAACCCAAAATACAAAGTATCAATCTTAGTTGAACCGACATATCTTGAGGATCATTCAGATCCTGCAGAAGATTCGTATTTATGGGCCTACACTGTAAAAATTAAAAATAATAGTAATGATACAATAAAGCTAATAAGCAGACATTGGAAAATATTTGATTCTAATGGAAGCTTTCGTGAGGTAAGAGGAAAAGGAGTCGTTGGGGAACAACCAGTAATTCATCCTGGGCATGAATTTGAATATACTAGTGGCACTCCATTAAAAACAAGCTCTGGGTTAATGCACGGAAGCTATCAAATGGAGGATTTTAAGGGAAAATCTTTTGAAGTTTTGATACCGCCCTTTTCTCTTGATGTTCCTAATAATAACATAAAATTAAACTAACTTGTGATAGATAATTTAAAATCTTCCTTTTTTGTTATTGGAAATTTATTGATATTTTTTTCAATTTATTCTCTTGTGCCTGGGTTGTTTGACTATTTTTTAAACGGCTCAGATTGGGTTGTTTTTTTTGTGATTTCTATCGTTTGTTTTTTTACAGGATTAAACATTTCATTTACTTTTAAAAAAAAAAATCAAGATGTTGAAGTATTATCAGCATTTTTACTTACACTTATCTCATGGGTAATCTTAACGATCATCGCAGCTATACCCTTTTATTCGGGTTCCCCAAAGCTTTCATTTATTGATTCCTTTTTTGAATCCATGTCCGGACTAACAACAACAGGAGCAACTATTATTCAAGATTTAGATAATACAGCAAAATCAATTCTTTTGTGGAGAGCAATGTTACAGTGGCTTGGTGGCATAGGAATAATAGTTATAGCAATAGCTATATTCCCCATCTTGAAAATAGGTGGAATGCAATTGTTCCAAACTGAGTTTAGTTCTAAAAACGAAAAAGTACTTCCAAGAACTACTCAAATTGCTGCAGCTATTGGTTTTATTTATTTACTCCTGACTGTTTTGTGTAGTTTTTTTCTATACTCTACCGGAGTCTCAATATTTGACAGTCTTGCCCATGGAATGACTATTATTGCAACAGGTGGCTTTTCAACAAAGAACATGTCGATTGGTTTTTTTGATTCTGTTAGTACAGAGATTGTTGTAATGATTTTTATGATAATCTCTTCTCTACCCTTTATATTAATATTTCAGTCAGTGAAAAAAGGTAATGGTGACTTTTTTAATAATTCACAAGTTCAGTTTTTTTTGGCACTAAATTTACTAGTCATTTTTTTTGTAATGATATGGCTTCAAAAAAACTATGAGGTAGATTATCTTGAATCACTTCGAATAGCCTCCTTTTCAGTCATTTCTATTGCGACTGGAAGTGGATTTAGTACTTACGATTTTAGTTTATGGGGTACATTCACGACCACTTTATTTTTGTTCATAATGCTTATCGGTGGATGTTCAGGTTCATCTAGTTGTGGATTGAAAGTTTTTAGGATCCAAATTCTTCTCAGATCATCAATAACCCTAATCAAAAAAATTATTCAGCCCAGGGGAATCTTCATTCCAACTTATAACTCATCAGAAATAAGTGAGGAAATTTTAAATTCTGTTACAGGATATTTTTTTCTTTACTTACTTATTTTTGGTTTACTAACTCTATTATTATCTTTTGATGGTCATGACTTAATAACTTCCTTATCGGGTTCTGCTGCTTCCTTAGCAAATGTTGGTCCTGGTTTAAGTGAAATGATTGGACCCGCTGGAAACTATTCCTATATGTCTAGTTTTTCTAAATTTTTTCTTGCATTTGGAATGCTTATTGGAAGACTTGAGCTTTTTCCACTATTAATTTTATTTTCCCCAGAATTGTGGAAAAAATAAAACTAGAAATTTTCAAGACACCACAATAAAATTGATTGATGGGCATATAACCTATTCTGAGCTTCATCCCAGACGAGTGAGTTTTTCCCATCAATTATTTCATCAGTGACCTCACAACCTCTATGAGCAGGAAGACAATGTAAAAAAAATGAATCTTTAGAGGTTAGTGACATTAACTTTTTATCTACCCTAAATTTTTGAAAGTTTTTAAGTTTTTGTTTATCTTTCTTAACGCCCATTGATTCCCATGTATCAGTAATAATAACATCAGCGTTCTTTACTGCTTTAATAGGATCATCGAACAATCTTACATGAGATGATTTCGATTTTTCAAGAATCTTTTCAGATGGAAAAAAATCTACAGGGCATGAAATATTTAATTGAAAATCAAAATGATTAACCGCTTCAATCCAAGAGTTGCAAACATTATTTCCATCACCTACCCAACAAATTTTTAAATCATTTATATCCTTAAAATTTTCTTCTAATGTCATTATATCAGCTATTATTTGACAAGGATGACTGTTATTAGTAAGCCCATTAATTATAGGAACATTAGACAACTCAGAGATCTCGTATAATTTTTTTTCATCAGACCCTCTGTAAAGAATTATGTCTGTATATCTACCTAAAACTTTAATAGTGTCCTGTAGTGACTCACCACGGCCTAATTGGCTATCGTGCTGATCTAATACAACAACATCTCCATTTAGCTTTTTCATTCCCACTTCAAATGAAACTCTCGTTCTCGTAGAAGGTTTCTCAAAAATCATTGCAAGAATTTTTTTCTCGTTTAAAAACTTTCTTCCATAATTTTTTTTTAGAAAATGAGCCTGTTTAATAATTAGCAACATCTCTTTTGTTGAAAGGTTACTTATATTCAAAAAATGTCTAATTTTTTTTTTCATTTTAAGTTTTTAAAAGCTTTATTTATTTTTAATATTGCTTCATCAACATGCTTTTCCTCAAGAATCAAAGGAGGCAAAATTCTAACGATATTTTGGCTTGCTTTAACTGTGAGTAATTTGTGGTTGATCATCTCCTTAATTAAAATCTCATTCTTAATTTTTGACTCAATGCCTAACATTAATCCTTTTCCTCTTAAACCTGAAACTAATGTTGGGTATTTTTTGATAACCTCTTCCTCTAATCTATTCTTTAAATAATTTCCAACTTTTATTACGTTGTTTAAAAAATCTTTATTTAATACATAATCTAATACAACTGTTGCAATCGACATTGCTAAAGGATTGCCTCCAAAAGTTGACCCATGAGAACCAGGGGTCATAGTGCTAGCAGTTTTTTTATTCATTAAACAGGCACCCAAGGGAAAACCACCACCAATTCCCTTTGCGATTGGAACAATATCTGGTTTTATTTTAGCCCATTCAAAAGCAAATAGCTTTCCAGTTCTTCCCAAGCCACACTGTACTTCATCTAAAATTAATAAAATATCTCTTTCATCACATAATTTTCTTAATCCTTTTAAGCAATCTTCAGGAATAACTCTTATTCCACCTTCTCCTAAAATAGTTTCTACCATTATTGCTGCGGTATCTTTGCTAATAACTTTCTCTAAAGCGTCATGATCTCCAAAAGGAACCTGATCAAACCCGTCAACTTCAGGACCAAACCCTTCAGTATGATCAGGGTTTTTGGCTGCAAAAAGTGATGCTAATGTTCTTCCATGAAAAGCACCTTCAAAAGTGATAATTCTGTTTTTAGAAACTAAGCCTTTTTCATAAAAAAATTTTCTAGCAACTTTGATACTTGTTTCTGTTGCTTCAGAACCTGAGTTACAAAAAAAGACATTTGAGGCAAACGAGTTTTTAACTAGCTTTTTAGCTACAGTTTCTTGTCCCATTACCTTAAAGAGATTTGAGCAATGCCAGATTTTTTCACCCTGACTTTTTAAAGCATTTACTAATGAGGGATGGCTATGACCCAAACAATTAACACCAATCCCACTTGTAAAGTCAAGAAATCTAGTTCCATCTACAGAGTACAGATAAACACCATCACCGTGATCAACTTCAATATCTAAGGGGTTATAAACTTTTAAAATGCTCATAGTTAGGTTTTTAAACCAAATCCTTTTTTAAATACGTAAATTGTTAAAAATAAAAAAAATACATTTATTAGAGCTAATAGTATGATACCTACCAAAATATTACTATCTCCGTATCCAATAAATCCAGATCTGAAGCCATCAATCATATAGAAAAATGGGTTCCAATGGGCAATAAAATGCCAAAAATCAGGTAACCTTTCTACTGAATAAAATGTCCCAGAAAGAAAAGTTAAAGGTAAAATTATAAAATTTGTAACTGAAGCCATATGATCAAATTTTTTTGACCATATACCACACAATATTCCAAGATTTGATAATAAAAATGATGAAGAAAATGCAAAATAAAAAATAATAATAATGTTACTTATCTTTATAGGAATAAACAGGAAAATAATAAAGGAAACTGACAGGCCCACAAGAAAACCTCTTGTAACACCACCTAACAAATATGAAAAAGTAAGCTCATACTCTGATAGAGGCGGCATCAGAACGTCAACAATATTTCCTTGAACCTTAGATATTAGAATTGAAGAAGAGGTATTTGCGAATGAATTTTGCATTATTGCCATGCAAATAAGACCTGGTGCAAGAAATTCAGAAAATGAATAGTTTTCTGTATTTAAGTACTCCCTGTCTATTGAGATTGTAAAAATCATATAAAACAATAAAGTTGTAATGGCTGGGGCTAAGATTGTCTGAGCAAAAACACTAAAAAATCTTTTTACTTCCTTTAAATAAAGTGTGTAGAAGCCATACCAGTTAAAACCTCTAAAATGTTTAACTTTTACAAATTTTTGCATACAATAATGTTATAAATTAATATTTTAATCAAATATGATCTCAGAATATTTAAAAAAATATAGTTACTATTATCTTACAAGATACTCTGTTACAAAAAAAAAATTTGAGGATATATTAAAAAGAAAAATCTCAAAAGACTATTTTCAAAAAAAAATTTCTGTAGAAGAAAAAAATAAATATGTTTCTGAAATTCCTCTTACAATAGAATACCATTTTAAAAATGGATGCTTTAATGAAAAAAATCTTATAGAATTAAAAATCAATTCCTTAATTGAAAAGGGGTACTCCTTAAAAAAAATAAAAATTACATTGGTAAGGCTGTCTTTTAATAAAGAAATATTAGATTCAACAATGTCAAATCTGTATTCAAATGAAAGTCTAAATTATGATTTAATGGAAAATTTTTTTAATCGGTCTAAAATGTTTATTAATAATGCTTTAAAAAAAAATGACTTTAAAAAAATACTTAACAAATTTGTCAATATGGGATTTGAATATAACAAATCCCTAGATTTTCTAAAAAAAAAATTGAATTTTTATGATTACCCTTGAATCTTTAAATAATTTCTTATTAGAATTAAATAGAAATACTTTTTTTGAAATTAAAGTTTCAGATCTTTTATATTCTATAATTGTATTTCTATTTTTTTTAATTGCTAAAAACTCTTTAATTATTTTTTTCTCTAAAAAATTTTTTATCTTATTTAAGTTAAATAAAAAAAATGAAGAATTTACTAAAAATATCTACGGACCCCTTAATTTACTGGTAATAGGCCTTGCAATTTTTTTAGCCTCAACTTTCCTGACTGAAAATGATAAGATAACTGAGTTTATTTATAAGATTAACATCTCTGTTTTTACAATTGTCACTTTTTGGCTTTTGAGCCAAATAATTAAACCCTTATTTTCAAAAGTTAAAACGATTGAACAAATTCTCACTCAAGATTTAATTGAATGGATTACCAATTTTTTAAAAATATTAGTTTTTATTTTAGGTTTTTGTGCCGTTCTTGAATTATGGGGTATAAGAGTAGGTCCTATTATTGCAGGGTTAGGTCTCTTGGGTGTTGCTGTTGCATTAGGTGCTCAGGATCTTTTTAAAAATTTAATATCAGGTGTTCTTGTTTTAATAGAAAAAAGATTTAGAAAAGGTGATGTAATTATTATTGAAAATACAATAGAAGGTACCGTTGAAAAAATTGGTTTTAGATCCACTGCAATAAGAAGATTTGATAAATCCCTTTGTTTTATTCCAAACAATCAGTTTGCTGAGAAAGCTGTAACGAATATTACAAAGATATCAAACAGAAGAATAAACTGGATTATTGGTCTTGAGTATAAAAGCACTACCAAACAATTAAAAACTATATGTAATGATATAGAAAATAAAATTATTAGTAGAAAAGAAAATTTTAGTGTTAACGAAACAACTCCAGTAATAGTAAAAATTTATGAATTTTCTGATAGCTCCATTAATATTTTAGTTAGGTGCTTTACCAAAACAAATGACTTTAATCAGCTATTAGAGGCAAAGAACGAACTTGCAATAGATATCAAAGAGATAGTTGAGAAGAGAGGGGGCGCATTTGCATTTCCTTCACAGTCAATATATGTAGAAAAAAACTAATAAGATTTGTTCTTAAAAACTCATCAATTTTTTATCGAAGTTTTCCCAGACTCCGTCTTTTCCTTCCCATAAACCTCTTGTTGCAACTTTAGAATATTCAGTTGCTCTAGCCTCAAAAAAGTTGGCGTGTTCAACACCATTAAGAATTTCTGTTAGCCACGGAAGAGGATGCTTTTTAATGCCATATATCGAATCTAATTTTAATTGCTTCAACCTCCAGTCTGCAATGTATCTTATATAGTTTTTTATATCACGTGGTTCCATTCCCTCGACTGGTCCAAGTTCAAAAGCTAAGTCTATAAAGTTATCCTCTAACTCTACAACTTTTTCGCAACACTCGATAATTTCAGTTTTTAACTTTTTAGTCATACATTTTGTTTCTTTTGCAAACTCGTGGAAAAGTCTAATCATTCCTTCACAGTGAAGAGATTCGTCTCTTACCGACCATGTCACAATTTGACCCATGCCCCTCATTTTATTATGTCTTGGGAAATTCAGGAGCATCGCAAAACTAGCAAATAATTGCAAACCTTCAGTAAAACCTCCGAACATAGCAACTGTCTTAGCTATTTCATGATTTGAATCGACAGTGAATTGTTGCATATAATCATGTTTATCTGCCATTTCTTTATATTTTAAAAAGGCCGAAAATTCTGTATCAGGCATACCGATAGTTTCTAATAAAAGTGCGTATGCAGCTATGTGAACAGTTTCAATATTAGAAAAGGCAGACATCATCATCTTGACTTCGGTTGGCTTAAAGACCTGCGAATATCTCTCCATATAATTATCATTTACTTCAACATCAGATTGAGTAAAAAATCTAAAGATTTGAGTCAAAAGATTTCTTTCATTATCATTTAATTTCACTGCCCAGTCCTTACAATCTTCACCTAATGGAACTTCCTCTGGCATCCAATGAACTTGTTGCTGTCGTTTCCAAAAATCATAAGCCCATGGATATCTAAAAGGCTTATATGAGTGTGAGGAGGTTAGTAATCCAACTTTTTCCTCTAATTTTTCTTTAAATCCGTCCATAAATATTTTGCGTCTAGCTTATTGACAAGACAAACACTCCTCATAGTCAGTTTTTGTTTCTGTGATATTTTTTTTAGGCCAATTGCTTGTATTATCACCTTCTACACCTGCATAACTTGCTCTTTGGATGGACTTGGATCTACAATAATAAAGACTTTTCACCCCCAGTTCCCAGGCTTTCCAATGAAGCATCATTAAATCCCATTTGTCTACATCTGCTGACAAATAAAGATTTATTGACTGGCTTTGGCAAATAAATGGGGTTCTATCAGACGCCATCTCTATTATCCATCTCTGATCTATTTCAAATGCTGTTTTAAAGCAATCTTTTTCTTCCGACGACAACTCCTTTAAATGAGCTACGGATCCATCATTTTCTATAATACTTTGCCACGTAATTTCATTGTTAATTCTTTTATCTTCAAACAATCTTTCTAAGTATTTATTTTTTACCGTAAATGAGCCTGATAATGTTTTGTGAGTATATATGTTGGCTGGTATTGGCTCAATACAAGCGCTTGTTCCACCACAAATAATACTGATTGAAGCTGTTGGTGCTATAGCTAATTTATGACTAAATCTTGCTTTTACATTCATCTCTTGTGCATCAGGGCAGGCACCTTTTTCAATGGCTAATATAACCGATGCCTTATCAGCTTCTTGCTTTAAATATTTAAAGAATTTTATATTCCAACTTTTTGCTAATGCGCTTTCAAAGGGGATTCCTTTCTTCTGGAGAAAACTATGAAAACCCATTGCTCCTAGTCCCACCGACCTTTCCATTTTTGCAGAATACGCTGCATGTTTCATTGATGCTGGAGCATTTTTAATAAAATCTTCTAAAACATTATCTAGAAATCTCATAATATCTTGAACGAAATTTTCATCTTTTGACCATTCATCCCATTTCTCTAGGTTTACAGATGACAAACAACATACAGCTGTTCTTTCCTTGCCGTGGTGGTCGAGACCAGTATGAAGCATTATTTCACTACACAAATTAGAAGTTTTAACCTTCATACCTTTTTTCTTTTGATGTTTAGCCATATTTTTATTCACAGTATCAATAAAGACTAAGTATGGTTCTCCTGTTTGCATTCTGGTTTCTAAGATCTTTTGCCATAATTCTCTGGCATTAATCTTCTTTAAAGTTTCATTAGTTTTAGGGCTCCTCAAGGCAAACTCCTTGTTGTGTTTTACACATTCCATAAATTCATCTGTAATATTTATGCCATGATGTAAATTCAAACTTTTTCTATTAAAGTCTCCAGAGGGCTTGCGAATCTCCAAAAATTCCTCGATTTCAGGGTGATGAACATCAAGGTAACATGCCGCTGAACCTCTTCGTAAAGAGCCTTGTGATATAGCAAGAGTCAGGGAGTCCATTACTCTTACAAAGGGTATAATACCCGATGTTTGTCCAGATTTTTTAACTGTTTCGCCTATTGATCTGACTTCTCCCCAGTAAGTACCAATCCCTCCTCCATTAGAAGCTAACCAAACATTTTCACTCCATGTAGAAAGAATTCCGTCGAGGCTGTCATGAACAGTATTTAAAAAACAAGAAATTGGAAGACCTCTTTTTGCTCCACCATTAGATAAAACTGGTGTTGCTGGCATAAACCACAACTTTGAAATATAATCATAAATTCTTTTTGCATGATCGTCATCATCCGAATAGCATTTTGAAACTCTTAGAAACATGTCCTGAAATTTTTCGCCGGGAAGTAAATATCTATCCAACAGAGTTGCTTTGCCAAAATCTGTTAAATTTTCATCTCTAGAATAATTAGGTTTTAAAAATGAACTTTCCCCGGCATCTTTGTTGTTTGGCTTTTGGATTTTTTTATCCAAAGGAAGAATTTTAAGAGAAGTTGAGTTTTGCATAATAATTTCCTACGAAAGTTTTAAGAACACTATATATAGTAATAAATGATTATTTAATGTCAACTGCTTGTATGTAAAAAGATTTTGGCGCGCCCGGAGAGAGTCGAACTCCCAACCTTCTGATTCGTAGTCAGATGCTCTATCCAATTGAGCTACGGGCGCTTAATAAAAAAAAATTATACAAAGAAGTTAGTAAAAAAAAATTTAAAAAAAAAAAATACAAACGTCATGAATCAATAATAAAAATTTTTTTGTTTATTTTAAATTTTTTATAGGATATATCTATTGGTATTTGTTAACAAAATTATGATATTAACTAATTAAATCAAACTAACATATATATATGAAAAAAAATCTCATCAAACCCTTCATTTTTTTATTTATCCTTTCAACCTACTCCTGTACCGGAGTCCAAGATGTTGTTTTCCCATCTTTATCAGATGAAGAGGTAGTCGCTCCTCCTGCTTTAGAGGATGTTCCAGCTACAATCGAATCTGCTGAGACTGCAACTCAGGAAATCCCTCCTTCACAGTACGCACAACCTCCAGTGGCCCAACCACAGGTAGCTTATGATACAGGACCAACCGGGACATTTGTTGGGGGTAAAATTAACCAGTTTAGAGCTGATTTATCCAGCATACAAAATGCAGTTTCATCTCATAACAATGACTTTCTTAGATTTAAAGACCTTGTTGATGAACAAACATCAGTTTATCAGGGTCTCTCAAGTGCTATTCGTTCTAGGTTACAAATTGGCACAACCCCTGGAAACCCTATATTAGTTGGTCAATGGAACGATGCTCAGAGAGCGCTTGAAGATATACAAAACAATGTAAATAATTTACAAATTGTTAATAACCGTGTTACTGCTGATGCTGCACTTATAACACATCTAAAAAATGCAATTGACTCTAGTTTCTTTATTTCAGGGGCTATTGATGAGGATCACAACCAGCTTAAAGTATTGAATGATGATGTTCAGAGAACTTCTGTTTTATATTCTCGTTTAATGGATGAGTTAGAGGAGAAGATTTCCAGAGAAATTCAAATATTAAATGCTGAAAGACAATATATGAAAGAATTATCAGCAGACGTAGAAGTTGGTAAATTTGGTGGAAGAGTTTCCGCTCCTCCAACAAGGAGTTTTCAATCCTCAACAAGCGAAACTAGTGGAGAAGAAACTGGCTCAATTGATACAATTAAAATTGCTCCGCTCAATTACGACAATGCTATTTTAGTCATTAAATTTGACGATACAAATTTTGACTATTCCACTGCATTATTTGAATCTATTTCTAATGCTCTTGAACAAATGCCTTCGGCTAGTTTTGAAGTTGTAGCCGTAAGCCCTACTGGTGGAGCAAGTTTTGCAGAAAAGGCAAGACAGAGAGCATCCGAAGTTTTTAATAAAGTCGTAGAGATGGGTGTTCCATCTGAGAGAGTTTCATTAGCATCTTCTAATAGCACTTCTGCTCAAGCTGAGGAAGTTCATATTTACCTTAAAAATTAAACTCTCTACGCACTCTCAATTATACCATTTTTTTTTACTAATTTCTTTTTTATAGCAAGATTATCTATGAGCCTTACCCCATCAATTGTTATTGAGATGAATATTCTACACTTAGAAGGCGAAGTATCCAACTCAGATAAACTGTCTTCTTTAAGAACTGTGATATAATTTACCTTCTCAAAACCTAATTTCAAAAGCTTTTGAATGAAGTAATTTATTTTATTTTTTTTCAATCCATAGTTTTCTATGTCAAATACAATTGTGCATAAAGTCTCAAATATCATTTTAGTTAAATGTTTTTTTTTATTACAAATTAACTGATTGCGTGAAGATAAAGCTAAACCATTTTTTTCTCTACGTGTTGGAACAATTATTAATCTTGTTTTAAAAAAAAAATCCTTGATCAATTTTTTAATTACCAAGATCTGTTGATAATCCTTTTGTCCTAATGTTATGAAATGAGGCTGAATTAAATTCAGAAATTTCAAAATTATCAATGCAACACCTGAAAAATGGCCTGGTCTGTCTAAGCCACATAATTTTTTACCTAATTTTCCTACATCAATGGACAAAGATGTATCTGAAAATCTTTTTTTTGGTAGAAAAATTAAATCAACATTATGTTTACCCAGTAATTCCAAATCCTTCTCTAAAGTCCTAGGATAATTTTTAAAGTCGTTTTTCTCAGAAAATTGAAGAGGGTTTACATATATGCTAACGAGCGAAAAATGACCTCTTTTTTGTGATTTTTTTATAAGACTTAAATGTCCATCATGAAGTTTTCCCATTGTAGGTATAAAATTGATTATTTTTTTTTGCCTTATTTTTTGTAAAGTTTCTGCTAAAACTTTTATATTTTCTATTATCATTTTACTTATAATAATTTTTTTTTTGAGGATATTTCCTTTTTACAACATCTGATGAAAATTTTTCAAATGCTCGAGAAATAATCATATCTAGGTTTGAATATTTTTTTAAAAACTTAGCTTTAAAATCTGTTAAACCAAGAAGATCCTCAGCAACAAGAACTTGTCCATCGCAATCTGAAGTAGCTCCAATACCAATAATAGGAATATTTGAATTCTTCATTAACTTTTTAACAATTGACTCAACCGTACACTCGACAACAACTGAGAAAACACCTGCTTTCTGAAGAGAATTGAGGTCATCCATTATTTTTTTTTCTTCATTTTTTTTTCTTCCATAAACTGGGTACTTACCGTTATGTTGTTGCGGTAATAAGCCTATATGACCCATCACATTAATTTTTTTTTTTACAAGAAACGTAATTGTATCAAAAAATTTTTCTCCACCCTCAAGTTTTACTGCATCTGCTCCAGTTTCTAATATTATTTTTTTTGCATTCCTATACGCTAACTTATAATCTTTTTCAAAAGTCCCATATGGCATATCCACAACAACCATTGAATCTTTCGCTTGTGCAACAACAGCTTTTGCATGTTGTAAAATTAAATCGATACTTACCTTTCTTGTCGAATCGAATCCATACAAAACTGGTCCAACAGAGTCACCAACTAAGATTATATCTGCATATTTATCAGCAATTTTAGCTATTGGTGCCGTATATGATGTGATACAAATAATTGGTATTTTTTTTTTAAATTTTTCAAATATTTTTTTTTTTTTTAAAAACATTAACAAATTATTTTAATACAATTAGCATTAGATTTTTTAAAATAGCATATTTTATGATTATAAAGAGAATAAAAATTTTTCTAATAGTATTTTTACTTTGTTTAGCTCAATCCTACTCGTATTCAGAGGATGTCTATATTGACCCAGAACCTTATATAACTGACTCCAGTAGTGACAACAAATATTATGAGGGGGCAAATATAATTGTAGTTACAGCAAATGATTACGCTACAAAAATTGGATTTGATATTCTTGAGAATGGGGGTACTGTTTTTGATGCAGCAGTTTCTATACAATTAGCTTTAGGTCTAGTGGAACCTCAGTCATCCGGCATAGGAGGAGGACTATTCATAACTTTTTTTAACAACAGTTCAAAAAAAATTATAAGTTATGAGGGAAGAGAAACAGCACCAAAAAATATTGATCGAAACTTATTTCTTGATGAAAATAAAAAACCAAAAAAATTTTTTACCGCAGTAGTTGGAGGGTTATCTGTTGGTACGCCAGGAGCATTAAAAGTTTTATATGAACTAAACCAAGACTATGGAACCATTGAGTGGAAACATTTACTAAAACCAGTAATTAAACTTGCTAAAGAAGGGTTCATTCCACCAAAAAGGCTTGTTAGTGCCTTAAAAAAAGAGAAATACTTATTTGAAATAGATTCTCATTCAGAATTTAAGAAAATACTTATTAATCCTAAAGAAAAGTTTTTCAATATAGATTATGCAAATACTTTGGAAAAAATATCAGAAAATATTGAGGATTTTTATTATGGTCAAATAGCTTCAAATATCGTTGAAAAAATAAAAAGCTCCAAGAATCCCGGCTTAATGACAAATAATGATTTAGCCAACTATAAAGTTAATAAAAAAAATGCATTATGTCATAAATTAAAAAATGAATTCAAAATTTGTGGACCTAGTTTGCCTTCGTCAGGAACAATTTGTGTAATACAGGCCTTAAAGCTTTATGAAAATTTATTAAATAAAAATCAAAAAGTACGTCCAGAAGAAAACTTCAGACTTAAATTATCTATATTAAATTTTGTATATTACCTACGAGACAAATATCTTGGAGATGATAACTTTGAAGTCGTAAACGTTGATGAGTTGTTAGATATTAGATTTCTTTTAAAAGAATTTAATTTATTTAAAAAACAAAATTTTAATTCGGTGAATCAAAATCTTGATGAAATTCTAAATTCAACTAGTCATTTCACTCTAGTTGATAAATACCAAAATGTTATTTCTGTTACATCAAGTATTGAAAGTTCATTTGGCTCAAGACTTTTTACTGATGGATTTTTTCTAAATAATCAACTTACTGATTTCCGTTTTAAAGCAACGGATATAAATGGAAAAGTTCTTAAAAATATCCCGCAAGGTAATAAAAAACCATTGAGCTCTATGTCGCCATTAATTATTTTCGATAAAAATGATAATTTTTATATGACGGTTGGCTCACCTGGAGGTAAAGCAATAATTTCCTATGTATTTAGAGTTATAAGTGAAGATTTTTTTTCTAACTATAAAATAAAAGAGATTGTTGAAAGACCTAACTTCATAAAAATAAATGATAAAATTTTTTTTGAAAAAAAAATATTAAATAATATTTCATCGGAAAGTGGAAAAATTAGGAATCTAACAAGTGGGCTTGCAATTATAAAAAGAGGAAATGAATTTTACACAGGTGTGGCAGATTCAAGAAGAGACGGATCAGTAAGAGGAAAATAATTTTTATTTTACAAATATGACAAATTTGATATAAGGATTTAATTATGAAAAGAACTTATCAACCAAGTAATATAGTAAGAAAAAGAAGACATGGATTTAGATCCAGAATGTCTACACCAGGTGGAAAAAAAGTACTCATCAGAAGAAGACAAAAAGGTAGGAAAACTCTATCTGCCTAATAAGTCTAACAGATTAAAAAAAAGGTCAGAATTTCTAAATTTACGAAATAAATGTAGAACATTTCACGGTAAATTTGTAATTGTCAATATTGATAAAAGTTCAGATCTTACAAAGTATGGATTAACAGTGAGTAAAAAAATTGGAAATGCAGTAAAAAGAAATTATTTGAAAAGAATATTCAGATCAATAATAAGAAACAATTGGAAAAATATAAAAAAACCTTTTTCTTTTGAAATAATACCAAAGAAAAAAATTTTACATCATACATTTACTGAAATAGAAAAGGACCTCAAGGAAATTTTAAATAAATAGAATTTCTAAAATCATTGAAAGTTCGGTAAGTTTCTTATATTAGTATATTTTTAAAAATGGATAATCAAAAAAACTTATTACTCGCTGTCGTTTTCTCACTAGTCATTCTAATTGGTTTCGACTTCTTTTTTGCTCCCAAAAAAAATATATCTGATAAAACAGAATTAAACGAGAATATTTCTGAAAAAATTACAGAGAACAACACACCTTCGATTGACACCTCATTAGTAAAAAAATCAAACAAAACTTTATCCTCTGAAAAAAGAATACAGTTTAAGGCAAAAAGAATTGAAGGTAGTATCAACTTATTTGGAGCTACGATTGATGATATAATTTTAAGTGATTATTTCCAAACAATTCAAAAAAAAGAAAAAGTCCGTGTTCTTCAAAAAGAGAGCAGTAATTCACCATACTTTCTCAGAATGGGTTGGGCCTCCACTGACAAATCTTTAGAGCTTCCAAATAAAGATAGCCTTTGGAAAGCTTCCAAAGAAAACTTTGAGAATGAAAAAATAAAGCTTGAATGGTCTAACAGTAAAGGACTCAAAATTATAAGAGAAATTTCTTTTGATCAAAATTTTATGATAACAATTACAGACGAGGTAGTAAATGGTACAACTGGAAAAGTTGAATTAACAAATTTCTCTTATTTAAGAAGAAAAAACTATGAACCAGAAAATAAGTTTTTCATACTTCATGAAGGTCCGCTTGGAGTTTTTAACGACACTTTAAAAGAAGTTTCCTATGACGAGCTTCAAGAAAATAAAGAAATTGTTGAATCTACAAAAAATGGATGGATTGGCTACACCGATCACTATTGGCAAGTTGCAATTTTTCCAGACACCAACGAATCATTTAAAGCGAGATTTAAGACTTTAAATAATCAACGCAATTCAATTCAAATAGATTTTATAAATGATAATGTAAAGTCTGTTGCACCAAATGAAAATCTAATAACAAAATCTTATGTTTTTGCAGGCGCTAAAGAAGTACCATTGATTGACGACTATATAGAAAAACTAAATGTTAATAAGCTTGATCTATCAGTAGATTTTGGTTGGTTTTATTTTTTAACCAAACCTCTTTTTTATGCCCTTAATTTTTTGTCTACAAAATTTCAAAACTTTGGTATTGGAATTATAATTCTCACAATTTTTATAAGAATTATTCTATTCCCTCTGGCAAATAAATCTTTTAAATCAATGAATTCAATGAGAATTTTGACACCAGAAATTCAAAGAGTGAGAGAAAGATATAAAGATGATAGACAAAAAATGAATCAAGAAATGTTTGCTCTTTATAGAGAAAAAAAAATTAACCCTGCAGCAGGGTGTCTCCCTATATTAATTCAGATTCCAATATTCTTTGCATTATACAAGGTGCTATTCGTTTCAATAGAAATGAGGCACGCCCCATTCTTTGGTTGGATTAAAGATTTATCAGCTCCTGACCCCACAAGTTTATTTAATCTTTTTGGTTTAATTCCCTGGGATCCACCATTATTTTTAACTATCGGTATCTGGCCACTTTTAATGGGATTTACAATGTTTTTACAGCAAAAAATAAACCCTCCACCACCTGACCCTATTCAAGCAAAGATTTTTATGATGTTACCATTTATTTTTACTTTTTTATTAGCTACCTTTCCCTCCGGCATGGTTGTATATTGGACAATAAATAATGTGCTATCAATAGGACAACAATATATTTTATTAAAAAAACAAAAAAAAGAATAACTAAGATTTGGAATAATCTGTGAGTGAAGATTGGAAATTTATTAAAGAAGTTCACTCATTCAAAGAGCTTCCATCAGATCAAATACCCGAATTTATTTTTTGGGGACGCTCAAATGTTGGGAAATCTTCTCTTATAAATTCATTGACAAAAAAAGAAATTGCAAAAACCTCAAGAACACCAGGAAGAACAAAATCTTTAGTTTTTTTTCAATATAAAAATATTTTGAGAATTGTTGATTTTCCAGGTTACGGTTTTTCAAAAATTTCTGCGAATCAAACCTTTAAATTAAATTTATTGTTAGAGGGATATTTTCAAAAAAGAGAAAACCTAAAAAAAATTTTTCTACTTATTGACTCTAGACATCTTTTAAAACCAATTGATTTATCAATAATAAAACTTCTGGAGCAAACCTGCGAAAAGGAAATTATTTTTGTTTTTACAAAAAAAGATAAAATTAAAAATTTAGAGCTTAAAAAAAAAAATAATGAATCTCTCAACCTAATAAAAAAAGAATTTAATAAAAATATCTTTAATACTAGTATTAAGGAAAGTAATGGGATAATTTTATTAAAAAAATTTTTATTCAGATCTCAAAGTATCAATGATTAAAATTTCCGAAACAAAAGGTGGCGACTGGCTTAAGCAAACATCAATCTTGTCGCAAGCTTTACCATTTATGCAAAGGTATGCCGGTAAAAATATAACAATTAAATTCGGTGGCGCAGCCATGGGGGAAGACAAACTTTCTTCGAGTTTTGCAAGGGACATTGTTTTACTTAAACAAGTTGGCATCAACCCTATTGTGATTCATGGAGGAGGCCCAAGAATTAGAAAAATGTTGGACAGACTAAAAGTTAAAAGTTCTTTTGTTGATGGTTTAAGAGTTACAGATAAAGAAACTATGAATATTGTTGAAATGGTTTTGTCTGGTTCAATTAATAAAGAAATAGTTATGGAGATCAATAAAGAGGGTGGAATGGCAATAGGTCTTTCAGGAAAAGATGCGTTGTTAGCTAAAACTAAAAAATTTAGAAAAAAGAAAGCAACCGGTGAAGTTGAAAAAATATTAGATTTAGGTTTTGTAGGTCTACCTAGCAAAATTAACACGGACTTCTTAAAATGGTGTATTCAAACAGATTTTATTCCAGTTATATCTCCGATTGGTTATGGAGAAAAATTTGAAACCTATAATATTAACGCTGATACGATGTCAGGAGCCATTTCTGCTTCTATTTTATCTGAAAGACTAATTCTCTTAACAGATGTTAAGGGTGTATTAGATAAAAAAGGTAACTTGTTGACTCAAATTAAGGTATCCGAAGTTGACAAACTTATCAGAAATGGGACAATCTCAGGAGGAATGATTCCAAAAGTTGAGACTTGTGTTGAAGCTGTAAAAAATGGAGTCAAAGCAGCAGTCATTCTGGACGGAAGACTTGAACATTCAATATTATTAGAAATTTTTACCGAACATGGTGTTGGTACACTAATCACTAATTAGATGCTTAAAAGCAGTTTTGAGAAAAAGAATTTTTGGATTTTTGATTTAGATAATACAATTTATGATCCAAAATCAAAGATTTTTGATCAAATTGATCTTAGAATGAAAAAGTTTATATCTTCAAGATTGAATATATCTCAGAAAGAAGCTTTCAAGATTCAAAAGAAATTCTATAAAGAATACGGGACCACCCTTTCTGGATTAATGAAACACTATCAAATACAACCAAATGAATTTTTAAAATTTGTTCATGACGTGGATCTTAGTAAATTAAAAAAATGCTCTATTCTATTTAAAGAAATTAACCGATTGCCAGGAAGAAAAATTATTTATACCAATGGTGATCAAGATTATGCAAAAAAAGTTCTCGATTCACTTGGTGTTGAAAGCCTCTTTGAGTATATTCTAGACATAACAAAAAGCAAATATATCCCTAAACCGTCAGTTGAACCTTTAATTAATTATTTAAAAAAAAATAAAATTAAGGCTCACACCTGCGTGTATTTTGAAGACCTTGAAAAGAATCTTGAGAATGCCCATAAATATGGAATAACAACAGTTCATATAAGGGATCATAATTTTAAGAAAAAATCTAATCAACCATTCATTGATTTTAGATTTAAGAGTATATTAGAAGCTTTAATTACAATTAATAAAACATATAATTAGGAAGGAATATGAAAAAAACAAATCTTCAAAATACAATTGAAAAGTTTTGGGATGAAAAAGAATCAATTAACTCAGGTAATAAAAGTTTAACTAAAACGATCAATATAGTTTTAGACCAACTTGACAGAGGTATAATAAGAATATGTGAAAAAAGTAACGGGGAATGGGTTACTCACGAATGGATAAAGAAAGCAATTCTGATGTCATTCAAAGTTAATGATAACTCCATATTTTCAAGTGGAATTTCAAATTCAAGAAGAGGACAATATTCATGGTTTGATAAAGTGAACTTGAAAACATCTGGATGGGTTGAGGATGAATGGACAAAAAGAAGCTTCAGATCAGTCCCAGGAGCTATTGTAAGATATTCTTCCCATATAGCCGAAAATGTTGTACTTATGCCGTGTTTTATAAATCTTGGTGCATATGTTGACTCTGGAACAATGATCGATACTTGGGCTACTGTAGGATCCTGTGCACAAATTGGTAAAAATGTCCATATTTCAGGCGGTGCAGGGATTGGAGGAGTTTTAGAGCCACTACAGGCAAACCCAGTTATAATTGAGGATAATTGTTTTATTGGTGCTAGATCTGAAATTGCAGAGGGTGTTATAGTTGAAACTGGTAGTGTGATCTCAATGGGAGTTTATATTGGGGCATCAACAAAAATTATTGACAGAGATACAGGAGAAATTTTCTTTGGAAAAGTTCCTCCTTATTCTGTAGTTGTTCCAGGAACAATATCTACAAATAAACCAGAAAACTTTTCACATGGTTTAAATCTTTACTGTGCTGTTATTGTTAAAAAAGTTGATGAAAAAACAAGGTCTAAAACTTCTATTAATGAACTGTTAAGGTCCTAATGAATTTAATTAAGCTTTCATCAGATCTTATAAAATTTAAAAGTGTTACACCAAATAGTGCTGGCTCATTAGAATTTATAGAAAAAATTTTAAAAAAAAATAAGTTTAATTGTCATCTTCTTGAATTTGGTAATAAAAAAATAAAAAATCTTTATGCTGAAATCAAAGGAGGAAAGGGACCAAACTTATGCTTTGCAGGACATACTGACGTCGTCCCTGCGGGAAATTTAAAAGATTGGAACACCAACCCATTTAAACCAACAATAAAAAATGGAGTGCTTTATGGAAGAGGAGCGTCAGATATGAAGACAGCAATTGCTGCTTTTGTGTACGCATCTTTGAAGTTTTTATCAAGTTGCAACAACAAATTTAATGGTTCTTTGTCTTTTCTTTTAACAGCCGACGAAGAAGGCGAAGCAGACTTTGGAACAAAAAGCATGGTGAATTGGTTAAAAAAAAAAAACCATAAAATTGACTTATGCCTAGTTGGAGAACCCACAAACCCTAATTACCTTGGGGAGATGATAAAAGTAGGAAGAAGAGGAAGTCTTAACGGAGAAATTATCGTCAAAGGTATCCAAGGCCACGTCGCTTATCCTGAAAAATGTAAGAATCCTATTGATGATCTTTTAAAAATTTGTGATCAACTTAAACTTCCTATAGATAAAGGATCTAAATTATTTCAACCCTCTAAATTGGTCATTACATCAATCGACGTAGGAAATAAAGTAACTAATTTAGTTGTAGATAAAGCAACAATTAAATTTAATGTAAGATTTAGTGATAAACATAAATCTAAAGATAT
>NHFZ02000018.1 GCA_002171275.2 Pelagibacteraceae bacterium TMED124
AAAAAAAAGTACAATGAAAAATTTGAAGTTATTGTTTCAATGTCTTGCTTAGAACATATAAATGATATTGAGAAAAATTTTAAGAAATTAAAATATTTGACTGATAAAAAACATCTACAATATCATGTGATAAATTTTTCAAGTCACATTAATAAAAAAAACCCTTTTAAAAATCTTTACTCAGAGCATCCAAAAAATTTTAGAAAAAAATATAAAAATAATATTAATTTTTTAAGGATGAGTGATTATGAAAAAATCTTAAAAAAAAATAGGTATTTTTATAAATTTAAAACTCTATCTTCTTATAAAATTAAAAAAAGTGAAATACATACATACTGGAAAAAATATACTATAAATGAATTAAAAGTTCGTACAGCACTATTAAAGATTTCAGGACGGTATTAAATTTGTAAATATATCTTTGTGTCTTTTTATCCAATTTTTTATATCATGGTTTTTAATTGCTCTTTTTCTACTCTCTTTTGAATAATAATTATAATTTTTTAATATTTTAATTATTGAGTTATAAATTAATTTTGGACTAATATTTTTAAATTTGGTCCAGCTAAGTTCTGATTTAATTCCTATGCCCCCTTTTCCTACAATTTCTTTTGAAGCTCCTGAATCCAAGTATACTATTGGAAGACCTGATGCGATTGCTTCAATTAATGCATTGGGGCACGGTGCATTATGTACCATAAAAAAATATATATCGTTTTTTTTATATATATTTGGAGCTTCACTTTGTGTGTAAGGACCAAATATTGAAACATTTTTTTCCAGTTCATTTTTTTTTATAAAATCAACAATTGTTAATTTTAATTTTTTATCCATATGTCCAAAAATATTGAGTTTAACATTTATTTTTTTTTTTAATAAGGTTACTGACTTTATAGAGCTGATCAATCCTGGCAACATATATGACCTATAAGTTCCTGTCATTAATATTTCTATTTTTTTTTTTATATTAATTTTTTTATTTTTTTTTAGTGGTTTGAATTTATTTAGATCGCATGCATTATAAAGAATTTCATAATTATTTTTTCTTTTTCCCAGGAATTTATCTGAGGAAAACTTACAAAATTCACTTTGATAAAAGACATAGTCAGCTAAATTTAGTTGTTTAAACATTCTTCGATTTTGTTTTACCCAATCACCACTGTACCAAGCACTATAAAATACGCCATTTTGATTATGAACGATGGGTAGATTTTTTTTAAAGTTTTTAAGAATAAAGTGATGATGATAAATAGAGTTACTTAATAGATATAATATATTAAAACCAATTTTTTTTTCTTTGAAATAATTATTTAGCCTTTTGATTTTTACCAAAGTTCCTCCACTATCACCAGAATAAGCACCTCCATAAAAAACTTTTAAAATATTATTTTTTTTATTAAAAAAAAGGTTTATAAATAAAATTAGATCTACATAATATGAATAGATAATTCTTAATATTAGTTTAGAAAATTTAGGATTTTCTTTTTTGTACATGATGAAAGTTTAAACATTTTAGAAAAAATGAAAACTTAAAATATGATTGAATTCAACATCATCAACACTTTTTTAATTTTAATTATGGTATTTATATTAAATTTTATATTAATAAAAGTATCGTTTAAATTTAATTTATTAGATTATCCAGATAATAGGAAAAAACACGCATATCCAACGCCATATTCAGGCGGAATACTTTTAATTATTTTTTTTTTCATTTTAGGTTTTTTGATAATACAAAACAATATTTTAAAAATTATTTTAATAACTAGTGCATCAATTGGTATTATAGGATTAATTGATGATAAATTTAATCTTAATGCAATATATAAAATAGTTTTACTTTTATTGATTACATCATATTCAGTTTTTAATGGACTAAATATTGTAACACTTGGAACTTATGATTACATTGGAAATTTAAATTTAGGAAAATTTTCTTATTTTTTTTCAATATGTTGCATTCTATTATTAACAAATGCATTTAATTATAATGATGGTATTGATGGTTTAACAATCATAACATTCTTAATTTCATCTTCTTTAATTTTGTTATTAACAGGAAGTGCTGAGTTAAATTATTTATTTAAATTTATATTTATAATTTTATCAGTTTTACTTTTATTTAATTACAGTTTTTTAAATTTACGAAAGATTTTTTTAGGTGACTCAGGGAGTCTGCTATTGGGATTTTTTTTTAGCTTAATGATGATTTATGCAAATAGATACTTAAATATTGATGCTATTCTTATTGCATGGACAGTTTCATATTTAGTTTACGAATTCATATCTACAAACCTTTACAGAATTTTAAAAAAAAAAAAATTGTTCGCTGGAGGTGAAGATCACATGCATTTTTGGATTTTTAAAAAAAATAATTCAACAATATATACATCATTATTAATAAATTTGTTAAATTTGTGTTTTTTTTTAATTGGATTTTATAGCTATAAAATAAATGAATTATTATCACTTTTGATTTTTGTATTATTATTTTTTTTATACTTTTTTTTAAGATATCTTTTATTTAAAAAAATGAGTTGATAAAGCTAAAAACTTGTATCGAAGGATATTGAAATATTCTGAAATAATCATTTTTTTATAACTGAAACGTTTAAAATATTGATGATCATCTTCAGGCCAATCATTACTCTTATGAATAATTAAATTATAATTATTTACATAGTAATTATTATAAATAATTTCTGTATACCTAGTATTATATGGGGAAGTAAAATAAGAAATATTTTTTAAATTATTTATATTAGAAACATTATATATATATTCTAATTCTTCCTTTTTAGATTTTAAACTTTCCAAAACTATAAAAATATTGTTGGTATCATAGCCACTTTCAATAAGTAATCCTTTAATAATTAATTTTTGAGGAATATATTTATTGCTTCCTAGCAATAAAATTCTTTTATTTAAAAAATATTTTTTATTTTTAACTAAATCTTTTAATCTATAGCTAAAACCAAAATTAAAATATTTATCATAGCCATAATTTGTATTAACAACTACAAGTTCAGTATTATTAAACGATTTTAAGTGTTGATTATTATATAACAAAGGTTTTCCTATGTAATGAAATAACGGAGAATAAAAAGTAAAAAAATATATTATTACTATACTAATCACTAAACTCTTTTTCTTTTTGTACAAAAAACTCAATATAATTCTTATTAATTCTCTTATTAGCTTAATAACCGTTGTGAAAATTATTAACGAACTTGAGGCTGCAATTTTACCTTCAAGTTTTAATGATGATAATATATTTATGGACCTAATACTTTGCAGAGAATAGTCTCTGTGCAAAGTATGAGTACCTCTAAAATTATAAACAAATGTTTTGTTTAAGAATAATATATCAAATTTTTTTTCAGAAATTATTTTAAACCAAATATATAAATCCTCTATACCTGCGAAATTTTTTTTTTCAGAAAAAATAATTTTTTTAAAAACCGACTTTTCAATTAAAACTGATGATAGAATTATAGGATTGAAAAAAAATATCATTGATTTTTTATAATTAATTAAAATTGTAAAAATGTTTATTAAAAACAATCTAAACAACCTTATAAATATTGGAGCTTTATTATTTTCTATATCAAAATACTCAGTATTAAGACAATTAATATGATTTTTTTTAAAATGTTTTATTTGATATTGCAATTTATCTTTATGCCAATAATCATCAGCATCTAGGAAAGAAATTAGTTTTCCTTTGCTTTTAGTTATTCCAACATTCCTTGGTTTTCCTGGCGTCCCAGAATTTTTTTCTAATTTTAAAGCTTTAAAATTGTATTTTTTTTTTAGTCCTTGAATAAGACTCCAAGTCTTGTCGGTTGAGCAGTCGTCAACAACAATAAGTTCTAACTTTTTATAACTTTGATTAACTACAGACTTTATTGATCTTTCAATATATTTTTCGGAATTATAAACTGGAATTATTACTGATATTACGATGTTGTTCATCTTTTAAAATTTATAGTATTTAAATTTTTTTTATAAGTTTCGAGCCATTGTATTAGTATAAAAATGTTCCAAATTAAATGCTCATTAACTAATTTGTTTTTTTTATAACTATTCCATAAATAAATTATTTTTTCTTTTTTAAAAAAGGGATATTTGCTTAATATTTCTTCATTGATATATTCATCTAAAGTATTTCTTAAACTTAATGATAACCATTTTTTTAGCGGAATACTAAAGCCTTTCTTTGGGCCTTTAATTTCATCATAATTTATATGCTTATTAATTATATTATTTAGTAATTGTTTTTTTTTCCTAAATTTTAAGGGTACTTGCCATGCCTTTTTAAAAAGATCAAAGTCTAGAAATGGAACTCTAGTTTCTAGTCCATAATACATTGAGGACCTGTCTACTTTACATAAAATATCATCTGATAAATAAAATTTCGTATCGTTAGCCATCATAGTTTTAACTGATAAACTATGTTCTTTGAAACTTTCCTCAATAATATTATTTTTGGTTTCATTCTCAATCAAATCAAAACTATTTTTTGATTTGGATAAAATATTTTTTAGTAAATCATTTTCAGATTTTGAATCGAGGACATCTATAAATTTTTCTAGTTTTTGCTCATTTTCGGAGAAATTTTGAAGTAATATATTAGAGATTTTTTGTCTTTTGTCGCTACTTAGGTTAGTTAAAAATTTCTTTAATAATATTCTTATGTTTATTGGAAAAAATTTTAACTTATTCCATAGATTTGGAGTTAAATTATATCTATTGTATCCTGCAAATAATTCGTCCCCCCCATCACCAGAAAGACAAACTTTGACTTTTCGTTTACAAAATTTACTCAAAATAATTGATGGAAGACTTGAACTATCTCCAAAAGGCTCAGAATATATTTCTGGTAAATATTTAATTAAGTTCAACATATCTTTTTCCTTCATTATAAGTTTATTATTTTTCATACCTATAATCTTGGAAACCTTTGATGATTTGTTACTTTCATCATAAATTTTATTTTCAAAACCTATACTAAATGTCTCAATATTTTTTTTTGATCTATTTTTTATCGCTAAAGCAATAAGAGTAGAGTCAATTCCTCCAGACAAAAAAGAGCCCAATGGTACATCTGAAATTAGTTGTCTTTCTACAGAATTAAAAAGATTGCTTTCAATTTCAGTCTCACATTTTTTATAATCAGTTATTTGATTTTCATTTGCTTTTTTAATCTCATTATTTAAGTCAAACCATTTATGAATGATAGAATATTTTTTATGACCAGAATTGAACTTTTTAACATCTATTTCTATGTAATTTCCCGATTGTAATTTAAAAATATTTTTTAATATACTTTGTGGACTTGGAATATATGAAAACATTAAGAAAGAATTAATTGCATCAAAGTTTAAATGTAAATTTTTATTATTTAATAAAATATTTTTAAGGTCTGAAGAAAAATAAAAACTGTTATCTATTGATCCATAGTACAAGGGTTTTTCACCAAATTTGTCTCGACACAAAAATAATTTATTCAATTTTTTGTCATAACAAGAAAAGGCAAACATACCCTTTATTTTTTTTAAACTTTTTTCAATTCCATATTGTTCAATAATTCTTAATAAAGTTTCTGTATCAGAGCTTGAATTCCATTCATTTTTGTCAATTTTGTTTAATTCGGTTCTTAATTCTAGATGATTGTATATTTCTCCATTGTAGGAAATAATATATCTCCCACTTTTTGAGGGCATAGGTTGACTTCCCTTATTAGATACATCAATTATTGACAATCTTGCATGACCTAAATGGACAGTTTTTTCATTATTTGACCAAATTCCTTTATCATCTGGTCCTCTATGACCTATATCTAACATCATTTTTTTTAATTTGTTTAGGTAGAAAAAGTTACTTTTGTTTTGAGTAATTATACCAGCTATGCCACACATTATTCAGTTTTACCATCTCCAATCATATAATACAAAAAAATTCCTACGCTAAAAGCATAATAGCTTGCTAAATAATTATTAAAAATATTTCCTGAGGGAACAAATGGAAATAAACTTATAAGAGTTGGAGTTATAAAATAAATATTATTGAAATTTGTTTTTTTACCAAAGAAAGATTTGGAGAAAATTTTAACAAAATGAATTAGAGAAAATATAAGAACTAAAAATATTGGAATAGTACCTAGAATTCCAACTTCTGTGAGTAATTGAACAAAAGTGTTATGAGGATGAGTATTACAAGACCGTTTATTAATTTTATAAACATCTTTTTTACACATATGTCTAAAACTTTTGACACCTGTTCCAGTAAGAAAATTGGATTTAAAAATGTTAAATGAAGTTAAAATATAATTTTCATGTTCTGCAGAGAATACATAAAAATTTTGAAAAGTTTTTTCACTATTTTTCAAATATGTATTTTGATTAAATGGTAATTCTTTATCTAAAAAAGCATTTACAGTATGATCAAATCTTTTCTTTAATTGTGGACCATCTAAAAAATACAAAAATATCATTACAAAAAAAGAAAAGATAATTGTCTTGAAAATTAAAATTTTTTTTTTATTAGTAAATAAATAAATATTAAAAAAAATTATTAATAAATAAAGTAGTAAATAAAAAGTAGGTACTCTCTCTTTTGATAAAATAATTAAAATTGTAGATATCAAAATAATAATTAATATTTTACGATTAATTTTATTAGAAGCAATAAAAAAAATGGGGATTGCTATAATTAAATTTCTCAAAACATAACTTCCTAAAATTTGCTCATCTTTAAAAACAGATGTTGGCCTGCCACCAACAAAATCGTATCCAAAAATATTTTGCCCATTTAAAATTTGAAAGACCACATCCAAAAATAAGAAAAAAAAGATTATTAGAATGATATTAATAAAAACATTTGAAATTTTCTCATTTAAAAAATGACAAATTGCAATCGGAAATAATATAAACCTTATCAAAGGTAAAGTTTCAATCAAATAAAAAGAAACATCTGATGAGTTTAATGCTGATACAATCAAAGTACCAAAAAAAAATAAAGAAAAGTATATTATTTTTTTATCTATATATAAGTTAATTTCAGACCTATAAATTTTTTTTAGAAAAATTAAGTCAATTATTATTACAGCTAAATCAGTCAAAAAAGGTCCTGACAAAAACAATAGAGGGAAAGAAATTATTATTAATTCTGCCAGATTAAAATTTAATTTTTTTGTCAAATATAACATTTAAAACAAAATTTTTTTTCTAAATAAGTAAGCGAAATTTGGAAATTTTGGTTCAATCTTTAGTTGATCATTGATCAAATTTTTGTTGTATGACCATTTTTTTGAGGGAACCAGTTGAATCATGATTTGGTCTCTATCTTTTTCTGGATTGCCGGCTTTATGAAAATTTTTATTTGGAAAAAAAACTAATATAGTTTTAGAATTACATTGCATTTTGTAAATTGTATCATCTTTTTTTTTTATTTGGATACCTCCACTATTTTTTCCAATATTTTGAAGGGGTATAATAATTTTAATCAAATTAGCTGAATATGGTTTGTCCTTATGCCATTTGTTTGCAAATAGATCCTTTTGAATATTTTGATCTGATATTTTTTTAGTTTTATAAGCAATTACATAACCTAAAAAGTAATTAAAACCTGTAATTTCTGATATTATTTTTTTTAAGTCATTTTGAATAAATATTTCTTTTATTAAATAATCTATATCATCTTCATTTAAAATATATTTTTGAAGATTTTCATTGATTATTATTTTTTTATTACTTTTTAACTCTAAATTTATTTCTTTTTTAATATTTAGTAAAAAATATTCATCTAAATTTGATATATTTTTATTTTTAAGAAAAAAATATTCATAAGTTGAAAAGACATAATTATATATTTTGCAAATAGTAATATATAAAATATTTATCATAATTTAATTACATTCTTGTAATTTCCTAGCATATTTTTAATATCAAAAATGATCCCATCTTTAATTAACTTTTTGTTTAGGGTGTCTATTCCAAATAATTTAAATTTATTATGTTTTACACATAATATTATAGCATCATATTTTTTAATTTTTTTTTCCTTAATTGAATAGTTTTTTGCAACATTGGCAATCGGATCGTAAACATGAACTAAATATTTTCTTTTAAGTAGTTCAACCAATTTTGGGATTTGACTATTTCTGACATCGGGACAATTTTCTTTAAATGTGACTCCCATTACTAAAATTTTACTATTTTTTTTTAATTTTTTACTTATCAATTTAAATACATGTTTATAAAAATAATCATTAATTTTTCTTGCTCTTAATAAAAACTTTGGTTCAAAACCAAAATGATTTGAGATAAATGATAGGTAATAAGGATCAACTGCAACACAGTGTCCTCCAACAAATCCAGGATAAAATTTTAGAAAATTCCATTTAGTTGATGCAGCCTTTATAACGTCGTTTACTGGGATATTCATTTTATTAAAAAGATATGATAGTTCATTTACAAATGCTATGTTGATATCTCTTTGTGCATTTTCAATTACTTTAGCTGCTTCTGCAACTTTAATGCTTTTAGCTTTAAATAATTTATTTTTATTAATCTTACCATATATTTTTTTTAACAGATTGACCGTACTTGAATTAGAACCTGAAATTATTTTAGTAATATTATTTATAGTATGTGTCTTATCTCCAGGATTTATTCTTTCTGGAGAATATCCAATAAAGAAATTTTTGTTAAGAGTAAAATTTTTCTTTAAATTTTTTAAAATTTTAGGTATTTCGGTCTCGCAATATCCAGGGTATACGGTTGATTCTATAATTATTGTATCATTATCACTTAAATATTTAGCTACAATTTCAATTGCTTTGTTTAATAAAGTAAGATCTGGTTTTTTTGTTTTGGTAACTGGTGTTGGTACAGTGATAATATAGACATTTACTTTTTTTAAATATTTTTTTTCATAAGTAAAAAACGCTTTTTTAGAAAGCTTAAATTGTTTTTTAGTAAAATCATTGTTGGTATCAATTCCTTGATTTAATTGTTTAATTCTTTCTTTGTTTAAATCAAAACCAATTGTTTTAAAATACTTTCCAAGACTGATTGTAAGTGGCAAACCTACGTATCCTACACCAAGCACTCCAATATTAATTTTTTTCATTTATAAAAAAATTAATTATTAATTTATGCAAATCTTTTATATTGATTTCTTTTCTATTGAAATTAGTAAATTTTTCCAGATTTTCACTTATATAAAAAAAACCTTTTGGGTCATGCATACCATTTTTTATTGCAACTAATGAAACATCTTTTTCAATATTTTGTAATACAGTATCTCCCAACATAAATTTTGATTTATCATTAATTTCATCAGAGTAATTTAAGGTTATAAACAATTCTTTTCCTCTATTTTCTACTAATCCGAAAAGTTTTTGGTTTTTTTTATCTTTAATATTCCAAATTAAGTTTTGTGCATATAACGTGGAGTCATTATCATGGAATTCAATCAAAAAGTCTCTACTCATTCTTGGGAAGACTTCTTTGTAATTTATTTTTAATTTATTTAAAAAATGTTTATGATCATTTAGTCTATAATAATATTTTTTTCTATCATATGGTATTTGAGTTAGTCCAGTTGCAATCATTATTTTTTCATCATTATTAATTAAATAGTCATTTAATATTTTATCATAGTATTTAAGAATATTAAAAAAGGGGTCTATTTTCTTATTAATGTACCAATCGGGGTTCACATTTTTTGAGTTATTTATTTTTGAATTAAAAAAGTAATGATGTTGTATATGAGCAATACCATTTAAGAATAAGTGTGAAAAACTGGTATTTTTGGATTTTTTTAATTTAATAAATATATCATTTAATAGAATATCAAAGAAAACAACTTTATAATATTTACTATTAATAGATCTAAATAAAAGCTCTAAATATGTAAATAAATTTTTAAATCTAAAAAATTTAAAAAAAATGGTTAGCAGGTATATATAATATTTAAATTCAACTTTGTTACTCGAATTGTTATTAACAAATTTTGAAAATGTCTTTGTACAAAGTTTAGAAAAAAAGCTTTCATCAGAACAGGTATCTGTCCAAGGATCTGGAATAAAAAAGTTTGGACTTTTTAAATTATTATCTAAATTCATGGGACTAATTGCTCCAACTTGAAAACCTAACTTTTCTATTTTGTTAAAGATATTTTCAATTTTTTTTTTCTTAACATCACCTAACCTAAAAACACCATGTTCATCTGCAGTCATCCCTGAATAAATTGTTAACCATTGTATCCATGGTTCTAATTTTTCATAATCTTTTTCTGAGCTTGTTAGATTTGCATTACTGACTAATTTTTTAAGATTTGATAAATCTTTTAGTTCATATAATTTTACTGCATCAAAATTTAGCTCATTGAGCGAGATAAGAACTAATTTTTTTTTTTCATTTAACATTTAAAATCAAACTCTTATAACAATTAATGTGAACATTTATAATTTTATCAATTCCAAAATTTTTTTTTGCTATTCTTACAGAATTTCTTCTGATTTTATCTCTTAATTTACTATTTAATATTAATTTTTCCAAACCAAGAAATAATGATTTTGAATTTTTAGGTTTTACTAAAATACCATTTTTACACATATTAATAATTTCTTTACATCCAGGGATATTTGTAGTTACGATAGCTTTACCAAGAACAGAGGCCTCCAATAGTACTTTTGGCATTCCTTCTCGATAAGATGGCAAACATATAATGGATGATTTATTTATTATTTCCATAATATTTTTTTTATATCCAAGGAATTTAATACCATCTTTTTTATTTTTAATTATCTCCTTAATAGGAAGAGCTAAGGGACTCTCGTAGTCTAATGACCCAGCTACTATAAATTCCCAATCTTTATATTTTTTTTTTAATATTTTTGAACAAACTAAGAATTCTTTTATTCCCTTATCAATTAATACTCTTGATGGAAATAGAACGCTTTTTTTTGAAAAAATAGTTCTATTAAACTTTTTATTTAAATCTACACCAGATCCAAAAGTAAGTATCAAGTCATTTTTATTAAGACAGAATTTTTTTTTAAACATTTTTAGATCTTGTTTATTATGAAAAATAATTTTTTTATTTTTATTTGAAAATACGATTTTCAAAATAAAAAAATAAAGATTTCTAATTAATTTTGAATCAATATTCATAACTGAGCCAACTCCAGAAATAGATATGACAACAGATTTTATATTAAGTATTCTAGCTATGACTCCACCATACAATACACATTTGGGTGATATTAAATGAATTAAGTCTGGCTTATTAATAAATAAATTGAAAAAAATTTGAATAAAACCAAGTATTTCAGAAAATAAATTTAAACTAAAAGATTTAAAATTTAATATTTTATAATTTATTTTTTTTATATTCAATTCTTTGATTGCAATATTTTCCATTTTTGTACTCGATGCTTTGCCTATTAATAATTTTACATCAAAACTTTTTTTACATCTCATAGCTATTGGTAAACGATGAGAAACAAAAAAAGAAGCGTGGTTACACAAAAATAAAATTGATTTCATCAATTATAATATTTTTGATGCCATTTTATGAAATTTTTGACTCCTAATGATATAGAAGTTTTAGGTTCAAATTTAATAAATTTAAATAATTTCTTATTATTTGAAAAAGTATTTTGCACATCTGCCTTCATCATGGGTTTATAACTTTTTTTAAATTTTCTACCAATTTCTCTCTCTAAAATTTTAATAAATTTGTTTAAACCAATTTTTTTATCTCCACCGATATTAAAAATTTGAACTGTTTTATAATCTAAGTTTTTTTGTGTCATAAATAATTTAAAAATACTCTCAATAATATCATCAATATATGTGAATGACCTTGACATTTTTCCCTTATTAAAAATATTTATTTTTTTATTTTTTTTTAATAAATCTGTAAATAAGAACAGAGACATGTCTGGTCTTCCCCAAGGTCCATAAATTGTAAAAAATCTAAGACCAATTATATTCATCTTAAAATAATAGTTGTAATATTCAGCTAATATTTCGCCAGATTTTTTTGTAGCTGCATATAGGCTTTTGGGATAATCAGTATTAAAATTTTCTGAATAAGGTATTTTTTTATTTCTACCATAAACACTCGAACTACTAGCAAAAAAGAAGTTTTTTAAATTTTTATTCTTGAAATACTCTAAGAGATTTACAAAGCCTATAATATTATTATTTATATAACTGTCTGGATTTATCAATGAATACCTTACACCTGCTTGAGCAGCAAAATGAAAAACATGACTAAAATACTTATTCTTCAATTTCTTGAACAAAGTATTCTTTTTACAAATATTTAATTTTGAAAACTTAAAATTTTTATATTTTTTTAAAATTTTTAATCTATCAATTTTAAGCTTTTGTGAATAATAAGGGTTAAGGTCATCCAAACCATAAACAAAATAATTTTTTTCAAGTAATTTTTTTGATAAATGCATACCTACAAAGCCTGCACAACCAGTAACTAAAATATAGGTTTTTTTCATTTTAATATTTAGTTTTTATATTATTATAGAAATCTTCTATGAGCGAATCTATATATAATGATACTAAAAAATTATATAAATTTATTTATATAAATAGAACTAAATATATAATTTGTATAATCTTTTTTCTTTTATCAATATTAATAATTTCACTTAAAACTAATAAATTAATACATAAAGAAATTCACCTGAGGATTCCTTATCACAATAATCCTTATGCTGTAATTAAAGAATACGATTATGCGTCTATAAAGTTATTTAATGGTGCAAATCATAGAACTTTAGATTTCTTAAAATCATACAATGAAACGAAGAGATTCACTTCTAAAATATGGCCTGAAGTAAGGAATATAATTGGCATTAGAGAACATAATAGAGTCTCTTATGATAAAGGGGAGGTCACAGTGATTATTGAATTAACATACTCTGCTAGTACTGATGATTTTGTTAACAAATTTATTAATAATTATAATTTGTTATTCAAGAATGAATTCAAATATTTTTTAGAATCTAATTATAAGGAATTATATTTTAAACCACAAGTAATAAAGGAAAAGAAAGAATTTTTCGAAATCGCTTTCAAATTTCAACCGATAAAAAGAAATGAAATAATAATTGATAAGGTTATAAATATTAATTATTTTCTATTTATTCTCGTTTTGGTATTTTTCTTATTTTACACAACTAGTTATATAATAATTAAAGAAATTTTTGGTGAATTTTCTAACAAATAGTTTTTTACTAATATTAATTTTATTTTTTTTGTATGGTTTAAAAAAAAAAAAATATATAGATACCCAAACACTTCTTTTAATTTTTATTACATCCATACCCTTTTTAGGAGTATGTAAGTTTACTACACTTTGTAATTACGATTACTTAGCTTATTATAATGATACTATTAATATTTTTAGTTTAAATACAGAGGAAAAAAATTATGTTTCTTATATTTATTATTTATTTGGCCCTTTTATTAAATTCGGAGATGTATCAAGTTTAGGTTTCATCAATAGGATATTATATATAATTTTCTTTGTTTATTTTTACAAAAAAAAATTTATTTCAAAAAATTCAAATTATTATTTCATCCTTATTTTTTATCCAAGTGCAGTTCTTTACTCAAATTTAGGAGGGGAAGAAAACATTACTGCCATAACAATATCAATTATTGTATACTCAATAATAATAAAGAAATATTTACTACTAATTATTTTCCTTATAATTTTATATTTTATTAAAATAAACTTGTTTTTCCTGATGGTGCCTGCTGTAATTTTCATTTATTTAGATGAAGTAAAAAAATATAAGGATTTAAAATATTATATATTGGCTGTGGTAATATTATTTTTTTTATTTCCGTCTGAAATAAATAAGAAAATTGAATATGAGATCAATTGGAGAAAATTTAATCTTCTTTGTGAAGATATTAATTATGAAATACAAAGAAAAGGGAACTATTCTTGTGAAAATATTGAAAATAGAAGAGATGACGTTATGTTAAATTTTAGTCATTTACCAACACTTTTAAAAAATAGCTCAAGATTTTTGCTTTCACCGTTGCCAGACAGAATTACCAAAATATCTCATAAGATACAATTTATTGAGAATATTCTGATACTTATATTTTTAACATATTACACTATCTATGGGATAAGAAAGGATAAGGATATTATTAAAATATTCTTTATATTTTGCTTCTTTGTGTTTATTTATGGAAATATATTTTCAAATCCTGGGTCAGCCATTAGATGGAAATACTCTATAATTTTTATGTATATGTTTTATATTAATCTAAAAATTAACTTGATTGATCGTAAAATAAAAAAATGAAAAAAAAAATAGCTTTAATTACCGGAGTTACAGGTCAGGATGGTTCACATCTTGCAGATTTATTGTTAAAAAAAAAGTATAAAGTTATTGGATTAAAAAGAAGATCGTCATCATTTAACACCAAAAGAATAGAACATTTATATGATGATTATCAAAAATTAACAGACTTCATCCCTGAATATGGAGATTTAACAGATACATCAAATATTGTAAGAGTTATTCAAAAGTGGAGACCGGATGAAATATATAATTTAGCCGCACAATCACACGTGCATACGAGTTTTGAAATTCCTGAATATACAGCTAATACAAACGCACTAGGAACTTTAAGAATTCTTGAAGCGATTAGAATCCTAAAATTATCAGATAAAACAAAATTTTACCAAGCATCAAGTTCTGAAATTTTTGGTAATAGCTCTATTCCACAAAATGAAGAAACAAAATTTAAGCCTGTAAGTCCTTATGCATCTTCTAAATTATATGCTTATTGGATAACTAAAAATTATAGAGATGCATATGGAATATTCGCTTGTAATGGTATTCTTTTTAATCATGAGGGACCAAGAAGAGGAGAAACTTTTGTAACAAGAAAAATTACTAAAGCAGCTGTAGAAATATATAAAGGCAGTAGAGAGATATTATACTTAGGTAACCTAGAAGCTCAGCGTGATTGGGGTTTTGCCCAGGATTATGTTGAAGCCATGTGGTTAATGCTTCAAAAAAAGAAACCAGATGATTTTGTAATTGCAACTGGTAAAGTTGCAAGTGTTAAAAAATTTGTAGAAAAAACTTTCAAAGAATTAAAAATTGAAATTATTTGGAAGGGCAAAGGAACCAAAGAAGTAGGAATTAACAAAAAAAATAAAAAAATTATAATCAAGATAGATAAAAATTATTATAGACCAAATGAAATTAATATTTTAAAAGGAAATTTCTTTAAGGCTAAAAATATCTTAAAATGGAAACCAAAGACAGATTTAAACAAATTAATTAAAATAATGGTTAAAAATGATTTAAATGAAATTAAATAAGTTTAAAAGTTATTTTAAAATATAATACAAAAATATTTAGAATAGACTTACAGATATGTTTTGGAGTCATTTTTGATCCTCCATATGATCTACCAAAAATTTTCATAGGAATTTGTTTAATAGAATAATTTTCTAAATAAATAAGATTAATTGAAGTAAAAAAGAAATCATAATCATTAGTCTGAATTTTTTTAAACAATTTTTTATCTATACTTTGCAATTTGTAAGATCGAAAAGAATTGGTAGTATCAAAATCATTTTTAAATAAGATCTTATTAACAAAATGAGATCCAAAACTTAAAAATTTTCTAAAAATACTTAGTTTATGAACTGACTTTTTTTTAAGATATCTTGACCCCACTATTAGATCAAATTTATTTTTTACTTTATTTAAATCTAACAAATATTCAGGTTTGTGTGCAAAATCTGTATCCATAGTAAAAAGGAAATCATATTTTTTTTTATATGCCAGATTCGGAGCATATTTATGAGCATTTCCAATGCCTTTTCTTTTTTTATTGTCGACAAAAAAAATTTTTTTTTTTGAGTTTTTATTTATAATTTGTTGAATTGACTCTTTTGTACCATCAGTTGAAGCATCATCTATAAAAAGAAAGTCAAGCTTGATCTTTAAATTAGATATTTCATAAAATAATTTATTTACATTATCATTTTCATTCATAGTTGGAAGAAGTAATAATGTTTTATTCATCATCAACTAATAATTTAATTCTTTCCATTGTGGTTAATGGTTTCCAACCTGTTTGTTTTAAAATTTTTTTGTTATTTCCTATTAAAGTTTTATTTGAATTATTTTTAATTTTTTTTTTGTTTAACTGTTTATTTTCTTTGTTTAATATCCTCTTAAGTATAGTAAAAATTTTATTAATTTTAATTGGTTGATATGAGGAAATTATAAAATTATTTGGTTTTTTTAATTTTAAAATTTGAATTATTGCATCTGCGACCTCCGAGGCATGCAAAAAATCAATTAACTTTGAAGGATTATTTATCGATAATTTTTTTTTATTTGTATTATTCATAAAATATAGAATTTTTTTAATTAAAAATTTAGATTTAGTATATTTTGAATAATGAGTATAAATTATTCCTGTGCTTACATTAATTTTTTTTTTATCTCTATAATAATTGCAAATTTCAAATCCCAAGTATTTACTTAATGCATAATTTGACAGAAAATTAGGATTAGTCTTTTCACTCTGTATTTTTTTTTTGGTGTTATAAAAAATATGCGAAGATGATGCATAAAATAATTTAATATTTTTGTTAAAATTTGAAATATACTCTAGAAATAAAATTAGGGATTTAACATTTATATCTATATTTTGAAATAAAATATTAGACTCTTCTTTTTGGTCACTTGAAATATTTTTTGATGCTAAAAAAATGATTTTACAAGTTTTAAATTTTCTTAAAAAAATTTTTATCTTATTGTAATTAAATATATCAAAACTTAAATATCTTACATTTTTATTTATAAAATGTTTACTTTTTATTTTATCTACAAGTAAGTATATTTTAGAATTTCTATTTTTTAATATGTATTTAGTAATGTAAATCGCATCCTGACTGTATCCACCCACAATAATATAATTTTTCATTTTTGCATTTTGTAAATATTTATTTTAGGTAAAGGGAATATAAATTTTCCACCTCTTTTTAAAAATTTTTTCTCTCTTTTAATTATTTCAGTTTTAAAATGCCATGGCATTACAAAATAGTAATCTGGCTCTAGGTTTCTTGAAAATTTTTCAGAAACTATGGGTATTAATGATCCAGGTGTATACCTACCATATTTATCTGGATTTCTTTCAGCAGCATATGGAATAAGGTCTGGTCCAATATTACAATATTGAAGTATTACATTACCCTTTGTAGATGCACCATAAATATGAACTTTTTTATTTTGATTTTTTAGTTTTATTAATAATTTTATTAAGTTCTTTTTTAATAACTTTATATTTTTCTTAAATTCAAATTTTGTTTTTTTTAATTCAAACAAAATTTTTTTTTCATATTTACTCAACAAAGAAATATTTTTTTTGTTTTCATTATAAAGAGTCTTTACATGAGTAATAAAAAGTCTGAAGCTTCCACCATTCATATCATTAAATTTCACATCTATTAATTTTAAACCATTTCTGTTAAGAAGGATTTTGATTTGTTCATACATAAAATATGACAAATGTTCATGACAAATACTATCAAAAGCATTATTTTTTATCAGAAATGGAAAATATGATTGCTCCATAACCCAAATACCATCTTCATGTAATATATCTTTTATATCAGATATAAATTGTTCAGGATTTTGAATATCATAAAATACAGCTATTGATGTGATAATTTTTGCTTTCTTATTTTTTGATAAAGATAGAAATCTTCTTTTGTTAAATAATCCTGAATATGACTTTATATTTTTATAATAGTTTTTATACTTACTTATTACTGGATCTATACCTATTTTTTTTACATCTTTTCTTATATAACTTTTTAAAAGTGTACCATCGTTGCTGGCAATATCTAAAACAAAATCTTTTGGATAAAGTTTACATATACTTTCTATTTCTTTTGTGATTCCCTTCAAATGATTTTTCATTGAATTATTAATACCAGATTTATAACCATAATCTTTATTATACAATTTTTTCAAATCATAGTTATGCGATAACTGGAATAGTTTACATTTATCACAAATTACTAAATTCATTGGAATTTCTTTTCTTTTTTCTCTTTTTTTTGGAAACTCAGTAGTTAAAGACATAAATCCAAAATCTATAAAATCTTTTATGTTAGTTGATTTACAGCACCTGCACTTTTTAATTTTTATATATTTCATTTCTTTTCTTTTATTTATTATCCAAATAATATAAACATAATTTCATGTCTGTTAAGATTATTAAACCAAATTGTAATTTAGATACAGTTAAAGACGGCAGAGGAGGTATTTTTACATGGATACCTGATAAACCAATTCTAGAATTTAACATGTTATATTTTAGACCTGGTAAAGTAAGGGGGTTTCATTTTCATCCTCACTTTGAGGAATATTTATTAGTTGTAGATGGTAATGGCACATTAGTGACTAGGAAGAAACCAGATGATAATAAAAATGAGGAATTTATTCATTTAAGCAAGGGCATATGCACAAAAACTGAAATAAACACATATCATACGATTTACGCTATAACTGAAATGACCATTGTAGCTATGCTCACTAAAAGATGGGATCATAGCAAACCACCTATTGTAAAGATCGATGAATAAGATTTATTTAATAAAAATTCGTTAACATGAAAAAATTACTTCAATAATTATTAGCGCGGGGTCTTTATAGTTTAATAGAAACACTTAAAAAAGAAAAATTGATAAAAAGAGTAAAAGTTTGATAAATAAAATTGGTCTTCTCGGCTGCAAGGGATTTGTAGGATCAGCTGTTGCGCTAGAACTTAAAAAAAATAAAGTTTCATTTATAGGAATTACAAGAAAAAATTATAGAAAATTTATAAATAAAAAGTTCAAATATATTATAAATTGCTCTAACCCATCAAAAAGGTTTTGGGCGAGAAAAAATCCAACTTTAGATTTTAAGGAGACTGTCCAAAAAACAAAATTTTTTTTGGAGAATTATAAATTTGAAAAATTTATTCACATAAGTTCAATTTCATCTAGATGTCAAATTAAAACTGTTTACGGTTCAAACAAGAAAAAAGCAGAAAAATTAGTATCTAAAACAAAAAATTATTTGATTATAAGATTAGGACCAATGTTCCATAAAACACTGGATAAAGGTGTAATCATAGATTTACTCGAGTCTTCTAACGTATACCTAAGTAGCAACAGTAAATATTCTTTTACAAATTTAGAATGGATAGCGAAATGGATAATTAAAAATATGAAAACTTACTGTGGAACAATAGAGATAGGTTCACAAGATTATTTTATTTTAAAAGATCTTGCAAAAAAAATAAGTTCTAAAAGTAAGTTTCATGGAAAAATTGATAATCAATTAATTAAATCTAAATTTAAATTTAATACTAGTTCAAAAGAAATCCTGAATTTTCTAGATAAAAATGACAAATATTAATAAGATAATAGTACCATCATTTTTTACATCATTATTAGTATTTCTCTTATATGGAGAACACTCAATATTATATAATCTACTTGGCCAGATATCATCATTTGAAAAAGTAAATCTTTTTAATGTATGTGGGGAGGTTTTTTGCAGAGGTTTAATTTATAATTTATTTATTTATATTTTTTTTAACAGTTTGGAACAACAAAATGTCATTATTTATTCGCAAATTTTTATTTTTTTTATATGCACTTTCATATTAATGGACGAGATGAAAAAAAATGGTATTAATAAATATTTAATTTTATTATTTTTATGTCTTTTAATATTTAATCCAAGATTTATTAAATATTCCTTTAATCACGGTGATGAAGCAATTGTAATACCTATATTAATTTTATATTGTTCTTTTATTATCAAATTCGTGAGAAATAGACGATATACGACGTATATAGGTCTCTATATCACAGCAATTTTAATTTTTTTAACTAAATCGGGTACACTACCAGTTCTTCTTATAACTTTTTTTTTAAATTTTCTTTTTGATTTTGAATTAAAAAAAAAAATTATCAGCTTTATATTATCAATTGTTTTTATTTTTATTCTTCAAAAATTAACTTTTTTATTAATTGAAGCCAATAATAATATTAAAAATAATTATTATCTTCATATTCACCTTTTAAGTGCAACAATAGCTAATTCAAATATAGTAAAAGAAAATAACGATATTTTAAATCAATTAGTAAATAAAAAAATTATAAGAAAAAAAATGATATATGAAGAAATTGAAAAAAATAACAATAATAAATTATTTTTCAAATGCGTTATTTTTCCTGCATTAAATAATTACGTTTATGATGATGTTGAGATTAAATCTTTTTTTGAAAACAAAGATAATTTACAAAGTATAAAAAAGATACCAATTAATTATATAAAAAGATTTTTTAAAGAACCTTATAATTTTATTTCTCATTATTTTAATTGTACATATTCAAATTTCATATTTGTTGAATTTGTTAGTGAAGAAAATTATAACAAAAATATCATTCTATATTCTAGTCAAAAAATTAATGACCATGAAAAAAAAATAATTAATTCTTTTTTGATAAATTCAAATAATTATTTTGATAATATTATATATTATAGATTACTTGGAATTTTTTTTATAGGAACTGTCTTTACATCATTCGCAACCTCTTTGTATTCAGTAAAGATTAAAAAAAATGATAAAAATGATATAATTAATTTAATCTGTTTTTTTTTATTTATAACTATAATTTTTATTCATGTTAATATAGTTCATAGTCAGTCAAGATGGTTTTTTACTTATATTCCGATCGCAATGATAAACTTTATAATTTTAATAAATAAAATATTATTTTATTTTAATAATCATAAGAAAATTTCAAACTAATTTCTTTCTTTTTTTAAAAAAAATTTGATCATATTGTTTCAAAAATGATTTTTTTCCATAATATTTATTGACATAATTATATAATTTGAGACTATTTTTTTTAGCTAAATTAGGATTTTCTAAATATTTTAAAATTTTATTCTTCCATTGTGACTTTGAACTACAACAAAAATCTACTCCAGATAATTTACTAATTGACTTATAGGAGGGTAAATCGCTAGTTAGAACAGGTACTCCCATCCGTATAGCTAATATTAATTTACTAGGACTTCTACCCAAATTAAATTCATTGTTTGTTTTGTGAGGAATCAGAAATAAATCACTTTGACTTATTATGCTTGGAGTAAGTTTCAAATTCCATTGATTAAAAAAAATAAAAGATTTTTTAAATGTTGTGTTTAATTCAAATAATTCTTTGAAAATTTTCTTAATTATTTTTAAAGAATTTATTTTTATAAACTTGCCACCAAAACTAGAATGATAATAATCAGTGAAAATATAAAAATTAAAATTTATTTTTTTATTTAAATATCTAAATATATCATAAAAAATATTTAATTGATCAATATTTTCAGCTCTTCCTTCCCATGTTAAAGTTTTTAAATTATTTTTTTTATATGATTTTTTTTTTTTATTAAACACATGAAAATTACCTTCAAAAAACTTAGAAACTTTTTTATTAATCTTTTTAATATTTCTATATTGCACGTCAGAATGACAAACAACTAAGTCCAAATTTGATAAATATTTTCTTAAATCTTTATTATAATTAAATGAGATTTTCTTTTGTTGGCCTAAAAAAAATTTTATTATACCTCTTAAATAATTTTTAATAAAATTCTTTTCTTCAAGATAGTTATCTACCAGTTGTCCTATTATAAATTCTCCCCTTTTTTTTATAAAATCTACTTGAGTAATATCATATGACGGAGGTAATATAATATAATCATATTTTTCATTTTTGTTAAATTTATAAAGTCTAATTTTTTTAATTTTTGCATACAAAAGGATATTTCTATTATCAAAAGTTAAATTTTTTCCAAATTTTTCATAAGGTATATAGGCTATTTTGATATTCTTATTTTTATTATTCACAAATTTATTTTTTATCGATTAAAATTTTAATATAACGTTATATTTTTATATTCTTTATCTTTTTTTGATATAATTAATGGTTGTTTTCTAAACTTAATCGTAAATAAAGGATCATCAAACCTAAATCCTTTATAAACCTTTGAATTTTCTGAAAAAAAATTATCCATGTAATAATGAACTAAAGTGTCATTTTCTAAAGTAAGAAAACCATTTGCACATCCACTTGGTATATAAATCAGATTGTTATTCTTGGAGTCTAAAATTACTTTTGTTTTTTTTAAAAAGGTTTTTGAGTTTTTTCTCAAATCTATAATATGATTTTCAATTTTGCCATTAACTACACATAAAATTTTATTTTCTTGATGCTTATTGGTTGAATAATGAAAACCTCTAAAAGTAAATTTTTTTTTATTAAAAGATAAATTGCATTGTTTCACATTAAAATTAATTTTATTTTTTTTTAATATCTTTTCACAAATATTTCTTAAAAAAAAACCTCTTGTGTCTTTTAGTTTTTTAGGAATTATTTTATAGACTCCAGAAATATTTAAACTTTTAAATTTCATTTTTTTTTATAAGGTAAAATAATGTTACCTTTATAATAGTTATTTCTTAAAAATTGTTTAATTTCTTTTTCAAAATTCCAAGCTAATAAAATTAAATTTTTGTAATTTTTTATTTTATTTTTTATTTTGCTAAAGTTGTTAATTAAAATATTTGTTCCTGGTGTGTAAAATCCATTTTTTAAATTATTTTGGTCAATTATGAAATCTATATATTTATTATTTAAATCTGTATAATTTAATAAAGTGGAACTTCTTGCAGATGCGCCATATGCGCATAATTTTCCTTGTTTTTCATAAATTTTAAGTATTTTTTTTCTAAATTCTTTTTTGTGTAAAGTAACTTTTTTTGCAAATTCTTGCCAACTAGAAAGTTTATTTATTTTGTTTAATTTTTCCTTTTTAATTGATCTGACTAAAGTCTTTGTAAATTTTTTTTTTTCCTTTGAAAAAATTAAAACTATTGACCCAGCACTAATTGGACTAAAAAAAATATCAAAAGGATAGAGTTTGTAATTTTTAAAAATTTTAGAGATACTCTCTATACTAAAATAATATATATGTTCATGATATATAGAATCGTACTGCAAATCCTTTAAAATCTCTCCAGCATAATGAAATTCTATGGCTACAATAGTGTTATTGCTTGAAAGATTAGAAATACCTTTAACTACAGAGTTAAGTTCACTTACGTGTGGTATTACATTTCTAGCAAAAATTAAGTCTGGTTTAAATTTTTTTTTTATTTCTGATGAAATTTTATAATTAAAAAATTTAGGTATCGTCTTAATTTTAGACAGATTGGCCTTTTTAGCAATATTGAAGGCTGGATCTATACCTAAAACTTTATGACCATTGTGTTTAAACTCTCTTAAAAAAGTTCCGTCGTTACTTGCAATTTCAAAAACATTACTTTTTTTTTTTAAAAAATAAGAGATATTTTTATAAAATTTTTTTGCATAATTGTTTGCAGTTTTTGAGGTTGCTGTAACCCAAAAATATTTTTTAAATAAGTAATTTTTATCTGGAAATTTTGTTAACTGCGTTAATGAACATTTTTTGCAAAAACATAATTTAAGTGGAAAGTAGATTTGTTTTTTTTTATTTTTATGCAAAGAATTTGCTGGAGGCTGATCTTTTAGATCTAAGATATGTGTTGTTTTAAATTTACAGATCTGACATAAATTTTTTTTAAGCATTTATTTAAATTATTTTTAATTTTTGATCTAATGATTTATTTATTTGTTCTTTAAGAGATATAATTCTATTAGTTTTTTTTCCTCTAAAGTCTTTTTCAGTAAAATTTACTCTTTTAAAAAATTCAATCATTTCATCTGCGCCCTTATCTAAATTCCATTCTGGCTTATAATATTTTCCTAATTCGTTTAAAATTCTATCGAAAGAAACCTTATAAGATCTAGGATCAACCAAATGTTCTCCTGTAAAAATTACTTCACACTCAGGAATTTTTTTTTCAACAGCTTTTGCTATATCTCTTACTTGGTAATTTCCATTTTCTATTCCTACATTAAATGCTTTTTTATCAACAATTTCTTTTGGAGCTACTAAGCACGCTAAAATTGAGGAACAAACATCTTTTATATGAACTACAGGCCTCCATGGTGAACCATCACTCTTAATTTCAATTTTATTTGTAGTATAAGCACATGCTAAAAAATTGTTAAAAACAATATCACATCTCAATCTTGGGCTTACACCAAAAACTGTGGATGGTCTTAACGCTGCTGTAATGAAATTCTCATTTTTTATGCTAAATAAATATTTTTCTACTTCCCACTTTGTTTTAGCATATTGAGTAACTGGTTTTTTTTCACTTTCATCCTCTCTTAATTCAATTGTTTCATCTGATATTCCATACATGCTTTGAGAGGAAATATAAATAAATCTCTCAATTTTCTTTTTTAATGATAAATCAATCAAATTTTTTGAAGCTTCAAAATTAATCTCCTCAGTTAAATTTTTGTCGAATTCACCTAATGGATCATTGGATAAGGATGCTAAGTGCACAACATAGTTAATTTCATCTAGATCACTTTCGATCAAATCTCTAATATCTTTTTTAATTTGTACATTCGGTTTCGGACAATCATAAAAATAATCATCTTCATATAAACCTGAGTCAATTCCAATGACATAATAATCTTTTAATAATATTTCATTTAATACAGACCCTATGTAACCAAGGTTTCCAGTTAAAAGTATTTTTTTTTTCATACTTTGATATTTATTATTCTATCTATAATTGAAAGAAGCCAAATTTGATGTGTATTCTCAATGAAATTATATGATCTAGAATTTACCCAAAAATTATAAATTCCTAGTTTTGATAGTGGATTGTTTTTTTTAAAACCTGAAAAAGTAATCAAAGGACAATTCATTTTTTTTGATTGCTTTGCTCCATTTATAATATTTTTTGATGTTCCACTGCTGCTAATTAGGATAATTAAGTCTCCTCTATCTGCATAAAATTCTAAAGCCTTAGCAACCCAATTTTCATATCCATAATCATTTGAAAAACATGTTAACAGATCTGCTTCATTAAAATTAATAGCTCTAATATTTGCAGTTTTTGTAAAGTCAACTGATGCATGACTAGCAATTGCCGCGCTGCCTCCATTACCAACAATTATAATTTTTTTTTTATTTTTGTTGGTTCTTAATATAAGTTTTGCTACATCTTCTAAATTTCCAGAATCAACATTTTTTAAGAGTTCTGAAATTTTTATCAAATATTTGTCAAAATAATTTGTCATTTTTCAAAAGCAAACTTTCTAATTTTTTTTGATCATATATATTATCCATGGGTGCCCAATGATTTAATTTTACGAGTTTAAACTTTTTTCTATTTTTTGAAATTACTTTATTAATAATTATTTTTTCGAAAGAATCACTATTTTTTTTAATATATTCGAGAATAGTATAATCTAAAATATAAAAACCTGCGTTAATAAAAATTTCAAATTTTTTTTCATTTATTTTTTCTAGAATTTTTCCTTTAATATCTAACTTACCATAATTAAGTTTATATTTATAAGTCGATATAACATAATTATTTTTAGTCTTTACTTTCAGCGCCTTATTTACATTAAAACTTGCAAGTGAATCACCATATGTAAAGAAAAATAAATCTTTTTTATCTATGTGTTTTCTTATTTTTAATAATCTTCCTCCTGTATTTGTTTTAATGCCTGTGAAAATTGTTTTAATTTTTATTTTTGGAAATTTTTTTAAATATGATTGTCCAAATTTTTTAAGGTCATCAAATTTATATCCGCCTAAAAGAAAAAATTCACTTACCCCCTGTTTTTTATAAATATTCATCACTCTTTCAATCATCGGAATATTGTTAATTTTTACAAGCGGTTTTAATATTTTTCTTTTTTTATTTTGATTATATCTTGATCCAAGACCACCACATAATATTATTGCTTTATAATTGAATGACATAATTTTTAAAAACTTTAAAAGAAAATTTAAATATATTGTAAAAACCTTTGTTTTAATTTCATGGAATTAATTGATAAAATCAAATATTACAACATAAAAAATAATTAAATATGAGAAAAAATTTTTACATAACTAGTAAAACTCCTCTTAGAATAAGTTTTTTTGGTGGTGGAACAGATGTGGACTATTTCTATAAAAGGTTAGGAGGAAAAGTAATAAGCACTGCTATAAATAAGTACGTTTACGTAACTGTTAAATCCCAAAATATTTTTTTTGAAGAAAACTATAGATTAAATTACTCAAAAACTGAAAGAGTTGATAAAATTAAAAATATCCAAAATAAAATAATTAAAGAATGCCTAAAGTATACTAAAATTAAATCAAAAATTTATATTTCAACAGTTTCTGATATTCCAGATTCAACCGGATTAGGATCTTCTAGTGCTTTCACTGTTGGGTTGTTAAAAGCTTTATACGAAGCAAAAAATGAAAAAAAAACAAATATTGAGCTTGCAAAAATTGCATCTACAATTGAAATCAAAAAAGTTAAAAGCCCTATAGGTAAACAAGATCAGTATGCATGTGCGCTTGGTGATTTTAATATAATCAACTTTAATACTAATGGATCAGTAAAAATTAAAAAAATCCATAACAGAAAATTTATAAAAAATTTATTTTCAAAAAGCTGTTTGGTTTGGACTGGAAAATATAAAAAAACATCTAAAATTTTAGCAGATCAAAAAAAAAATTTTAAAACTAATTTAAAAAATCTAAAAGAAATATTAAATATTGCTACAAGAGTTTCAAAAAAAGTAGTTTTAAGAAATTATAGTATTAACGATTTTAAATTATCTCTTCAAAAATCGTGGTTCTTGAAAAAAAACTTATCTAAAAAAATTTTAAATAAGAATATAAATAATATCATAAAAAAATTTGAAAATAACACTCGTAGTGCTTACAAAATTCTTGGTGCTGGTGGTGGAGGTTTTTTATTTATAACAGGTGGAGATCACAAAAACATAGTTAAAAAAAACAAATTTACTATTTTGAATGTAAAGTCAGTTAGAAATGGTTCTGAAATTATATATAAAAACTATTAATTCTTTATAATTTCAACCGTCTTGTAAAATCGTATATGTTTGTATTTTCATCCTCTATTTTTACAAAATCCTGGTTAATTTTTCTTTTACTAATAAACAATTGTTTTAACCTTTCAAACGCTTGCATATAAAGAGAAAAATCAAAAATACCCCATAACAAATAAGCAAAATCTATAATTTTTATTTTAAGAAAGAAACCTATGAAAGTTTTGAAATTTATATTGCCTTTTGCAAAATTTTCAAAATGACAAAACAATTGCCTGGCTAAATATGCAGGTCTATTTATTTTTTTGTTTTGTAATATTTTATTATTTTGCCTTAATTGAATAAGGATCATAATTAAATAATCATTAAGCAAAGATCCAGGAACAAAATGATAGTTTCCATAAACAAAACTACCTAAATAATTCTTACCTTGGTCTAACTTGTTTGTATTTACATAATGTCCAAATGATTTTTTTGACATTCCAATACTAAGCATTGGTTCATCATTAATAAACCAGGTCTTGGCTCTCAATATCATAGAATATACTGCATAAGAATCCGGACAAGGTGGTTTGAATACTCCTTCCTCAACAGTATCTGATAAAGATTTTGAAAAAATGTGTGGCTGCATATTTAAAGGTAAATAATTTTTTAATGAAAAAATTTCGTTTAGAATATTTTTTTTCTCTTTCTCATTTAAAAGACGATTGTCTAATTTATATTTTTTAAAATTCCAAAAGATTGGTTTATACGCATAATAATCAAATTCTGGTACCGACCCACCTTCATAGAAACCAATTGCATTAGTTGTTAAAACTTCTGGAAAATTATTACTTGATAATATTTCATAAATTTTTTTTAAACTATTTTTTAGAATACAATCGTCATCACCAAGCATTATAATATATCTTCCACTAGCGTTGTTTAAACAGGCATTCCAAGAACTTGTGACATCAATTGTTTTTGTTTGTTTAACAATTTTAATTTTAGGATTAGGCAAAAATTTATCTATAGCTATTTTAAATTTATCGTTATTATTATTATCACCTATAATTATTTCATAGTCAGAGAATTCCTGATCTAATACAGACTTTAGAACGTTTTCTATATAATTTTCCCCACCTTTACTAGGTATGAGTATTGAGAAGAATACTTTTTGGCTCATTTAATTCTATTTAATTTTTTTTGCTGCAATTTAAATATTTTATCACAATAACCAAGTGTATTTTTGTTATGACTAATTACAACAATAAGCATTTCATTTGTTATATATTTTTTTAAGTTCTCAAATATTATTTTTTCATTTTCTATATCTATTGCATTCGTTGTTTCGTCTAATATTAATATTTTAGAGTTATTATAAATAGCTCTGGCAATAGCTATTCTTTGAATTTGACCACCTGATAAATTTGAACCATTCTCCCAAATTTTTTGATTTTTATCCAATCCCTTTAACAGGTTATCAACTAAATTATTGTGCATAGGACTAAACTTTTTAAAATCGATATCATTGAAAATTTTTAAATTGTCATCAATAGTCCCATCAATTAAAAAAATATTTTGCGGAATATAACTTATTTGTTTTTGCCATCCATATAAGTTATTTTGAATATTTTTTTTATCAGCTTCAATTTTACCATTTGTTGGAGTTAAAAATCCAGCTAGGAGAGTTACCAAAGTTGATTTTCCCGATCCGCTATCTCCAGTTATACCAACTACATCTCCCATAAGTAATTTTAAATCTATTTTTTTCAAAATAATCTTATGCTTTTTTGAATATCTAAAATCTACTTTATTAAAATGAATAAGCTTATTATAGTTAAATTTATCTTTATTTATTGCCTTTGTATTGACTAATGTTCTATAATTTTTTTTCTTAAAAAAATCAATTTTTTCTAAAATTTGAATTGCAAATTTTATATTTAGTAAATTATATTGCATTCTTGATATTGATGGAATTATTTTAAATGCTCCCGCACCAAATAAAGCAAGTGTTGGTAGAATATTTGAATTATTAGAAATTAAAAAATTAACAAAAAATATTATTAATAAAAAAAGAGATATAAAAATAAACTCAACAATATATTTTGGAAATGTTGAAAAAAAAAATTGATTAGCCAATATATCTGAATATTTTTTATTAATCTTATCAAAAATATATTTGTATTTTTCATCTAAACTATAAAGCTTAATATCTGTGAATAAACCAAAAGTTTGATTTATAAAATTAAGCCTTCTAGCATCAACAACATTTTTAATTTTAGTGAGTTTTTTTAATTTTTTTCTTGTTAAAAAATAAATTAAAAAAAAGAATATTATAACAAATGCTAATATCTGAATTGTGAATATTGGTTTAACTAATATCCAAACAAATATAACACCCAAAACTAGAAAAAAGTCTGCAAATGTATTTATTAGATTTTTAATACCATATTCACTTATATTAGAAGATTGAGTAATGGCCTCACTTAAAATGAAGGAACTATTTTTTTTTTTAATATCAATTACTTTTCTGTTTAAATAATATGAATAAATTTTATTCGATAGAAATTGTTCATAATTGTAAATAAATTTCGAATTATACTTTTGTAATATTGTCGAAAATATAAACTTTAAAAAAGCAGTTAAAAATATGAATAATAAAATTAAATTTAAAGATAAATTTTTTTCAATTAAATTTAAAAAATATTGAACATAAATGTTAATGTTAATTACTTCATTTTTATTTTCTAAAAATTGAAAAAGAGGATAGGTTAAAAATACCGTAAGAGACTCTAACAATACTACAATAAATACAAGGATGTAAATCTTGTTTATATCTTTGCTGTAAAACTTTAATAGGGATAAAATTTTAGTCATTGACTTTTAAATAATTTAATACAGAAGTATATATCTGATATTTTTTAATTTAAAAAAATAAATTTAACAAATAAATTGAGTTACTAAAAAAATAATAATGAAAGCTTTAATTTTAGCTGGAGGGCTTGGGTCACGACTATCTGAAGAAACCTCTAAAATTCCAAAACCTATGATTCCAATCGGTTCAAAACCAATCATATGGCATATAATGAAATTTTATCAAAGTTTTGATATCAATGAGTTTATTATACTCGGTGGTTATAAATGTAATATTATTAAAAATTTTTTTTATAATAAGAAAACAGTTTTAAAAAAAAATGGTTTTTATTTTAATATAGACGAAAAATGGTCTGTTAAAGTTCTTAATACAGGTATTAAAACCCAAACTGGAGGAAGATTACTTAAGGCAAAAAAATTTATCAAAAAAGATAAATATTTTTTTTTTACTTATGGTGATGGTTTAACAAATCTTGACTTAAATAAACAATTAAAACTTCATTTAAAAAAAAAGAAATTATGCACAATGACTTGTGTAAATCCTGAGGCAAGATTTGGAGAAGCTAAAATAAAAAAAAATTTAATAATTAACAAATTTGTAGAAAAAAATAAAAATAAAAACGTTTGGATAAATGGTGGGTACTTTGTAGCTTCACCTAAAGTTCTAAATTATATTAAAAATTCAAATACAATTTGGGAAAGAGATCCAATGGAAAAACTTGCAAAAGAAAGTAATCTTATTGCATTTAAACATAAAAGTTTTTGGAAACCAATGGATACAATGAAAGATCTCATAGAATTAAAAAATATTTGGAAAAATAAAAAATTATGGAGAATAAAAAGATGAAAATTTTAATTACTGGAAATCTAGGATACGTAGGTCCTGTTGTAGAAAATTATCTAATCAAGAAAATAAAAAAAGCTCAAATAACAGGTTTAGATACATTTTTTTTTAAAAATAATTTAGTAAATTTCAATAATAAAACTCAAATTTATGACGATATAAGAAATATAAAAAAAATAAGTTTAAAACAGTTTGATGCAATCATTCATTTAGCAGCAGTTTCAAATGATCCTATCGGTAACAAATTTGAAAACGCAACAAAGAATATAAACTATGAGGCGAGTACTATATTATTAAAAGAGGCAATTAAAAATAATGTTAAAAAATTTGTTTTTGCATCTAGTTGTAGTATTTATGGTTTTAATGATGGATCAATTAAAAATGAAAATAGTACAGTATATCCTCTAACTGAATACGCAAGATCAAAAGTAAATTTTGAAAAGTTTGCAAAAAAAATTAATCTTAAAAAAACACAAGTGACTTGCTTGCGTTTTCCAACCGCTTGTGGAATGTCTCCAAATTTAAGACTAGATTTAGTAATAAATGATTTCGTATTTTCGGCAATTAACAAAAAAAAAATTAAAATCCTTAGCGACGGAACTCCCTGGAGACCAATAATTCATGTAAAAGATATGGCCAAAGCTATAGAATGGTCACTTAAAAGAAAAAATATAAAAAAAAGCGAACCTTTATGCATCAATGTAGGACTTAATACAAATAATTTTAAAGTTATAGATATGGCATTAAAAATAAAAAAAAAAATAAAAGGAATTTCTGTGTCAGTAAATAAAAAAAAAATGATTGATAAGAGATCATATCAAGTAAGTTTTGACTGGTTTCTTAAATTAGCTCCAAAAAAATTTCACCCTACTTACACAATTGATAAAATTATTACAGATCTAACTTTTGGAATTAAAAAATATGAAAATGTAAGAAATAGAAAATTTCATGAATATTTTAGACTACATGAAATTCAAAAACTGATCGATCAAAATAAAATTAACAAATTATTAAGATGGAAATGATTATTTTTTAAATTTATTTAAAAAATAATTATGAGAAAAAAAGTGAATAAATTTAAGATAAAAAGAAAATGTGATTTTTGTAAAATTGAAACAAAATTTTTATTTAATTCTAAAGATTTTAATCGTGAATATAGTAAAAATATATATACATACAATATTTGTAAAAATTGTAAAAATATAAGTTTAAAAAATATTCCTAAAAGAAAAACTTATTTGTATCAAGAAAATTTCTACAATTATAAAAGTAAAAAAAATATATGGAAAGATAACCAAAATAAAATTGAACATTTAAAAGAAATAAATTTTAAAAAAAATCAATCATTACTCGAAATAGGATCTGGTGATGGAAGCTTTCTATATTGTTGTAAAAAATTGGGATTAAAGTGTGAAGGTTTGGATATTAACAAGAAACTTAACTATTATACAAAAAAAAGATTTGGAATAAAAACAATTATAAAAAAAAATCTTACTAATTTAAAAAAAAAGTATGATATCATTTGTGCTTGGCACTCAATAGAGCATTTTGAAAATTCAAAAAAAGTATTAGAATTCATTTTTAGAAATTTAAACAAAAATGGATATATAATTTTGGCTATGCCAAATCCAGATGCTTATGGGTTTAGATTGTTTAAAGAAAAATGGGTTCATGTTGATGCTCCAAGGCATCAAAATTTAATTAATTTAAATTTTTTAAAAAAATATTTAACAAAAAAAAATTTTAAAATTATCTTGTCTACAACAAGTGATGATGATGCTAAATATAATAACAGATTATCATGGGCATTTTATTTTTTTAGAATTTTTTCAAAAAAACCATTATATGCACAAAGGAATTACATAAAGAAGCTTTGCCACTTAATTGGTCTCTTATTAAGATTTACTTTTTCATTTATTGAAAATAAAAATTATGAAGGAAGTTGTTATACATTAATTGCAAAATTAAAAAAAAAATGATAGTTGAAAATATTTATGATTGGATTATTTGATAATAAAAAATATGTTTTTATAGCAAAGAAATATTCATCAAGATATAAAAGTAATTTGCCATTTCCCAACATACAAATTAAAAATTTTTTAGATGAGAAAATTGCTAAAAAATTAGAAAAAAACTTTCCTAATTATAATAATTCTAATGCATGGACAAATCATAAGGGTCATAATGATCATAAGAATTCTACTTTTAAAAAAGCTCAAAATGATGAAAGGAAATTTCCAAAAGTCTTTAGAGAATTTATTAGAGAAACAAGTTCGAGACAATTCATATTATTTTTAGAATCAATAAGTGGTATAAGTGGTCTAATACCAGATCCATACATAATTGGAGGTGGCTTACACATTGCAAAGAATGGTGGTTACCTAAATATACATGCTGATTTCAACTGGCAACATAAATTACAACTCCATCGTAGATTAAATGTTCTTATATACTTAAGCTCAAACTGGAAAGAGCAATTCAAGGGATCTTTGGAGCTTTGGAATTCAAGCAGAAAAAAAAAAGTAAAAGATTATGTGCCAGAATTTAATAGTTGTGTAATTTTTAACACAACTGGAAAATCTTTTCACGGACACCCAGAAAAAATAACGTCCGGCAAAGAGATTTTTAGAAAAGTGATAAATTTATATTATTACACTTCTACTAGACCAAAAAATGAAATCTACAATCCTACATTTACGGTTTATGGAACTATAAAAAGAGGAAAAATTAATCCTTCAAAATTTAAAATATCTAATTCACCATTTTGCAATAATTTACTAAAAAATTATAAAAAATTTAAGTAAATCAATTTATTTTTTTAATTTTTTTGGTGCTACCCCAGAAATTTTTTGGTTCATAATATGGATAATCGTACACTGAGTTATCAATTTTTATTTTTGACTGTCTTTTTTTAATAATACTTTTTACAAAATTTAAAACTGAGATAGGTTTTCCACTACAACAGTTAAAAATACCATTCTTTTTTGATTGTGAAATTTTGTGTATTAAATTAGATAGACTTTTTACCTCAATAAAGTCTCTTAACTGATCACCTTTAGACATTTTAAAAGTTTTTTTTTGTTTTATAGATTTTATTAATTGAGTATATAAATTATTTTTACTATCTCCTTCTCCATAGATATAGAAAAGTCTTAACCACTTTAAATTAATATTATTTATTTTATTTAGTTTGCTATAAAGTTTATATTTGGATTTGCCATAATAAGTATTTGGACGAGAAAACATTTTCTCACCAAGGCAACCTTCTCTAAGACCATACTCTAAACAAGTTCCAGT
>NHFZ02000017.1 GCA_002171275.2 Pelagibacteraceae bacterium TMED124
AAATATATTTTAAATAATCCATTATTAATTCATTATATTTAGACATTATATTCAAATATTTAGTAGTATCAAACGAATAATCTAAATAATTTATTGTATTAAATATATTTTTTGTTTTTATTTGATCCATTGTATATTTAACATAATATATTTTTTTATTAAATAAATATTTAAAGATTTAAATAAAATGAATACATATAATGTCTTCTGAAGAAGCTGCTCAAACCACATCTTCCACTAATTATAAATTACCTAGTGGAACTACCCTACAACATGCTACCAAACTAGCAATCGTTGAAGATAAACCAATTATGTTTGATTATTGGACATCCTCATGTGACAAAGATGTTTTAATCGGTGTAAGAGAAAATGAAGAAAAATTATTAGTTAAAAGTGAAGAAGAATACACCAGTCCTATTAGTAAAATTTATAAAGTTGAAACAGAATACATTATTATTACAGAAAATTCTATATATGTTGTTTCTGCTGATATACCTACTAAACGTGTATCATAAATTAATTATTAATAATTTATGATATTACAATATTTCATTTAATTTCTTTTTTTGTTCTTCTGATAATGACTTTGGAAATATTATTTCAAATTTTATTATTATATCGCCTTTATTATTATTTCTTTCAAATCCCATATCTCTTATTGTCGTTTCTGTACCCGGTCTAACAATCGACTCATTACTAGAATTTATTGTATATGTTTTACCATTTAAATGCTCCAATTGAAATGAAAATCCCATCAATGCTTCTTTCAATGTTATTGTATATTTATAATGTAAATTTAATCCATTTCTTATAAATTTACTAGTATTTTCTATTTTTATAAATAATTTTATATCTCCTTTTTCACCCTCTTCTGAACAATTCCCTTTATTTTCCAATATTATCAATTCATTATTATCTATTCCTTTCGGTATTGGAACATATATCATTTCATGTTCCATTCGTTTTACTCCATCTGAACATATCCATCTTTCTATTTCTAATGGATAATTCATACCCATATATGCTTCATTTATATTTATTGTTATTTCCTTTATAATTGGAGAAGGTTTTCTTTTAAAAATTTTTTTTCTATTTATTGGCATTCCATTTAATGATTCATCCATCGCTTCCCCCATACCAAAAAACATTTTAAAAATATCATCCATTCCACCATTTTGTGGCATTTGATTACCTTTATTCATTGGCATTACACCTATATGCACTCTTCCACCTGGAAATGGCATTCCTCCTGAACGCATCTCACCAAATGGAAATGGCATTGGAAATCCACCAGGAAATGGCATCCTGCCTTCTCCTCCCCCCATTTTCTGTTGTAAATCATACATTTGTCTTTTTTCTGAAGTTCCCAACGTTTGATACGCTTCATTTATTTGTTTAAATTTTTCTGCACTACCTGTCTGTTTATCCGGGTGATATTGTAATGATAATCTACGATAAGCCTTTTTTATTTCACTTTCTGATGCGTTCGAATCTACGCCCAATACTTTATAATAATCCATTTGTATAATTATATAAAGATTAACTTAAATATTATTTTACGAATTAAATTATGAATACCCCATTTTTAAAAAAATATCAACCACTTTTTTACAAAGATTTTATAATTGATAAAGATTATATCGATTTATTAAAAACACTATTAGATATGGATAACCTTAATATACTATTAATTGGAAATAATGGTTCCGGTAAAACTTCATTAATTGAAGCAACTATTAGAGAATATTACAACTCCGAAACTATACCGCAAAATAATGTTTTAGTTATTAATAATTTAAAAGAACAAGGTATACAATATTATCGAAACGAAGTTAGAACGTTTAGTCAATCTAGAAGTAACATCCCTAATAAAAAAAAATTTATTATATTGGATGATATCGATTTAATTAATGAACAAAGTCAACAAGTTTTTAGAAATTGTATTGATAAATATAGCCATAATGTTCATTTTTTATCTAGTTGCACAAACATCCAAAAAGTTATTGATGCTGTTCAATCCAGATGTAGTATCATTAAAATTAAACCTATGAAAAAAGCTTTTTTAAATAAAATTTTTAATAAAATTAAACAAAATGAAAAAATAAATATTGATAAAAAAGCACAAGAATTAATTCTTAATATTTGTAATAATTCTATTAGACAACTCATCAATTATTTAGAAAAATTTAAATTATTAAATGCTAAAATAACTTGTAAAAAAGTTAAAGAAATTTGCACCAATATCAGTTTTTATGAATTTGAACAATATACTAATGCTTGGTTTAAAGAAAAAAATATCACCAAATCTGTTAATATCATTTTTTCTGTATTTAATAAAGGTTATTCTGTAATGGATATTTTAGATAATTATTTCATTTTCATAAAAATGACTGATTTCATTTCTGAAAACCAAAAATACGATATTATTAAAATAATTTGTCGCTATATTTCTATTTTTCATACCATTCATGAAAATGAACTAGAACTTGTTTTATTTACAAATGATTTAATAAAAATATTAGTATAATGTAATTATACATGAGTCAAATATTTCAAAAACCTATTCCTAAAAAAATATTATTAGACTTATTAAACAGTTACTGCGAAAAAAATAAAGAATATTTCATATTCTCAAAAACTGCTTTCAAAAAAATGAAATTAAAACCTGAAAATTTTGATAAATTTTATGAAATTATTAAACCTTATTATTTTAAATCCAAACAATTTTATTTAGAAAGAGATAAGAATTATAAGAATATTATAACTATTATCCGACAAATTTGCAAATTTAATTATATGGCTTATACTTCAAAAATTATATATCTTAAATCTACTTATGAAATCAAATATTTTATCTACCATGACTTATAACAAAATATTTAGAAACCACTGTATTCGCATTATATATTTGTTGTCTACTTAATCTTGTAAACCAATTATATTTAGTTCTTTTCAATATTTCTTCTTTTGGTAAATATAGTCCATACAAATCTTTATCAAAATCTATATATGTAGCATTCATCAAATCATCCACCACCACCACTTTATCACATTTCGTTCTTATACCAAATCTCTTACCCGATAACAAACCACATTTACCCTTATCTATTAAATCAAATAAATAACTATCTGCTTCTCCTGAAAAATCCTGCATTTTAGTATTATCATTTGATAATAATACCTCCAATTTATTTACATAATTATGCATCTCCTTTGAATTCTTTTTACATCCCATTATCTTCCTACTAGGAAAAAATCTCGTTTTTGACGATGATACATTTCTCGCTACCATATCACCTACAAACATATTTTTTTTACCTATTCTTTCATACCATAAATCTTTTAAATCTTTTAATACTATCATACTATTTGGTAATAGAAAACCACCATAATAATATAATGTTTTAGCTAAAGCTAAATCTCTCATATGAGAACGTATTGGATTCGCTAACCCATTCACATTTATCGTCCAACCCGGTATTAAATTACCAAATGAATCATCGTTTATCAAACAAACATTAAAACTTTTTGAACAAAATTTTACTATACTCTCCACACACATTTCCAAATACATTTGATTTAATTTCTTTGTATTTCTCGATTTAAAATCTAACCAATTTCTTGCATTCACATCATAATTTGTATGAATCCAAAGTATTGGTTTCCCCGATAGCTTCTTATCTTCATCCAATAAATATTTTTTTACTAATGGAAAATTACTCAATTCTTCATCTGGTATATATTTCTTTTTATATCTGTTATATATCAAACTAATAATCATTATAAACACCACAACCATAATGTATTTCATTTTCATTTTCAACATCGTTTATATATATATTATAATTTTTTTTTATTAATTATTTAATTGTTTTAAATGCATCCACCATTCTTTATTACTTTTTTCTACTTCCTCTTGTTGTTTTAATAAATTAAATGCTGTTATCGCGGCTAATTCATCGTCTTTTATTTTCCTATTTTCCAAGATTTTTTTCGAAGATTTTAATGACATTGCACTCACATCCTGATTCTCCCTTGCCCTATTTAATTCATCTATATTTCTATATTTTTCTTTATTTATAAAATCTTCCTCCGTTACAGGAACTACTGTTTCCGTATGAGCCTTTTTTAAATCTTCATATTGTAATTTACTAAATATATGCGAACTATATTGTTCAACCGTATTTTCTCTATTTAAATTATATCCTCCTGAATCACCATTTAAACCATTCACATCACTATGTTTTATCAATGCTTTTTGTTGTGTCTTTTTTTTATTAAAAAATTTACCAAAATCATTTAACGATTTCACCGTACCTACATCTTCCATTTCCTCTTTGAACCATTCTCCATAACCTGTTTCATTTTCTTTATCTCTTATTTTCGTCTTTTCAAACATTTCATTAAACCATTTATTAAAATCCCTCACACTTTTTCCATGTAATTTCTTTAATAACAATTTATCACTTTCACTTGTTATATTCCCCAAATCAGACGTATATTCTGCATTATATATATCCTGTTCTTTCTTTATTCTAAAATTATATATATTCTCTATTCTTTTATAAGCCTTTAAAAAAAATAAAAATACTTCTTTATCCAACCTCGATTTGTCTGGATGAGTTTTTAATGCCATTTCTTTCGCCTTTTTTAAATCTTTTTTATCAAAATTATGCTTCAAATGAAAAAGATTTAACAAATCTTTTAAATTGTAATTTTCTATTTGTAAATCTAAATCTTCCATATAAATTAATTAGTATAAATTTTTATATAATTTATCTATTCAATATATAATGGAAAATGATCCACTTTGGATATTCTTACATCCAACCAAAAAAAAAGATAAACATTATGGTGTTTCTATCGGAACAAAATTAGAATTCCGTTCAAAAAAATATGTAGTAGAACCTTCTATACTAAACCATATTAATTTAACTCATAAAAAATTGGCAGAAAATGGTAAATGTATTAATAACGCTATCACACAAATGGCACAATATATTTCTACTAAACCTAAATTAGAATGTAATTTTTTTAATAATGTTGAAGATACTAGTTTAACAGCATCCTTTGTTGATGATGAACATATCAAACTTTCTTATAAAAATAACATTGATAAAATATTAAAGGATGTCAATAATGAATGGGCTATTTTTAAAATTTGGGAAAAACAAAAGTTTAAACAACATCTACAAAAAGATTCTATCATCATTTTGAAAAATATTTTATTTGCTTACGTATATTTATTTAATGAAAAACATTCTTATTATCGTTTTAGAAGAACTGGAACTAATTCTATTTGTCATTCTACTTATAATAAAAATGACTTTATATTATTAAAATTATGTTTAAAATCTTGTATTTTATATTATCTCGATCCTGAAATCAAAAAAAATTCTATCAAAAAAATCAAATCCATTTTAAAAAATAAACAATTTAGAAATAAAGTCTTCTCACTTTTTTATCATATACAAGTCAAACATAAACATAAATTCTTAATTGATGGTTATAATACTAGCAATAGAATTAAAAATAAAATTAATGCTATTCTTTATACTTACAATAAATTATACGCTAAATCAAACGGCACCTCTGATTTATATACGAAATATATTATGCAAAAATATGTTAACTTATTCCCTATTTCTGTAAATGAAATTGCAAGATGGAGAGATGGTGGGGGTGGAACATTAATGCATATCACCAAAACACAAGAATATAAAGCTGTTACTACTGCACATAAAACAGAAAATGATTTATTTTTCAAAATTGCTACAAAACAATGCTCTGAGGAAGAAAAAGACAGAATTGAAAAAGAAAAATCAAAAATTAATGGCAAAGAATGGAAAAGTAACTTAGTAGATTTAATGAATAATATTAATTATGCTACTTCATGGGGAAAAATTTCAACTATTTTATCTGTTTTTTTCCAAACTATTGTTTCTTCTCTATTTGAAAGTTTCTTTAATGATGATAATAAAATTTGTCATTTTGATAGTTTCCATCGATTTATCGAATTATATATACGTAAAGGACCTACTATACTATTTATGGTTTCCGCTATCATTATTTCTGAGTACATTATAAAAATTGAAAATAGTAGTTTAAATTTCATTATTCCCAAAGAACCTGATTTTGAAAAATTAAATATTGACGGTAATTTAAATGAAGATTATAAAACTAAACTTAAAACCGATTATGAGCAATTTTTTGAAATTACAAAATTAAAAGCAAAATCTTCTGAACAAAAATCTGACCAACTTAATTTCACAATTATTTTAGAAAAATTATATAAATTTATTGAATATATTGAAGAAGGTTGGGATAATATTGATGAAATTGCTAATTTTATTATGAAAGATTTAACTTATCCAAAACCTTTCACTAATAAAGGTGGGACATATTATATAACTGATATACCAACTTATAGAAAAGTTGGTTCAAAACCTTCTGGATTATATTTTAATCCTAGAACACTCAAGGAACTTAAATATCGTCAAATTATTACTGAACCAAATAATATTGAAATGTTTGGTATTAATATTGATAAAGAAAAACCTTGGTATAAAGATTTTAAAGATAATATTAAAGGTGCATATGATGACCCAGGTAAAGACGACAAAATAAAATTTATTTGTTTCGATTATTTCGATTTACCAAAATTGGCTGAAAAATATCATATAAAAGATAAAAATGAAGAAGAAACAAAGAAAAAAGACGACTTTTGTTTAAATTTTGTTAGTTCTATATTACCAAATAATGTCGGAGATGCTAGTGATTTAATACATGTCAGTAGTGAAGAAAAAAATTGTTTCTATTCTAATGTTACTTCTGCTCAAAAAAAATACATTGAACTTATGAAACATAAAAAAGATGATGAAAATGAGGATAATAAAAAATATAGTTTACAATTTGATTTAGAGGATGAACCTAGTGATGAAATGAAACAAGAAATGAAAGAAATTGAAGATCAAATGAAAGAATCAAACGAAAAACCTGAAAATTTATTATTACAACGTATCGAAAGAGAAAAGGATGAAAAACGTAAAATTGTAAATGAAACTAATGCAAAAATTCAACTTGAAAGAACGAAAAATGCCGAAAGAATTAAAGAATTAAACGATAGAATTAAAAGATTGGAACAAGATAAAAATATTGGTTCTGCTTCATCCGTTGATACTATTGGAACAGATATCGCCACTTCGACCACTAATGTTCCTAATAAAACTGATGCTACTACCAATACTGATGTTGGAACTAATGAGAATATACTAAATGATCAAAAAGTAAAAGATTTAATGGAAGAAGAAAAATCAAAAAGAGTAGTTCTACAAAATCAATTAAAACAACAAGAAAAATTAACAGACCAGTTAGAGATTTTGGTGGATTTAAACGAATATATGACAAAATTAAAATTAAATGAGGCTTTAAAGAAGAAACAAGAAGTGAGAATTGAAAAAAGGGAACAGATCAAAATAGTTTCACAAGATGTAACACAGTATACAAATAAAATTAAAGAATTGCAAAATAAATTAGATGATGCAACTACGAAATTAAATCAATCCAAACGAAAGATAGGCTCTGAAAATGCACAATCATTTGAAGATGCTAGTAAAATTGAAACTTTTACTGAGGAAATAAATGAATTAAAAATAATATTAAAAGAAAAGGAGGAAAAGTCAGCAGAAACAACAATATTAATACAAAATTTGGAAAAAAAAGGGGAATTCGATAAAAACGCTTTAAATGAATTTAAGACAAAATATGATAAGATGATACTGGAACAAAAGGAGAAATTAGATAAATTAAGTGTTTTTGAGAAGGATTTGCAAGATAAGTTAAAAATTTCAAAAGAAGAGTTAACTCTTGTCAATAATAAGTTAATAGCTTCAGAAAAAGAAGTTACGGATCTGAAGGTGCAGCTTGAGGAAGCTACTACTAATATGGATGATAAAGAAAAGAAAGTTAGAACACTAGAAAAAGAATTAGAAGTTAAAGAAAATGAATTGAAAGCTGAAAAAGAAAAAGTAAAACAAATGATGTCTGATATCGAAAAAAATCAATCTGTAAAAGATGCACAAGCGCTAATAACTTTGGAAGAGCACAACAAAAAATACAAAGAATTACAAAAACAAGTAATTACAAATAATGTTACAAATAATAATTACATTTATTCCAAAGGAAAAGATACAATAAGTCTAAAATTAAATAATGATGATATACAACTTGTGAAATATACACAACGTGATGCGTTATTAAAAATGATTTTAAATTTAGAAGAAGAAATTATTGAATATGCTTGGGAAGTTTCTGATAAGAAAAAAATATTCACAAAACCAAAAATTTTTGAAAATATTATAAAAAAATTAAATGAAATTAATAAGTTCATAGAAGGTTTTAAGGATAGTAATAATAAAAAAACTTGGATTGAATTAAATTTCCATCCAAATGTTCTTGATTTAAATGATGCTAGTATGATATATAATACTATAGAAACGGTAAATCCAATAAATTATGGAACTGTATTCTTACATAATAGTAATATAGATGCAATTAAATATTTATCTGAATTTATCACTCAAGCATCAAAGAAAAAAAACAATAAACTTACTATTAGAAAGGAAACAGAAAATCCTTTAAAAGAAAAATTTAGTAATGATTTATATTTACAAAATATAGACTCTATTAAAAGTTTTTCAGAATTAAAATTTTTATTTGAACAATATTTTAAAACATATGCTGATATAGCAAGCATTGAGTACAATCCATTAAAAATATATCAAATTAATGAGAAAGAAAAAACACAATGGAAGGAAAAACAAGAACAACATCAAAAAGTGAAAAGGGCAACTCAAGAGAAAGTAGAGATTTTTGATAAAAAAAATAATCAACAAGGCGGTGTTGGAGATGATGATGAAGTGAACAAAATTAAGACGCAATATGCAAAGGAACTTGTTGGTGTAGAACGTAGATCTATGAATCGGAAAGAAGAAAGGAAAGAGGCGTTGACGAGGAGACTGGCTAAACAAAAATCAACAAAGAAGAAAACGAAGGAAACAGAGGATGAAAATACAGAGGATGAAAAGGAAATAGATTTTATTTTGAATATAAATGCTGAAACAACTGTATTTAATTTAAATAATCAACTGAAAAACGGCAAACCTATTGATGATAATACAGCCATAAAAAATATAAGTGGTAATTTTATTTACCACGTTTTTTTATATAAATTGTATATTGCATTTCAAGAAAAAGCAGAAGAAAAAGAAACATCGAGAGGAATGTTAAAAGGCAAACACGATAAGGAAATAAAAAAAGATTTAATTAGTTCAAATTTGGAGGAAAGAATGATTCCTGAATTAATTGAAAGACAAGAATATTTTGATAAAATTATTGAATATACCTATTTAAACAACAACAATATTCATTCGGTTGAAAAATTAAAAGCTATACAAGAATATTTTGGAGGTATTATAAAAAAAATCAATAATGGTGAATTACACGAAATATATAATAAAGATAAAACTCTATTAAGTAATGCTATTGATGATATGGAAAACAAAATTAACCAGTACAAACAGGATGATGATGATAGACAACAAATAATAAATAAATTAGGGAAAGAAATTACTGAAAAAAGTAAATTATATAAAGAGAAACATGAACAGGATAAAAAATCTTATGCTGATTTTAGTATAGACAAATTATTAGATTTATGGGATACTACATTAAAAAAACGTTCTGACGAAAAAGGTAGTTCTAAAGAACAGATTGGTGGTGTTGGTGGTGAAAAATCAACAGATAAACGTAAAGAAAATTTTTGGAAAAATATAAATACCTATATAGAAAATTTTCCACAAAATGATAAGGATTTAGATGTAAAAGTAGATAAAAAACTTGACAAAAAGTTTTTAATTTTTGGAGAAGAAGCATATAAAAAATTGAATAATCAAAATGATTATGTTGAATGGCAACCTAAAACCAATAAACGTGCATACGAAAAAATTTATTACAAAAAATATAAGGAAGATAGTTCGGATGATGATTTTAAAGAATATGAAGCAAATATATTCCATCAATTTTTAATTATTGGCAAATATTTACGTGAAAAGGATATAGATTTACAAAAAATGAAAAGTTCAGAACATAATATAGAGTTAAAAATAGAAATATATCGGCAGTTTTTTAATAAGTTGGTTGAAGACTTTGGAAAACAAACTCATACACCAACAGAAATAGACTCTATAATAAATGTTTTTGAAGATAATTTGACAAATAACGATTGTCTTAATTCATTTTCTGATTTATGTGCAAGTTCCATACTAGACTATTGGATTAATTTCATAACAGAAGTTATAAAAAGAAAAGAACTATTAGAAAGGGTTAGAAAAGAGAAAGCGTTTTTAGAGTTTAAGGAAATTGAAGATGAATCGAAAATCCGAATGGATGATGAAACCTGGAGAAATATTACAATATTAGAAAAAGCATCATATATAAAAGAATTTGTATTTAATGAGGATAATACAGAAACGGTTGCTGCAACAATGAAAGATAACATTTTTTTATCAAAACCGTATAATTTAGCTCTAAATTATGCAATCAATAACGACAATACTGAAGCAAAAACAAATTGGTTAAATTGGAAGAATCCCCCAGCAAAAACAGATGTAAATATGCCAGAAAATCGTGATAGCACCGAAACCAAAGAGTTCTGGAATAATAAATGGAAAAATTATATTAATCTTGTAGATAAAAATGTCTATCTACATTTTAATGATTTATTTCAAAAAGGTAAGGTACTGAATGAGACTGATGATTTAAATTGGCTTAGTGATTTTTATATTGATTATACAAAATCATATTATATATTAAATAACAATCATTTAATGTTAGAAAATTTTTGTGTTCATGGATTTGCTGATAAGTTTTTAATAAATAAAGATGAAAGAAGAACTATAGATAATAGTCCATATAAAGATATTGTTAATATTTTAGATCAGCACAAATATTATAATTGGAATACTGATGCTAATAATGAAGAATCGCGTATAAAAATCTTTTCAAATCTTATTTTAAATTTATTAATAAAATTGTTAAATACATATATATATGATATTCCAACTAATGACAAATTTAATTTTACCCAAAAAATAAATGTACAAATATTTCTTATTCTCATTTCTTTATTATATAAAAGTAAAATTAGTGATATTAACAACTATAAAAATGAATTTAATAATATAAATACTGACTCGTTGATTGAAAAAATTAAAAAAAAAATAGAGAAGATGAAAAAAGAAAGCTATAAAACAAAGATATTTGGTTCAAATATTTTAGATTTTTTTTTCAGAGTAGAATTTACTACTTTAACCACAGAAGAGCAACGAGAGGATAATGAAGAAAAAAACGCTAGATTTATAAAACAACAAAAATATATATGGAATCACTTAGAACGTTTTATCGATCCAGTTATTCAAACAAATATAAATAATTGTATTAATTCTATTATGTATATATTAAATCCGATACCTAATAATGCGCAGAGGAATAATGAGAAGAAGGAGTGGATGAATATACTAAAAGAACATCCTTTTTTATTTAATACATTAACATCATTATACAAAGAATCTATGATACCTATTAAAGTCATTACAAAATTAACAGATGTTCAATGTATAAAGAACAATGAAATGCAAAAAAGAAATTATCATGATTATTTTATTTCTAATGATGGAAAAAAATTATTATATGCTTACAAAGGAAAGGATTTGGCTGCGTACACTTCAATCAAAAATGAAAACAATAAATACAAACATTTTTTTATGTTTGATTATATGGATTATATATTTGGTCCTTGGGATGATCCAAAATCCATGTCTGTAAAATTAAATAAAGATATATATAACATTTTTCCTATTAATCCAAACAAACGTAATTTAAAAAATATGTTATATTTTACATATGGATTTTCTGGTTCAGGTAAAACATATACAACAAAAGAATTATTAAATAATATATTAAAATATATTATAAAAACATCCAATAATGATAGAACATTAACAAATAATATAAATAAAATTAAAATTAAATATACTGAAGTTGCATCTTGTGTTATAAAAAAAAAAGATATATTATGTAGTGGTAGACTATTGCCGTTAAATCATAAAAATAGCGATTTTAACACTGCTTTTTTCCAGAAGGTGGACGCAACGTCTCCACATTTCCGGATTATGGAGTGGTTGGATTTTAATGAAAATACGTTCAAACATATAGAAAAACCTATATATAAAATACCTCCTTGTATAAATGCATCTGAACTTGATACTAATAATAATGAAAAAAAATATATTAATTTTAAAAATTGTTATGGTATAACAAATGATGATTTATTTGAATCAATTTATACACAAGAGGATTGGGAAAACAAAAAAGAGACAAATCCTTGTTTAAAATTACCTTATTATATAGAAAAAAATAGGAAAGGGGGAAAAAAAGAATATAAATGGAATACTATTGAACTTATTTTTAATGATACAATTCATTCCACATATTGGTGTAGAGATTTTTTTAAAATAACCGAAACAAATAAATTGGAAGCAAGTTTGAAAAATGATACTAATTTATTATTTTCAAACGTAATGGTAAAAAATACTAAATCAAATGAGAAGATGAAAAAAATTCAACTTAATAACAAGGATGTGTATGTTACACCAACTATTTATGGTTTAATGAAATATACAAAGTCAAGTTTATCAGATTCGTGTGAACAAAGAGGATATACTTTTAAGTTAGATGATCGATGTGTAAAAAGTAGCAACTGGTATAATTATTTAAAACGAATATTTATAAAGAGATTTGAGGATTTAATAGATAATATGGTAAAGAAAACAACATCTACACAAGTAAAAAAAACGGAAACATTTAATAATCAAACATATTGGATTTTGAAGGATGAATATACGAAATTAGATGATTCGAGAAATTTTTTTGAAAATGAAATGGCTTTTATATTAAAACACAGTATATCTGATACAGGCGGACCAGAACTTCAAAGAATGAAAAAGTGGAACATAGATCAAAGTGCGTGGATATATTATAAAAGAAATTTTTGGGGAGAAGATATTTATATAACTAATAAGGATGGAAATAAAAAAAATAATTTAAAACATTTTAAAAAAATTTTTAATGCTTCGTATGACATTAAAGTTTCAGTCGTACCAACATCAAATTTGAAAATGGAAACCGGTAAAATAACAATAAAGAAAAGCAATGATTATATAGTTCCTAATATATCAAAATTAAACGGTAGATTTCAACAGGTGAAAGATTATTTTTTGCAAATTACCCAACGTACTGATAGGGAAGGATTTAAAGATCATCTCCATAAGATACAAAAACCTTACTTATTTGGACCTAGAATTATATTTTTAAAGAATGGGGATACTAATTTACATGAGCAAACAACAAAAACATTTAAAAATTATTTCCTAGGTAGTTTTATTAAAAATATGCAAGACACCAGTCAATATATTAATGCTGAATATTATTATGAATTATTTATGAATGTTAAAGCAACTGGTGGAGGACGAACAAAATTTGTTACACGATTTAATCCATATTATGGAGATAAAGCATTAATTATGCCTGATTTATACGACCTCGTGCCGGTGAGGGGTGGGGGTATTAACATAAAACAAAAAAAAGATGGATATGGTGGGATTAAAAAATTCCATTTGTTCACAGCAACAACAACAAGCTGTTTTTTACAAGACTCAGGGCGATGTCAAGGTTTGGAATTAGATAACAATACCATGCTGAGTACAATTGTTAATAATAAAGGATTAAAAGGGGGAATATACAACGATAAGTTTAAATATTATCCTTATGTATATAAATATTTATCAACAACTGCTGGAATTGGAATACAACAACGCTTAACTGATGAAATCAAAGGAAATAAATATAAATTCCCATCTAGTTTAACTTTTAGTGTTGCACCAATGTATAAAGCGGCAAGCAGCAGGGAAAATGTTATCACTAAATTGTATAAAAAATTACAGCAAGCTAAATTAACAGATATATTTGACGATTTGGGTAATCCTAAAATTATGATGTCAAAAGAAAAAATATTAGGCGATATGCAAACAATATCTCAAAGTAGATATACTGATTTTAATCAGCCTATAAAATATTATATTAGTTCTGATATTGTGAAGAAAATGCAAGATTATTTAAATGAAAAAGGAAATGAAGAAAATATATGGAAATTACTTTTAAATGGTCTTACATTAACCACTTGGGAGGGAAATGTTGGTAAAAATACAATAACTAATCTTCATAATCAGACATTGACTGGAGATGATGTAAAAGCTTTTTGTGATAATAATTTATGGGAGACAAGTAGCAAAGAAGGGGTATCATCTATATTCGTTATGAAATCAAATGACGCGGAAGCAACAACATTATCTAAGGAATTAGGTTATATGACAATAGAATGGTTTGGTTTGGAGAAAATTGCAAAAAGTAGGGATGCTATTAACAATAATGTTGCAAATATTTATAAAAGAATTTTTAAATATATTAGACAAAGAGAAGTCAATAATTATTATAATACTGGAAAGAACGTTGTAGAATATAAACCATTATTTTTAGCTAAGTTTAAATTGGACCAATGGTCTGGGTATAGTAATAGTAGTATTGGTATTAATCAAAAAACAAGCAAAATTAATTTAAATATGATTTGTAATGTAAATGGATTTGAAAATTGGATACCAAATAATTTTGTTAATAGTTGGAAGGGAAATTTTAATGAGGAGGACGCTGCTGATGACCCTGAATATCATAAAAAAACTCCTAATAGATGGAAATTATATAATACAATTCTCGAGGAAGAGGAGGAAGCAAAAAAGAATAATAATGAAGGTATAAATGTAAAGGAATGGGTGGCAGGTTTAAATTATATCAAAAGCGAAGTGTTCAAGGGGCAAACATTTAAAGAAGATGTAACAAGGATCACAAGTGCTAATGAAAAAGAATTTTGGTTCAGTTCAATAGACAAGACAAAAATTACATTTTTAAAAAAAATATTTTATCTTTTATTGAAAACTGAAAATAACTTCTCGCCAAAAAAAAGCGAATTAATTGATTGTTTGCAAAAATATAGTGATAAAGAGGACGAAGACGATTTATTTAAAAATTGGAAAGCCCGGATTACTGGTAATATTGGAAAAGATAATAGTACTAATAATAATGTATTATATAAATTAAAAGTTAAGACTACTACAGAGGAAGAGGGTGTGGATTTAACTAAAGAATTTTTAGAAAAAATAGATGATGCGGATGATCCAGAATTTTATTGGGAAAAACAAAACGATAAACTTCTTGAATCTGAAAAAGAAACCGTTCCACAATATATTACAATTTATACAAAAGACAGAGATGAAATATGGGGTGACAATAAAGAAGCTATTTGGGAAAAGATATTAAAATTTCATATGGATTTTATAGATGAATATAAACAAAAAAAAGCAACATATAATAATGATGAAAGTTCAAGGTCACATATGATATATGAAATATTAATATCACAAGAAGGCCATGAAGATGAAAATATAGGAAATAAATTAATTATTTGTGATTTAGCTGGAAAAGAAGATATGATTGATGCGAAAAAATTATCTGCATATGTCAATGAAGAATATAATAAAAGTGTAAAAAACCCCGAACAGCCAAATAATATGAATTTTTTAAATAATTTAAATAGAATATATCAAAATAAGAAGGGAGGAAATAAATATCGAGTGGATAACGAAATTTTCATAGTGACTGATGAAGAAGCAAAAACGGATTATAATTTATTATTTTATAAAAATGAAAAGGATGAATTTAAAACTTGTTTTGATCAAGGGAAAGATAAAGGTGAAACACAAAATAAATATTTATTAGATTTATTAAGTGAAGGAAGAATGATTAACGCAACATTAGAAAATTTAAAGGATATTATTATTAATAAATCAACAGATAGTAAATATATGACTGATTTTTATGATTATTATAAATATAATTCATTTGATATTTTAAAAAATGTGAAAGCACCAAAAATCACATTCACACCTGTTAATATAAATGATACTAAAAATATATCAGAACAATATAAATCAAATACAGATATTGCAAAAAGAGAATATAATCAATTAGAAATTGAAATTCCAAATAATGGCACTGTAAGGATGAGTGATTGGTTTAAAGTAAAAGATAGATTATCTTTGTGTATTGGTAATATTAAATTAAATTCTAATATACCAACCACTAATTATATATTATTAACTATTAATTTAAACGAAAGGTCATTAGATGGTGATATAGAAAGTATACAAGACATAGTGCACAACGAAGAAGGAGAAGGAGAAGAAGAAGAAGAAGATGATTTGGAATTTGCCAGATATAAAACAGAATCTACATTATCAACATTAAAATTTGTAAATAAATTATCTTTATTAGATATTGAATCAAATGACTTATTACTTATGAATTCAAAAACGATGGAAAATATGAAACTCCTACCAGAAGTATATAATAATTTAAATCCTCTTCAAAATATTAAATTTAACTATGTTGATGATTATAAAAATATATGTCGTAAATTAGATACTAATGATATAAATGTATTATATCGTTCACCTTATTATGATTTATTAGCAACTACTCCCAACCAGAATGAAATATTATTGGATTATAATAAAAATACTTTTAAGTTAACCTTAGGACAACAGGATACTTGCCTGAAATACGATAAAGAATCTAAATATACATCAATGGAATGTGATTATAGTAGAGAAGAAACAGAAGAAGACAACAAAACAGCACAACGAGAACGAGCTGATAGAGAGAAAAAAATAAGAGAAGACTTGAAAGAGAAGAACAGACTGCAAAGAGAGGCTGCAGAGAAAACAGCAAGAGAAGAAGCAGAGAGAGCGAAAAAAGAAAAGGAAGATAGAGAAGCACAGGAGACAAGGGAACAGAAAGTGAAGAAAGATTTAGAGAGGAAAAAGCAGGCCAGGGAAAAAAAAGATGAAGAAGAACGCCTTCGTGACCTCCAAAATCAAAAGAGTTTGGAGAGAAAGAAGAAAGACGCAATTGATAATGAAAAAGATAAAATAAGTAATACAAAACATTCAAAGTTGATGGAAAGCTGGAAGAAAATGTGGGTGGATGTTACTTATGATGATCAACAAATGATGTTCGAAAAATTGAATGATGACAATGATAAAAGTAATATGAAAAAGACCGAATATATGTTAATGGTGTTAAAAGAATGGGAAAAATCACAAAACACATTAAATCGGTTAATAGAGAAGAAAATAGATGAATTATCGAGATTGTTTGAAAGGGATGGTGTTTGGAATGATGTGAAAAATAATGGAAAATTAGATAATAAAACCCTTATTAATTTTTTATACGCAAGTATTCCAATGGATAAAATTATTTTAAATACTGAAAAAGATTTTATTTTTGATTTAAAAAAACAGCTAGAGCGATATAAAAAAACTGATGATTTTGATAAAAATGAAGCGAATAAGATGGAAAAGCGTATTAAAAATAGAGTAAAATTAAATCATAATAATAAAGATGTCGAATTAGATGAGTATCAAACAAAATTAGAGAAAATTATAAAACAAGAAAACCAAAAAAAAAGCAGTAAAAATATAAAAAGTTTAGAATTTTTTATTGAACAAAACATAATACAGAGAGATAGAGATCAAACACATTGGGAAGATTTGGATGATGAATTGGAAAATTATGTAAACCTTCAAGAAGAATTGAATTTTTCAAATTCTATTATAGTGATATTTGATGAAATCATTGATGAGGACTCATACAAATTGCTCGACGAGGATAAAGATTTTTTAGATTACACAGGTGGTGGCTCTTTTATGACCGGTAAGGGATTTGGTGAAGGCGATAATGAACGTGGTATATCAATCCAAAAAGAAATTGATAAATCAAATTTGGATGATGATAGTTTCGTAAAAACAATTTATAAATCTTATACTGATGATAATCCAACTTCTGATTTCTGCAAAACGAAAAAAAACTTTTATAAATTATTACGAAATTTTGAAACTTATTATAAAACAGCAGCTGTTTATGCTAAAAGAGATAGTAATGAATATAAAAAAATAGACTGGCAAAAAATTATAATTATGCATTTATTAAACTATATGAAAATGGATGGGACTGAAGATTATAATTCGGTTCCATATGATGAACCATTTAATAAACAAAAACTGGATGGATATGAAGAAGATGATGATGATGCTTTCGAAAGGAATAAAGGTCTATTTACTGTTAACGGAAATGAAGATTTATATATGATAAACATAGAAGCGAATGATAATCAAGATAAAAATAAAAAAATATTTTGGACGAGAGATCAAAATAATTTAAAATTTATTGAATTAGAAGCTGATAAGCCGGGTAATAAAATTTGGGTTAAAAAAATGATAGAATTATTAAATATTTCCTTTGACGAGAAAAACTTGAATCGACCAGGTGCATACCAAATCGGCGGGGGAAAAAATGCGAAATATACAAATAAAAGAAAAAACAAATCCTTAAAACGAATGAAACTAAAAAGAAATATTTCATTAAAAGGTGGTAAAAAACCTAAACTAAAAAAAAGAATTCGAAAAACACTCAAAAAGAAAAAACGAAAAACCAGTTTCAAATTAAAAAATCTTAAAATACAATCCAAAGCTAGAAGAAATCGTAACACCTTAAAAAAACGTAAATAAATTTATATGAAATTATAACTTCATATAAATAATTATTGCATCATCCATTTTACTGTACTCTCAAAAAATTTAACTAAATTATCAGCATCACCAGACGCATATACGTCTTGTAAATCTCCTTTAATATAATTCAAAAAAGTTGGTAATACTTTCACCCTTAATGCTGCTGCTATATCTCCCTCATCAGCATCCACCATAACTAAATGAATATTATCAGGCATTTGATTAAATAATTCCATCAATTTTGGCTCTATTCTTTTACAAGGTCCACACCATTCTGCTCCTATTTTCACTATCACATAATCATTTGATTTTACAAAAGTAGCTAATTCGCCTCTATCTTTCATATGAAGAACTTTTCCTGGCATTATACTAAAACAACAAATTTTATTTATCAAATTATAACTTATTTACTCAAAATTTCTTCCAATTTGTCTATATCTATAGAAGGTAAATGAACATGTGATTCCCATATATATTTGCAAAATGACCATTCTAATCTACTATCAGTAGGATAACATTCTCTCATATTTTTCAATAATCTTATATGTATTTTCTGAGGTAACAATACTAAACTCTCATTTGGTAATACATATGATAATTGAACTAATTCTGTTACTGGTTTATTATCATTTTTTTTAATTAATTCCATATCCCATCTTGGTATATATCTTAATAAATCTGATAATAATGGTGGATAATTATAATTATATTTCCATCTCCAATCAGCACAACCCGTTGTATAATATTTCATAACCCATTCTAAACCTTCCATATAATTCAAAGACACTTCTCTAACATAATCTTTACTATTATATGATTCAAATAATACATCATAATATCTGTTCTCCCATCCATAAGAAAAAGGGTCGATGTATCTTTCTTTACATCTATTTAATATTGGTGCATTTAAATATCTCATTTTTTTATCATCAATCGTCTCAGAAGGGAATTGTCTTTTTTCCATTTTATCTCTAATATTATATTCATCTTCCAAATTACTAAGTTCTTCTTTTGCTAGATAATCAATAAATTTATAAAAATTATCCCAATATATTTTTTTACCATTGGTTAAATTTTTATTACTTTTCCCCAATACATTTCTATAAGCAGCTAATAATTTATATATACCTTTTGTTCTTATATTAATAGAAGGAAAATGTGGTAGAAAATCATTACCTAATAAGAAACACATAAATATATAATCATATAATCTATTCACTTGTTGTTTATTATTAACACTACGACCATTATTCATTGTTTTAATAATAACTCTAGATAATTCAGGTATATCCATTAAATAACTTTCATTAGGATTTAAATCTCTATCTATACTTTTTATAAATTCAGGTGTTTCTCTATATAAATATAAACGCTTTGATACAGGTAGATGATTTAATGCTAACATTATTAAATCTGCATCTAATCCATATATAATACTAGTTTCATTTTTATGAGATTTTTCATTTTTTCTTATATAAGAAAATAATTTGTGTTCACCTTCGCCTACTTCATTGGAACCAGAAAATATTATTTTTTTTAAATTATAAGTAATTTCTTTATTATGAAAAAACTCTTCAATACCTTTATTTAATTTATACATAAAATCAGTTCCTGGTGTTATAGCAGTTGAACTCCAAGAATTTTGAAGCGTAGGATCAATTGATTTCATTATTTTCTTTTCCATAGTAGATTTATATCTTCTATTTCGTTGTTGTTCTAATTTAGCGACAGGTGCTACACCATCTAGTGCAATAAATACTCTATTGTTAGGTTGAATATGTTTAATATATTCTTCTAATTTGTAACAAACTTCTTTAATAAGTTTATCTTCAAATAACTCATCATTGTCATTATAACTAATTTTACGTAAACAGTCATAAACAATTGAGTTGCTGTCAATATATAAATTATTTATAGGATAATTTATATCTAATAATTTTTTAATAATTTCTCTATGATTTTTAACAATGTATGAAAAATAGCTAGGAATCCCCATAATATTATTTATTTATATAAGAATCTTTTTAAATCGATAATTTTTATATTTATGAGTTAAAAAAATAAATAAATATTTAGTGTGTATTTTTCTATTTTATATTAAAATCGCTATATATAATAGTAATAATGAATAAAAATAAAAAAAATTCCAAAAAAAATTCTTCCAAAAAGAAAAATAAACACGAAATTTCAATAAGAAATAAAATTTCCTATTATTTTATTTTAATTGAAAGAACCACTAATATAATACAACGATATAAAACGTTAGATATATTAACATCTGGACAATTAAATAATAGTATTCAAAAATTGGAAGAAATTTATAATGATTTAATGTGTATATTGGATATTTTTAATAGTAAATCAAAAAATGTGAATTATGATGAAATAACCGATAAACTCCAAATTATTAATAATGAATTATGTATTTTATTTAGAAATCATGGAACATATGATATATCGGATATATTAAAAATTCAATTTGGAGTTTCTTATTATGATACTTTACAATCATCTAAAAAATTTGATATATTAAAGAAATATACACATCCTATTCATTTTAAAGTTTTAAATTGGAAATCAGATAAAATAAATAAACAAAAATTACCAAAAAATAAAATTGTAGAAGATTTTATGATAGTAGATACTGGTAAAACATTAGATTGTTTTGATTTAGCTAGATCTAGTAATGTATTTCAAATAAAAGTATCGGGTATTAAAATTTGCTTTCAAAATAAAGAACAAAAAAAAACAATTATAATGTCTTGTATTACGGATGATATAGTAATTCAATGTACAAATAATGAATACATAAAAAAAATATTAGACGATTTATATTCAAAAAAACCAAATGATGATTTTTTTCAAACCAATGACTTTAATACATTTCTATCATCATTATCATTAAAAGAATTGATGATTTATAATAATACTGAAATATATCATAAATTTAATGGATTTATAAATCAAAATTTATTAATAAAACAAAAACCTATATCAGACATTGTTAAAGAATTTTTATCCTATGATTTGTATAAACAACGTTATACATTAATACAATTATTAATAAAATATAAAAATCCTGAATATCAATATTTAGCTTATTTATTATATGATTTATTATCTAATGAAAATAATGGTGTTATAGATACACAAGAACAAACTATATTATTTGATAGTTTACCTTGGAATATAAAACGATTTTTTAAAGAAGCTATGAAAAACACGATGAATTATACGAAAGAAATTTCAGATTTTGAAACAAATAAAATACCACTAGAACAACAAATATGTTTATTAAAAGCAAATAACACTGTTAAAGAAAAAGCAATGATTAAATTAAAAGAAGTAAAAGCAAAATCAGAAGATTCTGGTTCAAAAGCTCGACAATACTTAGAAGGATTATTAAAAATTCCTTTTGGAATATTTCGTAAAGAAAAACTATTAACTTATATGGATAATATTTCAGTGTTATTTCATAAAATAATTGATGATGTAAAATTACTAGATCAAACTAATTCCATTCAAATAAAGGAAAAATATACAAATCTAGAAATATTTAATTATTCAAAGTATTTCAAAAATGAATTATTAGATAATATAAAAAATAAAGAAAGAACTAATTTAATTTCTTGTTACATAGAGAATAAACGTGATATTTTAGTATCTAATATATGTTACATAAATAGTATATTAAAAAAATATGGTATTAAAAAACATAAATTATGTCATTCTGGAAAAAAGGTTGAGTATATGAAAAAAAATATAAAAAAAACAATAATTGAATTTGAAAATAATAAAGAAATATATCATCACATCCAGAATAAATACAATAATACTAAAATAAATATTTCAACATCATTCAGAGATAATTTAACCTCTATTGATAATGAATGGAAAAAAATAAATATAGCTGTTGATTCTATTTCAAAAACATTAGATGAGTCAGTTCACGGTCATAAAAATGCAAAAAGACAAATTGAACGAATTATTGGTCAATGGATTACTGGTAAACAAACTGGTTATTGTTTTGGATTTGAAGGGCCACCGGGCGTTGGTAAAACTAGTTTAGCAAGGAAAGGATTAGCATATTGTTTGAAAGATACTAATGGTGAATCTCGACCCTTTTCATTTATTGCTGTTGGGGGTGCTAGTAATGGTTCTACTATAGCTGGTCATAATTATACTTATGTTGGTTCTACTTGGGGTAAAATTGTTGATATATTGATAGAATCAAAATGCATGAATCCTATTATATTTATTGATGAATTAGATAAAATAAGTAAAACAGAAAATGGTAAAGAAATTATTGGTATTTTGACACATCTTATTGATACTACTCAAAATGAACAATTTCAAGATAAATATTTTAGTGGTATTGATTTAGATTTAAGCAAAGCTTTATTTATTTTTTCTTATAATGACGTATCAAGTATTGATAGAATTTTATTAGATAGAATTCATCGTATTAAATTTGATAATTTAACATTAAACGATAAATTAGAAATTGTTAATAAATATATTTTACCAGAATATTTTGAAAAATTTAATATATCCAATGTCAAATTGTCAGATGAAGTTATAAAATATATTATTGAAAAATATACATTAGAATCAGGTGTTAGAAAACTAAAAGAACTTATATTTGAAATAATTAGTGAAATTAATTTAGAAATATTAAAACAGGAAACGGAATTACCTATCCCTTTTCATGTAACTATTGATTTAATTAAAAATAAATATCTTAAAAAACGTAAAGAAGTTCGATATAAGAAAAAACATACTGAATCGAGTGTTGGTATTATTAGTGGATTATGGGCTAATTCTTTAGGTATGGGTGGTATTATTCCTATTGAAGCTTCCTTTTATCCTTCATCTACTTTTTTAGAATTTAAATTAACTGGATTACAAGGTGATGTAATGAAAGAAAGTATGAATGTTTCAAAAACATTATCTTGGAGTTTAACTAATACTGAAACACAAAAAAAATTAACTAAACAATTTGAAGATACAAAAATGCAAGGAATACATATTCATTGTCCTGAAGGCGCTGTTCCAAAAGATGGTCCTTCTGCTGGAACTGCTATTACAATTTGTATATATAGTTTATTAAACTCTAAAAAAATTAAAAACAATATTGCAATAACTGGTGAAATTAATTTACAAGGTAGAGTTACTGAAATAGGTGGATTAGACTTAAAAATATTAGGAGGTATACGAGCTGGTATTGATACTTTCATTTATCCAAAATCCAATTCAGATGATTTTAATAAATTTATGGAAGAACAAAAAGATAAATCCATTTTTGAAAATATTTCTTTTATCAATGTTGAAACTATTCAAGAAGTTTTAGACATCGTATTTGAAGAATAATTATCTAATAAATTATATATATGGCAATAAAAATAAGTTTTGACAATATTATGATTTTTATGACATCATTATTACCTATTTTACTTGGTTCATTCTTTATAATAAATTCTTTTTTTAATTATGATTTTAAAGGTATTATATGGTTACTTGGTTTATTAGTTACAGCAGGTATTAGTATGCTTATACAAAAAACCGGATTAGCAAACATTGCATTACATCCTTGGATTAAAGAAGGAAGAGCTGCTAAAACGGATGAAATACCTACACATGATTTTTGTGAAATATTTGAACCTATGTTTCCCTCCAGTAACATAACTAGATTAATTGATAGTCACGCATTATTTCATGGTTTCACATTTGCTTATTTAATGTTTGGTAATAGTTTAAATACTTTAAGTCCTGGGGGTGCTTTTCTAATTATTTATGCTGTTCTTATTATTATTGATATGATATACAGAACCCTTAAAAATTGCACTGATTTTATATATGGTGTACTTCCAGGAATTTTAATAGGAGCAATTTTTGGATTTTTATGGTTTTTGGCAGTTATTAATATTTTTAATGATGGTAGACAATTAGTTTTCTTTGGTATAGATCCTTCCGTCTCAAAATGTAAAATTAATAGTTTATCTAATAAAACATATAAATGCACACAAACTCCTGTGGGCTAATCACTTCATTAAATAATATTAACTCTATAATATTATTTAAACATTTTCTTCCAATTATCCTTAAAAAAATTTGTTACCTTATCTTTTACCATATTTCTTCGCCATTTATTAAAATCATGTGATACTATGTATTCACCATAAAATTTATCATTAAACCATTTATATGCTGTTAATATATTTATTGTTTTATATTTATTTAATATTGATTTTTCAAAATGTTTCTTTTTTAATTTTTTATTTACATCATTATGAAATACATACAAAAAATGTTTAAATTTTTCTTTTGTATTTATATTTTTCATATTATTCTTTATATATTTTGATGCATTTTTTCTACAATATGGACAGGGTAAATTATCACATATTATTTTTATTATTTCTAATACTTGGTCTTTATTTTCTTTATAAAATTTATCATCTATTTTTTCAGCCATTCCATGAAATAACATCCACGTAGGTACTGACCATCTTTTTCTTGTATGAGACATATTATATATAATTCATATAAAGAGAATATTTTATTATTATTAAATGCAAAATGTTTCTGATTTTAATACACTATTAATGTTAGAAATGGATAAAGAAGAATCCTATGAAAATAATTGTTTAATTACTAACGAACCATTAGAAAAATCTCATATAAAATTAACTTGTACTCATTCCTTCAATTATAAACCTCTATTAAATGAAGTTTGTAAACAAAAAATAAATTTAATTCGTGGAAAAAAATATAGTAATAATTTAGAAATACAAAAACTTACTAAATATCAAATGAAATGTCCATATTGTAGAACCATACAAAATGGTATTTTACCATATATTAAAACTCATCCTAAAATACGATATGTTAATTGGCCACAAAAACAAGCTTTAAAATTAAATAAATGTCCTTATCAATTTAAATCCGGTAAAAGAAAAAATCAACCTTGTAATAAATTTTGTTGCTTCGAATATTGTAAGCAACATTTAAATCTACTTGAAAAACGTAATGTTAAAAAAGAAAATAAAAATATTATAAAATGTACAGCTTTAACCAGAAAAGGTAATCAATGTAGTAGAAAAAGCTTTTCTTCGCTTCAACCCTTCTGCTTACAACATTCAAAATTATTAAAAAATAAAAAAAAAATTCCAGGTACTAATACAACTTCTATATGTCAACCTGTTACTATTTAATTTTAAAATACACTTAAAAAAATTAACATTTTCTTTATATATGGAAAATAAACAACTCATTGATAATGTAAAACAATGGTTAGAAATTGATAATCAAATAAAAGCTTTACAAAAAGAAATCAAAGTTAGAAGAAAATTGAAAAAAGACATTACTGAATCTTTAGTCGATATTATGAAAACAAATGATATTGAAGTTATGAGCACATCCGATGGTCAATTAATTCGAACATCCAGAAAAGTTAAATCACCTCTTAGTAAAAAACATTTACTTGCATCATTAACTACTTACTTCAAAAATGACCCAAATATTATTAAAGAATTAAGTAATTATATTATGGAATCTAGACCTGAAAAAATTCACGAGAATATAAAACGCAAAAAAAATTAATTTATATAAATATTTATCTATTTATATAAATGGACCAATCTTATTATAAATATAATTTATCTGTTTTAAAAAATAAATTACCTTTAAAACACGATTTAAATAGAGTTTTCATTTGTATTTTCCGTGTTATTTCACCTACTAAATTTAATAATGTTTACAAACCTTTCCTATCCTATTTATTATTCAAATATAATAACAAAAAAGAACAATATATTTTCCCATTCAAATATCTAAAAAATAAACAAAATCCCAATACTATCGCCGATTCATTAATTAAAAATATTACTAACGTTAAATTAGATAAAAAAGGCTTTATTATCCATCATAATGACATTTATTATTTTTATAAAGATAACACCAAAACTATCGATATCAATTATATCTATCGTAATCAACAACTTTGGTGGGCTATCATTGATGAAATTTGTAATCACCGTAAAATTCTATTTTATGATATTCATCCCGCTACTTATTCCATCTTTTATAACAACCCTACTTTATTATTCTTAAAAGATAGTTCAAATAAACAAATCGAAAGTCCTGTCGTTTGTTATCACGGTGGACCATTACAATTTATTCCATACATTGTATCTTTAGGTATTCGTTCTAATCACAACAAATGGTTCGGCTCTTTTTATTATTTGGGTTCCATTTTTAATGCTTTAAAATTAGCTACTTGGACTTCTAATTATAAAACTAGAAACATTTTAGGTAAAAATATTAGCACAGATAGAGGAAAATATTTCAATGGTGGTATTATTAGGTACGCTGTTTTTTTAAATAATTCTAGAAGTGTTTTATATCGACCTTCTGAACCTTTCAATTGGATTATTAAACTTTTAGATAATGTTGGTAATAAAACTCCTGAACAAAAAAATATAGATAAAAATAAATTATGGGCTAATGAATATGATAGTTTAGTTATTTCTTCTATTAAATATAAAAACATTTCTGGTTATTTTAATATTCATACTGAATTTATAGTCAAAAATTTCTATCAACAAATACCTCTTTCATGTCATGAAATTGATACTAATAATCTTCCTGATATTTATGATCCGTTATTTACCAATTATAATATAAAATAACTATATATATAATGAATGTTAAGTTATTAAAAATTGGTATTATTGTATTGTGTATTGTTATTATTGGTATTACTTATGCTTTATCTAGAATGTTCCCAACTAAATTCAAATTTCAAGACTTTATTCCTTATCAATGTTGGTTAGCTGGTATTGCTATATTCTGTCTCATATTACCTGCTAAAGTTGGAACCATCTTCCTTAAATAATCCTTTATATCGATTTTTTATATATTTATAAAATCGATTCAAATATAATCCAATTTATTATATTAAATGGAGAGACGAATTAATAAAAAGGTTCAAAACCACTTCCATAAATTCAAAAATGATTTACTTGAATTTCTTAATACTAATAACGATTCTAATATGATTCAAAATTATATTATTGATTATAAATGTTGTGCTATCAATAAAACTGATCTACAAAAAAGAAAACGGGTAAAAAATATTGTCCCATTATGTGATAAATGTTGTGCTAAACGTGCAAATGGTGAACAATGTAGTAGAAGAAAAAGAGAAGGTTCTGAATATTGTGGAACACATATTAAAGGTATTCCACACGGTAGAATATCCTCAAAACCACCTAAAAAAACTCATAAAACTGTTCAAGTTTGGATACAAGAAATTCACGGTATTTCTTATTATATTGATAAATTTGATAATGTTTATGACCATCACGATATTGTTAATAATCGAAAAGACCCCAAAATTATCGCTAAATACACTAAAGAAAATGGTGTCTACAATATTCCATCCTTGTTCAATAAAAAATAATTATTTAATTTAAAAAATTATTTTTTCTTCGGTTTCGCTTCTTCTGGTATCGTTTTATCCAGAAAATTCTTTATATATATAACCGTCGGTTTACAATCATATAATGTTCCTACATATACTCCTAATGAAAATCCCATCATAAATTGCCACATATAAAGATTACTTACATTTTTTTATTTTTTTATACCAATCTTTTATTTTTTTACCTCCATTATGTAATGATTTACTATGTTCATAATATACTAATGACCCTAATATACAACCAAATGCTGAAAATATATGCCAATACATATGAAAATTTATTACTTTTGTAAAACAAATTCTATCCAATATCCAACATATACCTCCTAAACCCATCGTAATAAAATAATATTCCTTATAACGTATTGTTTTTTCTGTATTTATTATTTTTTTTACCGCATTATATTGATAATACAATAAACTCACAAACATTAATAAAAATACATTATGATTTTTATTAAATGTCATATATGTTCCTAATAATAAATACAAAATATTATTTGATACATCATAATATACACCTTTTATATAAACAAACATCAATGATAACATACCCATCTCATCCATCCACTGACCATACCATCTTAATGTTCCATGTAATCCCATCGTCCCAACTCCCATTATCACTAGACTTATACCTATATTTTTTACTAATGTATTCATAAAATATATCCCTACAACTACATATAACAATCCACTTATTGTATTCCAATATTCCGCTATATACTCTGATTCTACGTATTTGTCTTCACAAAATATAATTGACGAATCATATTCCCCCCAATATTTATTACTCATTATCTAAATTACATAATGATTCTTTATGTAATTTACATTTATTTTTCTGTTGGAACACTGGTTTCTATCTCTTTATATATCACTTCATTTTCTTTTATCTCTTTTTTATCTGGTGATGGTGATTTTGGTAATACTACTGACTTTTCTCTATAACAACATAAATAGGTTTCACAAAAATTCCTACTAAGTTTTTTATGTCTTTTTTCGTTTATTCGTTTAATCATATAGTATTAACTTTTATTTTTTTTCTACGCGTGTCGTTCTTTTTTCTCCTATTTTTTATACTTTTATTTATTTTCGTTCCTATCTTTAATTTACGTGTATTATGCTTTCGTCTTTTTATCTTCCTTGAATTTTTATTATCACCTATTTTTAATTTTGCACCACCCTCTGTTGGTGGTATTGTATAACTGCTATAAAATATATCTTCGGTTACCACATCGCTTTCGAGTGAACCCTCCTTCCATAAACGTATCGTGTCGTCGTCCTTTGTGTCTAGGTGTTGTTCATATTTCCATTTAATACCATCATTAGCTTGAACAACTGTCCCGTTGCGAGGGGGAAAAGCGATAGATATTTTTGCTTTTTTGCCAGGTTGGTTGCTTTGAGACATTGTTTGGTCTTTTGGATTTACCATACGCATTGCGGTGTCTTCGTCATTAGTATTAAGTCGTCGATTCACGAGCTTCTTCTTTCCCAAATTTTTTCTTCTGCGGCTACGATTGCTAGATGAGGAGGAAGAAGAAGATTTCTTATTGCTTCCGTCACCTCTAAATTGATACATACTAGTCATGTTACCATCCAACTCTTCTACTATCGTCTCATCGTCTACCATCATTATTTTTCCCTTCTGTTTTAAGTCGGAGCTCCCTACTCCTGGTGTTGTGTTTACTGCCCACCTATCATCCGGAGCGATATTGTGCTGACTGGTGATTAATTCTTGATTGATTGGTTGATCTGGTGTAGTTGGAAATCCAAGTTTATGAGTATTTATTCGTTTTAGTGAAACTTTTTGTATTTCAGGATCAGCCAATATTTCCTGTGCTTTTTCCTTTACTATTTGTATTTGTTTCATCATGTATCTTTCTTTTTCTTTTAAACTGACCGATTTGGTACTCTCCGGAACTTTACCGCTTCCATTTCCAAATAAATAAGACGATGGAAGATTTCCACTCCTCTCCTGAAAATATTTCAATCTTGATTCTAATTGCATTATAATATTTTTATATGAAACGTAATTTTCTATTTTTTCAAAATTATCCATAATGTATAATAAATGATTGGTATAACTGCTTATATATTTGGTATTGTAATCTATCATATTATTATAAACATTTATGGGGAAATTAGTTGTTTGTGATTTTTGTAAGTGTGTAAGCTCATTTTTTATCATTTCCTCATATTTAAATATATATTCTATACACTCTTTTAACTCTTTATATAATTTTGAATTTGTATGTTTTTTAGATAAAATTTTTAATTTAGTTTTTAATATTTGTATTTCGGCATTTTTTATTACATCAAATATATTTGAAATCACTGTATCAACGTTCATTTCACCGACTTCTGTTAATTTAATTTTTTTTAATTTATTCTCTATTTTATATTTTTTATCATAACAATAATTAATATTTAATGCAGTATCGCCATCATATTCTCCTTTCAACCTCATCCATTCATCTTTTTTAAAAAAATAAGATGTATCATCAATGAATTTATTTTTAATATAATTATTTACTTCGATTGATTGGTTCTCAAGAGGGGAGAGAGTATCAGTCTCTACACTAGTCATGATGCTACTATCTTTATTTATCGCATAACCAATTAACGCTGTTCTAATACCCTTTATTTCTTTTTCAAATAAAATAGGACATTCAATTTCTAATCCTATTAAAGCTGCCATTATATCAAATGTCATTAACCAAAAATTATTATTATATCCAATATTATTTTCCCTATTTTTTTGCATTAAATGTTTCACATATAACATTTGAAAAAAATCTGCCATTGTTTTTGAAAATAATGGTAAATATAATATTTTCAATAAAGTTTTGGGTGGAACTTGTGTATCTGGCTTTATTAAATTTGTACATATGTTTATTACATCCTCATCCAAAAAATCACCAAGCCCTTTCAATGTACCAGTTAAATCTCGTTGTTCATCATTTTCAACTTTATCTAATGGGGAAAGTTCGGCTCTTTCTTTTGAAATTTTATTAATAATATCAAAAAAATATTGTGCATTTTCTTGATCTGCTTTATTTGTTCTTGTTCCTTTTTTTTGTCCTATTTTTTGTTTAACGTCATCGTTAATTGGTATTCCAAAAAATATATAATTAAACAAAACCAATAACCATTTAAATTTATAACTACATTCTGAAACGCTTAATGATTTCATTGTAATAGTATAATCCTCTCCCTCGTCTTTTATTTTTATTGATTGAATTCCATTAAATCCTTCTATAATAGGTATTTCATATTCTAGCGCCCAATATACAATTGAATTTTTTCTCAATGTCAATATTTTTTTCTCTCCAATGAATTCATTTGTTTTTTCATCTATTAATTTTCTTTTTCTTATAAAATCAATAACATATGGAACTTTATCATTATTTTGGTTTTCATCATTTGTATTTATTCTAGTATCTAATATAAATAATTTCATTAAATTTTCACATATATTTTTATATTCTAATAATCCAGAATCCCTTGCTAATTTTTTAACTTTATCATTATACTGTTCTATTTCACTTTTTAAATTTTCAATTATTGAAATCAGTTGACCTTTTTTCCATCCTTTTTTACCTCTATCTGGTAGTGATTTATTATATATTTTTGATGTTTCTATTATATTATTTTCAAACTCTAATCGTTTATGATCCTGAGTATTATTCGAAACAAATCGTGAGATTGCTACTTTTGTATTTTGTGATAAAATTTCATTTTCAAATATATTAACAGTACTACCAAATTTTTGTTGATAATTTAATTTATTGGATTTGAATTGAGCAAAAATTTGTGTAATAATAGCAGCGCCAGATTCAGGTTTATCATTTTCTCCTTCTTGAAAGATTTTTTTAATATCATTTATCAATTTTTCAACTTTATCTTTTTGCCAACTACCAGAATTACCTAATTTCAAAAAAAGATCATTCTTTTTATCCCATTCATTTTTTCTATAATATCTATTATCACTCTGAATTATCTGTAAAAGTTCATCATGAATATGTTTGTTTAATGAGTTAAAGGATGGGCTCTTATCTTCATTATCAAACATTTCTATAATTTGTTCTTCAATCATATTATCTCTTATAATTAATTCGTTTATATGAAAAAATGTATTATCAAAATTTTTGGCGTCCAACTCATTTATGCTTGGTAAATCTTTATATGGGTCATTATAATCACCTATTTTGAAATGTTCAAACATTAAAGATACAATATTGTCATTTTCATTTGCATTTTGTTTAAATGTTTGTATTACTGTTGTATCCTTTATTTCTTTTAATCTTATAGATTTATAATTACCATCAAACTTATATTTAAATTCATAAAATAATAATTTATTTTTAATAAAATAAAATTTATTTTTTAACCATTTAAATGATAAATATAAACATTTTTTCCAAAGTATATCATCTTCTTCTTGATTCTCCTCCAATATTTCATACCACCATTTAAATTCCTCATTAGATAATTTAAGCTTTGTAATATGATAATTAAAATACATTAAATTTATAGTTAATTCATCGTATTGAATTATGTTATCATGATTAATATCCATATCCTTCAATATTTTCTCAATTAAATTGAGATCTAGTTGCGGCTCCATCATTTGCATCATCTTCTCACTCAGAGGAACTATGTTGTCTGTTACGGTGAAGAGCTGATCATTCTTTTCCAATAATTGATTTGTGTGTGTAGACTTTATTAATTTGAGATTATCGTTTCTGTTGTTTGAAAAACAACATACAAAAGCAGGTCCATTAATTTGACGTGATTCTAATCTACCAGGTGCATTTTTCAATTTTGGATCATCAGTATAAATAGCTTTAAACTTAGTATAAAAATTAAATAATTCTTGGGCAAAATTCAAATATCTCTGTTTAGTTGATATAATATTATTTAAAAAATTGGCATATAATTTTTTTATTGTTAATAATTGATTCATTTTCTTTTGTGCTTCTTCTTGAGATGCAACATCTGTTTTTAATGTTTGCTCAACAACAACTATTGTTTCATTATCATGATTTTTAAACTCACAATTAATTGGTTTTTTAAAATCATTACCTTGTTTTAATTGTAGTGGTATTGGCTGTAGAACGTTACTATTATTTATATTATGTAATAATGCATTTGCTTCATCTAAAATAGTTGCTGTTGTTTCTCCTTCAGGAAATCTTGATGGTTCATTATATCTTTCAGCATATTCTCTTTCTTGATATATTCCTCTAAACGTATCAGAACCTTTTTTAAAAGCATCAACAAATATCCAATTAGATGTATAATATGGATTAATTTTATCCATAATTATTTTTTTTTCATAAAAAAAATTATCACTTAAGGTAATGTCAAATGAATTATTATCCTCCTTATTTATTATTGATTTATTTATTTCACCATATATATTTAATCCACAGTTATATGGTTTATTGAGTTCTAATGCGGCTTTAGTTGATAAATTGTTCTGTATATTTGAAAATATAGGTAAATTATCATTGTGGAAAAGATCAAATATAGGTTTTACTTCATGTTGTATTTCAGGTATTTTTATATTACTGCCTTGCGTTACGCCTTTACTTATTGTTGTATAATTTAATTGTATGCCACAAAATGGATTTCCTTTTCTACATTGATAATTATATACTTTTTTATGCATGTTGTGAATAAATGTAGGAGGTTGGAGTGAGCTGGTTAGATCATTTTTATAAATTCCATAATTATTATATGTATTAAGATCATCCTTTTCCACATCCATTGCATTTGGACTATTATTTACTGTAGTCGTTGTCGATGAAGCACCACCATTTTGATAAATAAATACTTCGCCATGATCATCATCATTCCAAAAATTTTTTGCGAGTGTCATAAATATTTCATAATCTTTACTTGTTCCAAATAACAATTTACTAGATTCAATCATATCATGCCATAAATCTATTGTTAGCATTTCTTGTAATACTTTACTACATTTTAAAGATATATTAACACTATCCTTTGTTTCATTATTTATATAAGAGAAAAACGAAGAACGAGACTCCCGTGATGTCGTATTATTATTACTTTCTTTTGATCCATCCATAAAAGCTGTTGTTGCCATTAAATATATATTATAAGTATATTTTTAATATAAATAATATAACT
>NHFZ02000003.1 GCA_002171275.2 Pelagibacteraceae bacterium TMED124
TAATTTTTTCATATTTTGCTGATGAGGTTTCAGAATGGTTAAAATAATAAAATCATAATGAACTTGATTTTTGAAAATGATAAGATTAAAAAATAGTTTAATGCCACTTATGAATTAGGAGAAAATAATGACAAGAATACATCCAGGTAGATTTCATATTGCAATTCCAGGTCCTACTAATATTCCTGAAAGAATTTTAAATGCAATGCATATTTCATCAGAAGATCAAAGAAACCCCGAGATCCCAGATCTAACAATACCATTGTACAAAGATGTCAAAAAAGTTTTTAAATCTGAAAAAGGTACAGTCTTTCTCTTCCCAGGGTCAGGAACAGGTGCATGGGAATCAGCAATTATTAACACAATGTCTCCAAGTGAAAAAGTTTTGATTTATAGATATGGTCAATTCAGTCATTTGTGGGCGGATATGTTTAAAAGACTCGGTCTGGATACCCATTTAGTTGAAAGAGAATGGGGAACTGGGACACCTCCAGAGGAAGTTGAAAAGACACTTAAAGCAGATACAGAACATAAAATTAAAGTGGTTTGTGTTACACAAAACGAAACTGCAACTGGTGTAACTTCTCATGTTGAAGATATCAGAAAAGCAATGGATGCAGCAAATCATCCTGCTCTTTTATTTGTTGACGGTGTAAGTTCTATTGCCTCAATTGATTTTAGAATGGACGAATGGAAAGTTGATTGCGCAATTTCAGGCTCTCAAAAAGGATTTATGTTACCTTCTGGTATGGCAATTATGTGTGTAAGTGAAAAAGCACTTGAAGCTCATAAAACGGCTCAGCTAAAAAGATGTTATTACTCTTGGGAGGATCAAATAGCCACTAACAAAGATGGTTATTTTCCATACACTCCACAAATTCCAATGCTAAGGGCTTTGCAAGAATCTTGTAATATGATATTTGAGGAAGGACTCGAAAATGTATTTAAAAGACACCATAGGATTGCAGAAGGTGTAAGAAAAGCAATTTTAGAGGGTTGGGAGTTAAAGTTATGTGCTAAAGATCCCTACTGGTACTCTGATACTGTTTCAGCAATAGTTGTACCTGAAGGTAAGGATGCAAAAGATGTACTTGCAACAGCTTTTAAAAAATATCACCTATCTCTTGGAGCTGGGCTTACACAGGTTGCTGGTAAGGTTTTTAGGATAGGTCATCTAGGTGATTTAAATGAACTTCAAGCTTCAGCTTTTATCAATGGTGCTGAAATGGCAATGATTGATTCAGGTATTAATGTAAAACCTGGAAGTGGTGTTGCTGCTGCTTCTGAATATTGGAGAAAGGCCTTAGAAAATGATGCAAAAGTTCAAAATATTAGTAACAAGGAAGTGGCCTAAAAAAGTTGAAGAAAGTCTAGTTTCAACATTCGATACAACATTAAATGTTGATGATAAACCACTTTCTGAGTCAGAATTGATAGAGGCAATGAAATCTTACGATGCTTTACTTCCGACAGTAACCGATCCAATAACAGATAAAATAATTTCAACGCCTGATAGAAGAGTTAAAATTATTGGAAATTTTGGCGTAGGATTCAATAATATTGATGTCGATTCTGCAAAAAGCAATAGTATAGTTGTTACAAATACCCCTGAAGTCTTAACCGACTGCACAGCAGATATTGCCATGTTACTCCTTTTAGGTGTAGCCAGAAGGGGATCTGAAGGAGAGTTTCATGTTAGGAAAAAAGAATGGGTAGGATGGAGACCTACTCACATGATGGGCACTAAAATTACAGATAAAACTCTTGGCTTATTTGGAATGGGTCGCATTGCTCAGGCAATGGCTCACAAAGCACACTTTGGCTTCAGGATGAAAATAATCTTTTATGATCCTTACTTTAATGACGAAGACACAATTAAAAAATTTAACGCCGAAAGATGTGAGAACATCGATGACCTTTTTTGTAACTCAGATTTTGTTTCTCTTCATTGCCCTTCAACAAAAGAAACTAAAGGAATAGTTAATTATGAGACAATTTCAAAAATGAAAAAAACTTCCTACCTTATCAATACTGCTAGAGGAGATATTGTTATTGAAGATGATTTAGTCAAAGCGCTTAATGAAGAACTAATAATGGGTGCTGGTCTTGATGTATATGAAGCAGAGCCCAAAGTAAATGAAGGTTTATTAAAATTAAAAAATGTCTTTCTATTACCTCATCTTGGTAGTGCAACTTCAGAGACAAGAGAAGCGATGGGTATGAGAGTTTATGAAAACATAAAGGCCTTCTTTGAAGATGAAGAGCCTAGAGACAGAGTTGTCTAATAAAATAAATTCCATAGAACTGAGAAGAAAAAAATCCAATTATAACCTTTTGTTGGATCTTTTCAATTATGGTATTGCATCTGTACAACCTAAAAATATTTTGGATAAATTCCTTTTTGTAAGTAATAAAGAAATTACCATTAAAGAAAATAATAAAAAAAAGACATATAAAAAAGTTAAAAATATATTTGTAATTTGCATTGGAAAAGCCTCTGTTGACATGGCGCTTACAGCAAAATCAATCTTTTCCAAAAAATCTCTTAAAATTAAAACTGGAATTGTAGTTGTTAACAAAGAAAATTTTAGAGATGTTAAAGGGTTCAAATGTTTTTCCTCAGGACACCCAATTCCAAACTCAAATGGTTTAAAGGCAGCAAAATTTATTAAAAATACTTTAAAAAACCTTGATAAAGATGACCTTGTTTTAATGCTCATTTCTGGTGGTGGTTCAGCCTTATTACCATTTCCTGTAAGCGAAGTTAGTCTAAAAGATAAAATTTTAACAAACAAAATTTTACTTAGTTCAGGTGCAAATATCAAAGAAATTAATTCGGTAAGAAAACATCTATCTCAGTTTAAAGGAGGCAATTTAATTAAATTGTGTTATCCAGCCAAAATTCATGGACTGATTCTTTCTGATGTCATTGGGGATGACTTAGGTTCTATCTCAAGTGGTATGACAACCTTTGATGAAACTAGTTTTTCAGATGTCTTTTCTATTCTTAAAAAATACAAGTTATGGGAAAAAATACCTACTAAAGTGAAAAATTATATTTCTAGAGGACTTAAAGATAAAAAATTAGAAACTCCCAAAAAAAACAATAAAGTTTTTAAAGAAGTAACTAATACAATAATTGGTAGTAATACCATGTGTTTAAAAAATATTGATGACTATTGTAAAAAAAAAAAGCTTGATGCAAAAATAATTTTTAAGAACATTGATATGGACGTTAAAGAATTTTCTAAATATTACTTTAAAAAAATAGAAACAATTAAAAGCAAGAAGCCATTAATACTTTTATCGGGAGGAGAAACTACAGTTAAAGTTAAAGGCAATGGAAAAGGAGGAAGAAATCAAGAGTTTTCTCTGCATTTCTTAAAAGAAATTAACAGAAAAAATTTCAAAAAAGAATTTTTTTTACTTTCTGTAGGAACTGACGGGAGAGACGGACCAACAAATGCAGCTGGAGGAATAGTTGATGCAGAAAGCATTGATGAAATAAAAAAGAAGAATATAGATTTAGCTGAAGAGCTTAAAAAAAATAACTCTTATGATGTATTGAAAAAAATTAATTCACTTGTCATAATCAAAGGAACAAATACTAACGTTGCAGATATTCAAATACTCCTACTTTTATAGACATGAACGAATTTAATGAAAAGAAAATAGAGTTTAAAAAATCTATAAGCTTTCCTTGCTCCTATCTTGCAGGTAATACTGAAAGAAGACTTTATGTAAATTTAAATAAAAATGAAAATAATAAACTATTAATATCGGAGTTAACAAAAAATGGTTTTAGAAGAAGCCATGAACATATGTACATCCCTGTTTGTGAGGGTTGTAATGCATGTATTTCCTCCAGAATCAATATTAAGGGTTTTAAATTTACAAAAAGTAATTTAAGGGTCATTAAATTTAATTCTGATCTAAGTTTTAAAAAAAATTTTGATAATAGTCATAAACACTATGAATTGTTTAAAAATTATTGTTTTGAAAGACATGAATCAAGTCAAATGATTGATATGAGCATAAAAGAATTTAATAACTTTTTTTTTGAATCGAAAAATGAGAATCAGGTATTCGATCTAGTAGATTCATCAAATAATCTTTTAGGATCGATATTGGTTGACACATTAAATGATGGTTACTCAGCCGTTTATAGCTTCTTTGATCCATACAAAAGTAAAAGGAGTCTTGGTAAGCTTTTAATTTTAAAATTAATTAATGAGTTAAAAATAATAAATAAACCTTTTTTATATCTTGGGTATTGGATAAAAAATTCTCAAAAGATGTTGTATAAAGCCAATTTTAATAATGTAGAATTTTTTATTGATGGGAATTGGAAAAATAAGAACCTTACAAATTTTTAAGTTTATTTATTAAATGGGTTCTAAAAATAAACTTATTTAAGTCATAATCGAAATTTTTTCTAAGAAAGTATGTTGTTATTTTTAAAGCATTAACATAATCAACAAAGTTATTTGATATAGTTTTTTCTTTCAGACAATATGGAAGCTTGAATAGTTTATTTCTATATTTATGACCTACTGAATAAGTAACAGAGTTTCCAGAATTTGGAGAAAGGTAGTATAATTTTTCCTTTGACCCACTTACAGAACATTTATCTAAATTTATTCCATAGCCAGTATTTTTTAAAAATAAAATCTCCCACCAAACATAATTAAAAATAATTAAGTCAATGTTTTTATCTAAATTATTTATTAATTTTTCTAAATCATTATATATCTCAATATTTTGTTGCCACAAAGGTAAAAATTTAATACATAATTCACTTGCTGAAGACTTAATCAGTGAGTTAATGAAAGTATCATTTTTTTTAAGTGAAGCCTCTAACTCTAAATTTATATAACCTAAACTATCTTTTTGTTTTGATTGCCAGGTAAAATTTACCTCATCTAAAATTGTAAAACTTAGTCTTTGCTTTTTTGTAAACCTTGAAAAACTTTTTATTAGTCCATTATGTTTAGAAAAAATGTAAATCATAATAGAATTCTCTCCATATTTTTTATTTCCTAAAAAAAATCCTATATCATTTATTTTCATGTTTTTTTAAGTTGTAATGAAACTTTTAAATCAAGAAAAACCTTTTTTTTAAAAAGTTTTTCCATTTCTGGCCTAGTATCAGTTCCAATATGCTTTATTTTCTGACCCGCTCTTCCAATAAGTATTGCTTTTTGGGATTTTTTTTTTACCAAAATAATTTGACTAACTTTTACAAGATTTTTCAATATTTCAAAAGACGTCTTTACCTTCACAGAGTAAGGGACTTCTTTATTAATAAACTTAAAAATTCTTTCTCTTGTAATTTCAGATAATTGAAATTTTAAATCATTATCAATTAAATCACTTTCTCCAAACACCCATGGTTTTTTTGGAATATTTTTAATAATTTTCTGAAGTAGAATATCTATCCCTATTTTTTTTTTTACAGAAATTGGAAAAGTTTCACAAAAGTTTACTTTTTTATTAATATCACTTATTAAGCTAACCACTTTTTCATTCTGTATTAAGTCAATTTTATTTAATACCAAAAAGTTAATTTTAAAGTTTGATACTAAATCATTAATTTGTCCCAATAAACTCTCATTTATTACTTTTGAAGAATCTAAAATAAAAAGGTTTAAATCACATGAATCAAACTCTTCTAGTAATGACCTTGACATTTTCTTATCAAAAAAACGTTTATTAGTTATTATTCCCGGAGTATCTACAAAAATTAGTTGATTTGATTTAAAGTTTAAAATTGCTCTTATTTTTTGATTAGTAGTTTGAACTTTATGAGAAACAATAGAAACTTTTTTTTTTAAAAAAAAATTAATCAAAGATGATTTTCCTGCATTAGAAAAACCTGATAACAATATTTTACCACATTTTTTATTCACAAATTTTTTTTAGTAGTTTAATAGCTGCATTTATCTCAGCATCTTGTTTACTCTTTCCTTTTGCAGAGCTTGAAAATTTTTCATCTAAAATAACCTTTACAGTAAAGATAGGACTATGGTCTGGTCCTGATCTATTTTTAATTTCATAGGTAGGTAGCTTTTTTTTATTTTTTAAACTCCACTCTTGTAGTTTTGACTTGGGGTCAAAAGACGATAAATTAATATTTTCTAAAAAACTTTTCCATAATTTTAAAACAATATTCGATACTTGATTAATATTTGAATCTAGATAAATTGCAGCAATTAAAGCTTCCAATGTATTTGCAATAATCGAATCTAATGAATTTTTTTTTAAACTTTGAGTGCAATTTATAAAATCTTTTAATTTTATATTGTTAGCAACCTTTTTTAGTGTAGTTTTACATACTAAAAATGACTGTTGTTTTGCTAACTCGCCTTCTGTACTTGATAAGTTTTTTTTAAAAATCTCATTTGAAATAATTAATCCAAGGACTCTATCACCAAGAAATTCTAAACGTTCGTTATTTTTTATTTTATTTTCTTTTGAAAAACTAGAATGTGTAAGCGCAGTTTTCATTAAAGACTTGTCCTTAAAATTATATCCGATAATTTTCATTAATTTATTTATATCAGTCATCAAAAACTATTTATGAATCTGTTTTTGGTCGCAAACTGACCAAAAATCTATCTTTTCTTAATGCAGGGAACCAAGTCCAGAATTTTAGAAAACTGCCTATTTCAGTATTGAAAGAAATAAATACGATCTCAGCCCTGCCTACTAAATTTTTTTTTGGGATAGGACCTATATACCTGCTATCTTGCGAATTATCTCTATTGTCACCTATAACAAAAAAACTGTCTTCAGGAACAATAATTTCATCAAAATTGTTAGTATTATAAACAGAAAATGTTTTCTCAAACTCATAAACTGAATAAACCTTTTTGTTCGGGAGCTTTTCTTGAATTTTCTGAACCCCAAAAGATTTATAACTTTCATTATTTATAAGTTCTCTTTGAATTTTCTTTCCATTTATTAAAATTTGGTTTGATTCCATGCTTATTTTATCACCAGGAAGACCAATTAATCTTTTAATGTAATCAGTTCTGTTATCCTCTGGAGTCTTAAAAACAACAATATCTCCTCTTTTAGGCTCTTTATAAAAAATTCGACCTGGTATTAAGGGAATGCTAAATGGCAATGAGTTTCTTGAAAAACCGTAAGAAAATTTTGATACAAATAGGTAATCACCAACTTTTAAATTTGGATACATTGAACCTGAAGGAATACTAAAAGGTTCATAAAGAAAACTTCTAATAACCAATGCGGCCAAAATCGCATAAAAAATTTGCCAAAAATTTTTTTTTATTTTACTATTTTTGTCATTCATTTTTAAAATTTATCATTTAATTTCATCAAATCAAACAATGTCAATTTATTATTTTGATTTGGGATGGTCGATAATCTTCATAAACTTTAAAATCGTATCTTTAAGTCCAGTATACAATGAATGGCTAATAAGGAAATGTCCCACATTTAGTTCTAAAATTTCATCAATTTTAGAAATATCTTTGACATTTTCAAAGTTTAGACCGTGTCCAGCATGACAATCAAGTCCAATATTATAGCATAGTTTTGCAGCTTTATTTATTCTAGTTAACTCAAGATCTTGTCTTTTTTTTTTAAATAAATTTGAATATTTACCAGTATGTAGTTCAACAGCGTGAACGCCCAGTTCTTTTGAAGCATAGATTTGATCAAAATCTGGATCAATAAAAAGTGAAACTTTTGTTTTTTTTAAAAGCTCAGGAAGAAAGGTTCCAAGATAATCCATTTGATTTTTCACATCTAATCCTCCTTCTGTTGTCAATTCTTCTCTTCTCTCAGGGACAATACAACATGATTCGGGAAGAATTTTTAAACATAAATCTTTCATTTCCTTTGTCGCTGCCATTTCAAGATTTAATGGTAAATAATTTTTTTCTTTAAGAGCTATTACATCATTATCTTTAATATGTCTTCTATCCTCTCTAAGATGGACGGTAATGCTATCTACTTGAAGCTCCTTGAGAATTTTTGAAACATCAAGAAGATCAGGAAAATTTTCATTTCTTGCATTTCTCAATGTTGCAACATGATCTATATTAACGCCTAATCTTATTTTTCTCATTTATTCTTTTAATCAAAAATTTTTTGCACATGTTAAATGTTATAAACCATACAATCAAAGCTAATGGAACGCTTCCTAATAATGTTGGATAAAAGAGATCTTCAAAATGTACAACAAAAAACTTTATTTTAAATTCATAATAATCAATACTATTGAAGTAGATTGTTGTTCCAATTTTATAGTCAAGGTAAAAAATAAAAGGAAATGTCCATGGGTTTCCAACAACTGTCCCTACAGTGGCAGCTATCAAGTTACCTCTCATTAACCATGTTCCCAAATAACATATTATCAAGTGGAACCCTAGAAGTGGTGTAAAAGAAACCGCCGCTCCCCAAGCTATACCAATTGCAACAGACTCAGGAAAATCTTTAATTTTGGTTATCCTATATTTCTGAAGTTTAATTATTCTAAAAATTTTTTCCATAAATTTTTTGTAATTAAACTCTTGTTACATTTTCTATAAAATCTGATGTTCTTAGCGAAACAATCACTTTACTTAGGTGATCCAAGTCCGTAACATCAATTTCAAGTTCAATTTTAAAAAAATCACTATTTCTTTCAGTTATACTTAAATTTCTTATGTTGCTCATACTTTTTCCAATAATTGACGAAAGTGAACCTAAAGATCCAATTTCATTTTTTATAACGACATTTATTTTTGCTACAAACTCATCTTTTCCTTTTACAAAATCTTTCCACCTGACATTAATAATCTTAGACTTATCTACATTAATTTTTCTGAACTCACTACATGTATCCATGTGAATGATAAGTCCCTTTCCTTTGGATATATAGGCTATGACCGAATCACCGGGTATTGGGTTACAACAATGTGCATAATGAACACTCATCCCTGGTGTTAATCCTTTCAGCAAAATCGATGATTCTCTTTTTTCTTTAATTTTATTAAGTAAGACAATATTATTATTTGATTTAATTACTTCCCTTTCTGGAAATAGTGATAAAATAATTTTAAATGGTTGTAGCTCTCCTTTACCAATTTTAAGAAACAGATTCTCTAATTTTTTTAATTTAAATGAGTCTAAAATATTTTTTAGATTTCTCTCAGAAAATCTTATTTTTTCACTTTTAAATTGATTAGTTAAAATTTCTTTTCCAAGTTTTTTTAATTCATCATCTTCTTTGGCGTGTAAAAATCTTTTTATACATGCTTGTGCTTTTCCAGTAATTGAAAGGTCAAACCATTTAGGTGAGATAATATTCTCTGAACCTGTAATAATCTCTACTTGATCCCCATTTTTTAATTTAGTGTACAAAGGTTTAATTGAATTATTAATCTTTACACCCTCACAACTTAAACCAATATCAGAATGAACAGCAAAAGCAAAATCTAAGGGCATTGCTCCTTTTGGTAGTGAAATTAAATCACCATTAGGAGTAAAAACAAAAACTTGATCACTATACATTTGGAGTTTTGTGTGCTCTAAAAATTCCTCAGGTTCTCTAGATTGATCTAAAATATCTAAAATTTGGCTAATCCCTTTGAATTGCTTACCATCTTTAAACTCAACCTTATCTTTATAAATCCAATGAGCAGCTACCCCAAGATTCGCCAAATCATTTAACTTAAATGTTCGTATTTGTATCTCAATTCTTTGATTTAATGGACCAATTAATGTCGTATGTAATGACTGATATCCATTAGCTTTGGGAGTAGAAATATAATCTTTAAATCTTCCCGGAACGTATCTATACGCTTGGTGAAGATGACCTAAAACCTGATAACAACTTTTCAAATCATCTATTAATATTGTAAATGCCATAATGTCTGATAATTGTGAAAAATTTACAGCTTTTACTTTCATCTTTTTCCAAATTGAATAGGGTTTTTTTTCTCTGCCAAAAATTTTTGCTTTAACTTTATTTTTGATTAAGAGTTCTTGTATTTTTTTTATAGTTTTTTCTAACAATTCTTCATCTTGTAGCCTTAAAACTTTTAGTCTTTGAAGTATTGAATTTCTCAATTCTGGTTCAATAATTTGAAAGCTCAAATCATCAAGCTCAGCTCTAATTTCTTGCATACCTAATCTCTCGGCAAGAGGTGCAAAAATTTCTAAGGTTTCTAAAGCAATCTTTTTTTTCTTTACATTATCCTTTATGAATTCAATAGTTCGCATATTATGAAGTCTATCAGCTAATTTCACTAACAATACTCTGATATCTTTAGAGGTTGCTAATAACAATTTTCTAAAGTTTTCTGCTTGCTTAAATTCATCAGTCCTTCCCTCCAATTTTGAGAGTTTAGTTACCCCATCAACTAAATAAGAGATTTCATTTCCAAAGTTTCTTTTAATATCCCTAAGATTTCTTTTGGTATCTTCTACTACATCATGTAAAAGAGCTGTAATAATAGTTTTAGAATCAAATTTGTAATCAGCAAGTATTCCTGCTACTTCTAAGGGATGCGAGAAATATGGGTCTCCGGAAGCTCTTTTTTGAGTTCCATGTGCTCTCATCGAATAAATATAAGCTTTGTTTAAGAGTTCTTCTTCAACAAATGGATCGTAAGATTTTACCTTTTCAACTAATTCAACTTGTCTAAGCACAATTTATACTAAATTATACATTCAGTAATTTAAATAAGGATTATATTTTTTTTTTACAAACAGACTAATTAAAGTTCTATTCTAATTATTTTCAGACATTATTTGGGGCACCTGTTTTAGAGTTGTTGTCATCAGAAGTTTCATCAGCTAAATCATCTGAATCAGTCATTTCAGTTTTTCTTTTATCAATTAATTTTTGAATTTCCGTTTCAGTCATGTAGATTTTTTTTCTCTTTTTTTCAGATGCGTTTTCTTTCTCAAAATTATCAAATGATACTTGTGATGCATTGTCATTTAATGGTACTGCCTGCTCATCGTCAATATCAGCGTCTTCAGCAGGTTGATATTTTTGAGCATGTGAGACAATATTTTGCCAAATTTCGGCCAAATCAATTTTTTTGTCAGCTATCTCTCTAAGTGCAACTACTGTCTGCTTATCATTGTTGATCGTTACGTTAGCCTCATTACCTGAAAGAAGTTCTCTCGCTCTTCTGCAGGAATAAATTACTAACTGAAATCTGTTAGGTATAGACGTTATACAGTCTTCGGTTGTAACTCTAGCCATAAACTGAATTTATATTGAAAATTTTTTGATTTGCAAGACCTTTGAGTAAATTTATTGCTTTTTTCTTCAAGATAGGATGCCTCCACATTGGATTAATGTCACAAATCGGCTTTATAACAAACTTTCTTATATGAAGTCTAGGATGAGGTATAGTTAAATTAGGTTTGTTAATTTTTAAATTTCCATAACAAAGAAGGTCTAAATCTATCACTCTTGCCTCATTTTTATGTCTTCTTATCCTGCCAAAATGATTTTCTATAAAGAATAATCTTTCGATTATATCCTTGGGCTTTAAATTTGTTTTAATCTCAATTGCAGCGTTTACATACCAAGGCTGGTTTGACTTAGGGATGGGTTCAGTTTTATAAAAATTTGAAATATTAGAAATAATGAAATATTTTCTTAATATTTTAATAACTTCAAAGCAATTGTTTTCTGGCATTCCATATAATGAAGACCTTAAATTAGAACCAATAGCAATTAAAATCATAATTTCTGTTTTTCTTTTTTCCAGTCCTGTTGTTTTTTATATTCTCTTAAATCTGCTTTTTTTCTTCCTTTTGAAATTGACAACTCTACTTTTAAAAAACCTTTATTATTAAAATGCAGATCTAGAGGAATCATAGTATAATTATTACTTTTGATACTGTGTGAAATTTTTTCTATTTGTTTTTTTTTTAATAAAAGTTTCTTTGGTCTAACATTATCCGAATTTTCAAAACCTTTTTTATAACCTTTCAAATCAACATAGAGGTTTAAAATCCAAATCTCACCTTTTTTAAACACAGCATATGAATTATCTAAAACAACTTTTCCGTCTCTTATTGATCGAATTTCATTTCCAAAAAGAACTATACCGGCTTCAAGTTTTTGAATCGTCTCATAGTTAAATCTAGCTTTTCTATTTTGAAATATTTTTAATTTTTTTTTTGACAAATTATTTTATTAACCCCAGCCCTTTAAGGACTTTGTCTATTCTATTCTTTGTGGTTTTTTCAACGCTAACAAGCGGAAGTCTTAAAATATCTTTACATTTTTTCATTCTACTAAGAGCATACTTGACAGGGCCTGGACTGGTTTCAGCAAAAAGAATATTGTTTAATTCGTATATTTTAAAATTAAGATTCATAGCCTCATCAATTTTTCTAAGTCTCCACAATTCATATATTCTTGAACAAATATTTGGAATTACGTTTGCAGTAACAGAAATACAACCGTCACCACCACTAACTAAAAAAGCCAAAAATGTAGCATCCTCTCCACTAAGCTGTTGAAATTTTTTCCCACAACTATTTCTTACATCTAATGGAGTTGTTAAATCTGCTGTTGCATCTTTAACTCCAACGATATTATTGATAGCTGATAGTTTTTTCATAGTAAGAGACTCAATTTTAACAATTGATCTACCAGGTATATTGTATAGGTAAACGGGTAAATTTTTACATGCCTCAGCAACTTTTTTAAAATGTTCATAAAGACCTTGCTGAGTTGGTTTATTATAATATGGAGAGACTAAAAGACTTGCCGATGCACCTGATTTAAAAGCATGTTTAACTAAATCAATTGACTCCTCAGTTGAGTTTGAACCACATCCAGCCATTACAGGAACCCTGCCTCTTGCTTGATTAATTATATATTCTGTTACTTTTTTATGTTCCTCATAATTTAACGTTGGAGATTCACCAGTTGTACCACATGAAACAAGTCCATGGGAACCTCCAGTTATTAAAAATTCTATATGGTTAGCTAGGTCGTCATAATCAATTTGGGTTTTTGCATCAAAAGGAGTTATTACCGCAGGTATTGAACCTTTAAAAAGCATTATCATGTCCTTATAATAAAAAAATAAATAATAATTATATTGTTGCTATACATACATTAAGAAATAATATTATGTTTTTATGATAACAAATTTCTCCTCGATCAAGTTTTTTTTTTTTCTATTTATTTTCTTTTCTACTAATTTAATAGCATTAGACTATCCCAAACCTATTGCAAAGCCAGAAATTCCAAAAAAGGAATATGGGGATGTCTTTGAGCAAATTAAAAAACAAAACTGGATAATGGCGCAAGCACTTGCTGAAGATTATGCTGATACAAATTTATCTTCTTATGTTAAATGGTTAGATATTACCAGGCCCGGTAGTAAACATTCATTTACTTATTTAACAAATTTTTTCAAAAAACATTCTCATTGGCCAAAACAAAAAGTAATTGTTGAAAAAATCGAATCATCAATATCAAGCACCGATAAGACTCAGAAAGTTTTAGAGTGGTTTAATAATAACCCCCCAATTTCATCAAAGGGAGCGATTGATTTTTTTGAATTTAAACTAAAAAATGGAAAAATTTTAAATAGAAATGAAGAAATCAAAAAAATTTGGATTGAAAAAAACCTTACCTTTAGGCAACAAAGATACTTTATAAAAAAGTACAGCAGATATTGGAACAATAATGATAACTGGAAAAGGTTTAATAGACTATTAAATGAAGGAAAAAATGTCTCAGCAAGAAGAACTCTCAATAGAATTTATGGTGATTTAAGAAAACTTGGAGAAGCAAAATATGCATTATCAAGAAGAGCCCCAAATGTTTCATCCTTAATTAACAAAGTGCCTGAAAAATTAAGAAATGATCCGGGACTTATTTATGAAAGAATGAGGTGGAGAAGAAAAGCAAAACTTCCAACTGCAGCCGATTTTTTATATGATCCCCCAGATAAAATTGAAAATGTTAGGAATTGGTGGATTAACTCAAGAATAGTTGTTAGGAGACTTTTAAATAAAAAAAAGTACAGTCAGGTCTATAATATTTTGAATAACCACAAACTTCCTTTAATAACAGATTCTGGAAGAGAAGCAGAATGGCTTGCTGGTTGGGTTGCTATACATCATTTAAAAAAGCCGACAAAAAGCATCGAACACTTTAAGAAAGTTTATGAAAATACACCTAACGAAAGTATGAAAGCTAAGGCTGCTTATTGGATTTCTGAAGCTAACGGTTTGACTAATCAAAAAAACGAAGAGGTAATATGGTTAAAAATTGCATCGAAAAATAAATTTTCTTTTTACGGACAAAATGCCTCAATTAAGCTTGGAAATTTTAAATTTAAAAAAGAAAAGAGAATTTTACTTAAGCCCGACAATGTAGATGATCTTTTAGAGGTGATAAAGATTATTTTAAAAGCAGGGCAAGAACCAGAAAAAACCTTAATTTTTTTTAAAAAACTTTTAGATATATCAAGTAAATATGAAAACAAACTTTTTGTTTTAAACGAAGCACTTAAATTAGAAAATAAATATATTGTTACTTCAATATCTAAAAAGTTAAAAAATCCATCCGTAAAGTATTCATATCCTCTAATAGAAAATTACATTCCTCAAAAATTTAAAAATTCTTTATCAACTTTAGCACTTATTCATGCAATTTCCCATCAAGAGAGTAATTTTAGAATAAACGCATACAGTTCAGCAGGTGCGAGAGGAGTAATGCAATTAATGCCATTTACAGCAAAAAAAGTAGCAAAAGATCTTAAAATTAGATACAGAAAAAAAGAGTTAACAAGAAACCCTCAGTATAATGTTACTTTAGGAACAACATATATTTATGAAATGCTTAAAAGATATAAGAATAGTCTTCCTCTTGCTTTAGCTTCATATAATGCAGGACCAAATAGGGTGAAAATTTGGTTAAAAAGGTATGGTGACCCAAGAAAAGGTCAAATAAGCTTTGTTAACTGGATAGAATCAATTCCCTTAGAAGAAACTAGATATTATGTAAAGAAAGTCTTAGCAAATCTAAGAGTTTATCAAAAAAAATATAAAATTGAATTATACGAAGCCAAACACAACATTGGAAAAAATTTTACTATGACATATTGACATAATGTCAAAATGACATTATATTAATAATATACGTTGCCTATTTTTGGGATGTATAAATAACTCTTGCTTATTGAAAGGAGAAAATAATGCAAAATAACTTAACAACATTCGATAGAAATAAATTCATTCCCTACTCTATTGGGTTTGACAGCCTCTTCGATAGACTCTTCGATATGGACTTAGAGTCATCAAGCTCTTATCCACCCTATAATATTAGTAAAATCGATGATAATAATTATATTATTGAAATGGCTCTTGCTGGCTTTAATAAGGATGATATAGAAATAGAGCTAGCTGATAGTGAACTAACTGTTAGATCAAAAAAAAGGGAAAATTTAAACAAAGATGTAAACTTAATACATCAAGGTATTTCTCATAGGTCATTTAATAAAAAGTTTACACTTTCAGAAGAAATTTTGGTTAAAAATGCAGAAATGAAGAATGGAATGCTAATAATAAAATTAGAAAAATTTATTCCAGAAAATAAAAAACCGAAATCAATTAACATAAAGTAATTTACAAAAAGGATTGAGAGTTTCTTTTCTCAATCCTTTTCTTTTTACACATTGACACATGACTAATATAGTTATAACTAATAATAATAATTATCATTATCATGCGTATTGTTTTATTAGTTTTAATTAGTCTATTTTTTTTTAGTAAATCCTATACTAATGAACTAAATTTATTCACCTCTAGGCATTATCCCTCAGATTTAATTTTATTTGAAAAATTCGAAGAAAAAACTGGGATCAAAGTAAATTTAATAAATGCCAAATCAAAAGTTTTAGAAAAAAGACTTTTAGATGAGGGTTCAAAAAGTAAAGGAGATATCTTATTTTTAGCAGACGCTGGTGCGCTTTATTCAGCTGAAAAAAAAAAGCTTTTTACAAAATATATTGAAAATGGTCCATTAAAACTTATTCCTACTTCATTGAAAAATGAATATTGGTTAGGAATTACAAAAAGAGCTAGGATTATTTTTTATAATCCTAATTTGGTAGATTATGATGAAATAAAAAATTTTTCCTATGAAAATCTTAGTAATTCAAAGTGGCGAAAGTCTATTGCAATAAGACAATCAAACAATATATATAACCAATCACTAGTAGCCTCAATCATTGAACATAAAGGAGAGAATTTTACAAAAAAATGGTTAAATAATTTTGTAAAAAATTTTTCGCGTAAACCACAAGGAAATGATAGAGCCCAAATTCTTTCTGTTGCTGCAGGTGAATCAAAATTAGCAATTGCAAATACTTACTACTATGCCTTAATGTTATCAGGAAAAAAAGGAGAAGAACAAAAAAAAGCAGCTCAGAAGGTTAAACCAATTTTTCCAAATCAAAATGGTAGGGGAACTCACATAAATATTTCGGGAGCAGGTATCCTAAAGTTCTCCCCAAATAAGAAAAATGCACAAAAATTTATAGAATTTTTACTTACAAAAGACGCGCAAACTCTTCTTTGTAATAGTTCATTTGAGTTTCCTATCATAAAAAATGTTCCGACGAATAAACTAATCAATGATATTAAAAATTTTAAAGAAGATATTGTTATAAATGTTTCTTCGTACGGAAAAAGACAAGCACAAGCCTTTAAATTAATGAAAAAAGCTGGCTGGAATTAAGGGCAACTTTGAAAATAAATCTAAATCAAAAAGTTACTGATAATTCAATTTTTTTTTTATCACTATTTATCATAATTCTTATCTTAAGCCCAATATTTACCATTTTTTTAGAAAATATTAATCAAAAATCAGACTATTTAAGTTTTTTTTCTAGTGGTGAGTTTCAATCATATACCAAAAACTCTATTATAATTCTTATTCCCGTCCTTTTTTTTACTTTGTTCTTAGGTGGTTTATCTTCTTACCTTGTTTCTTTTTATGAATTTACTGGAGTTAATTTTTTTAAATATTCACTTCTTTTATCATTTGCAATTCCACCATACATTTATGCTTATACTTTATCAGCTTTTTTTGAAAATTTTGGAATAGCTTATTCGTTAACATCTTTTTTTTCAGAGGATTTATCAAGAAAATTTATCCCTAAAATTGAGCCTTTAACTGGATCAATAATATCATTAAGCTTAACCTTGTTTGGTTATGTTTTCATATTAACAAGATCAACTTTTTTAAATCAATCGAGAGACTTAATTGAAATAGGGAAAAGTCTGGGATTTAATAATTTTGATATCTTTTTTAAAATTATAATTCCTACTGCAAGACCTGCAATTTTTATTGGACTCAGTCTTGTAGCAATGGAAACACTCTCTGACTTTGGAACAGTATCATTCTTTGGAATTTCTACATTTACTACTGGTATATATAATTCCTGGTTTATTTTTGACGATTTAAAAACAGCTAATTTTCTATCATTATTCTTAGTATTTTTTGTCTTATTTTTTTTTGGTTTAGAGAATCTTTCAAGAAAAAATATCAAATTTTTTAATTCAAATAACTCTTTTAATAAAAAAAATAAAAAAACTTTGCTTAGAGGATATAAAAGTTTTTTGGCATCCTTTTTTTGTTTTTTTCTTTTTTCTATAAGCTTTTTATTTCCTCTTATCTTAATGCTTAAATGGTCTTTAGTGAATAGTAGCTTTTTAGATTTAGACCAAATTCTTCATTTAAATTATAATTCAGTGAAACTAATTTTTCTTTCGTCTATTTTTATAATTTCTATATCGCTTATTGTAACTTTTAGCGGAAGAGTACTGAAAAGTAGAGCACTCTCGTTTTTTTCTAATTTGTCAATCTCAGGCTATGCAATTCCAGGAATAGTTGTTTCAGTTTCAATAATAAGTTTGTTTTCGCTTATTGATAGTTTTTTTAATGTGGAAATTAGAGGATACTTTATTGGATCGATTTTTGGTTTAATTTTTGGTTACACAGTAAGGTTTTATTCAATATCATTTAATACCATTAAAACAGTTTATCTTAAAATCAATAAATCTATTGATGAAAGCGCCCTACTTCTGGGATTTAATAAATTTAGTATTTTAAAAAATGTTCATTACCCATTGCTTAAGAAAAACCTAATTTTTGCCTTTATACTTATTTCGATTGAAGTAATAAAAGAACTTCCAATAACTCTAATTCTTCGCCCTTTCAATTTCGATACTTTTTCAACGAGTGCATTTAACCTTGCATCTAACGATTTAGTTGAGGTCGCAGCAATTCCATCACTTTTTATAGTTTTGTGGTCATCTCTTTTTATTTTTTTATCAATTAAGTTCTTTTTAATAGATAAAAAATAACTTATAAAAAAATTCTATGAATAAGTTTTTTGAAGTTAAAGATGTTACATTTTCATCAAGTAAAGAACACAGACTTGTTGATGTGAACTTTAGTATTAAAAAGCAGGGACAAATTATTTCTATCTTAGGTCCATCTGGAGTTGGTAAAACAACAATCTTGAGAGCAATTGCAGGACTAGACCCTATAACTGAAGGAGAAATTTTACTGAATAAAAAAGTTATTTCTTCAACAAGTATATTCATTGAACCTGAAAAAAGAGATATAGCTCTTTCCTTTCAAGAAAATAGTTTATTCCCTCATTTAAATGTTTTTGAAAACCTTAAGATTGGCCAACTTAAAAGAACCAAAAAAAAAATAAAGTTATCTTTAGAAGAATGCATTGAAGCATTTTTTCTAAATTCAATTTTAAAAAAATATCCACATGAAATTAGTGCTGGCGAAGCCCAGCGGGCTTCACTTACTAGATCCCTTATATCTAAACCCTCGCTACTTCTTCTTGATGAACCATTTTCGAATGTAGACATTGGACTGAAAGAAAAGTTACAAGTAAATTTAAAAACAATTCTAAAAAAAAATAATATTAGTTCAATAATTGTTACCCATAACTATGAAGAGGCATTTTATTTAGGTGAAAAATGTTGCTTATTTGCAAAAGGAAAATTAATTCAATTTGACAATCCATATAATATTTATCATTTTCCTGCCTCCCAAGATGTAGCTAGCTTTTTCAATAAAGGAACTTTTGTAACGGCGAAAGTAATATCAAAGAATGAATTAAGCCATAAAATCTTAGGTAAAATAAAGGGTAGCTTCGTCCATTCTCACGAAAAAGGAAAGAATGTGAAGCTTCTAATACAACCCGAAGACTTGATTCATAATGATAAAAGTAAGCTAAAATTTAAAATTATCGATAAAAGATTTGAAGGGACAAATTTCATTTACTTTTTGAGAGTATCACAAAAAGAAATCTTACCAGTGCTTGTTCATTCTCACCATATGCATCAACATTCAATAAATGAATTCTTTGGAGTAAAAACCCCTATAATCATAAAACATCTTGTGTGCTTTTAAAAAAAAACAATAAGCTTTACAATTGAATTTGCCTTTATTAATTTAATACTATGAATGAAGAAAAACTTAATATTTCAATTAGAAAATTTTTAAAAAACGTAGGCATAACTTCTCAAAGAAAAATTGAAGAAAAAATCAGGGATAGCAATCCAAGTGAGACCCAAAAAATAAAAGTATATGTAAATTTAGTATCCGATGAACTAAGCCTCAATGAAAAAATTGATGGTGAAATTGAAATAGAAATCTAACATTGAATAAACAAAACTCTGACAATCGATCAAGCTTTGATTTTTGCTCTAATGAAGTGAAATCGGTCAAAGAAAACCTCATGTGTCAGCAGGATTCTCTTCATAAATCCATGATAGATAACCCGCTTGGTTTTATTATTTTTTACGTTTTTGCTATTGTTTTTATTGCTTTACTTTTTCAGCTTTCTAAAAAAGATTTCAGCTCTAAGAGGAAAAAAAAATAGTTTTTTTTTGGGAAAAATTTTTAACACTTATCTTAATTCATTTATTATTAATTTTCTTAACAACTAAATTAATCAAAATTTTTAGTATAAAAAGCAAAACACTAAGTCTACTTTGTTCTGATAATTTAAAAAATCAATTAGTATTCACTTTTTACTACATTAGTTTTTATATAATCTGCTCGATTATCTTGAGTTACTTTTTGAGCTATGAAGGAATACAAATTTCTAATTTTATTTTCTCTTTTTTTCTTTTTTTTGAGACATTAATTAAAATTGCTGATTCAAATATATTTATTGAATGGATTGGAGAATCTTTAGAAAAAACATTTCGTTATTTAATAATGTTTGTAATTTGCCTTAATTGCACCTATTTTTTTACAAGAATCACTTATCAAATAATTAAAAGTTCAGGATTATGAGTAAAAAGATAAAAGTTTTTTATGACGGTAAATGCAATATCTGTAGAAGAGAAATAGACTTTTATTCTAGAATTGATAAAGATAAAAACTTTGATTGGGTTAACATTCATAAAAATAAAGGAAAAATTTCTAATACTGGGCTGTCAAAAAAAGAATTACTTTCAGTACTTCATATACAAACTGAGAGAGGGTCTATAATCAAGGGTGTTGATGCATTTGCAATTATGTGGAGTAAATTTAGATATTTAAAACCTTTAAGCTTCGCACTTAAATTCAAACTCATTAATATTTTTGCAAACTTTTTGTATAAACTATGGTTAAAAACAAGGTAGTTCACTCAAGGTTTTAAAAGAAGTCTTTTTACAATTTTTCCTTTAATTAAATGTGAATTAATAATCTCATCAACGTCCATTTTATCTCTATATTTATACCATACACCTTGAGGATATATAACCATGACAGGTCCAGATTCACATTTATCGAGACAACCTGATTGATTAACTCTAATATCCTTAAGCTTTAAATCAAAAATTTTTTTTTTCATATAATTTCTCAACTCTACTGAATTCTTTTTCATACAACATTCTCTTACAGCAGAGTCAGGTCTTTCGTTAACACAACAAAAAATATGAGATTTAAAAAACATAGATTTATAAATAGTTTCGATTCAAAAATGCTTTAACCTTAACATTTTTAGAGTTTATTAATTTCTTATTGATTGATTTTGAAACCATACTACCTTTATCCATTAAAATAATTTCATCTGCAAGTCTCTGTGCCTGAAATAAATCATGAGTAACTAAAATAATTTTTCTTTTTAATCTATGATTTATTAAATAATTTTCAATTTTATTTTTCAGATTGGCATCTAAGTTAGAAAATGGTTCATCTAAAATTAAAATATCTGGCTCAATTATAACTGACCTTACAAAAGAAATAAATTGAGCAAGCCCGCCAGAGAGTTTCCTTGCAGAATTTTTCTTAAATTTATCAATATCGAATTTTTTTAAATACAAGTTAACTCTTTCAAAAATTTCATTTTTATTACAACCGTCCATAGCTAACGGAAAAGCTATATTCTCAAAAACATTCCTCCTTAAAAGGATTGTTTTTTGTGGTGTATAACCAAACTTTATATTCTTTTTATTTGCTATTTTTATTTCACCCTTATCAATTTTTTGTAACCCTAATATAAGCTTTGTTAAAATAGTCTTACCTGACCCATTTGGTCCAAGAATTACAGTTATTCCATTAGAGGAAAAACTTAAAGAAAGGTTTTCAAATATTTTTTTATTTTTTATTTTAAAAAATATTTGATTAATAGTGATTATATTTTTTTTATTAGTCATAAGAATATTTAGAAGATAAGCCATTAACTATGAGAGCTAATGAATTTAAAATTAAAGCAATAAATATTAAAATTATTCCTAATGACATTGCCAAAGTTAAATTTCCTCTTGATGTTTCTAATGCAATAGTAGTGGTCATAACTCTTGTATAATGAATTATATTTCCACCGACAATAATAATAGCCCCAACTTCTGATAGAGCTCTTCCAAGACCTGCCAGCACACAAGTTAACATTGAAAATCTAGCATCCCAAAGAATTATAATTATTTTGTTAATTTTTTTTGCATTAAAAATTTTAAATAA
>NHFZ02000013.1 GCA_002171275.2 Pelagibacteraceae bacterium TMED124
AAATAAAAATGAAGAACTAGGAAATAAAAATGAAGAACTAGGAAATAAAAATGAAGAACTAGGAAATAAAAATGAAGAACTAAAAAATAAAAATGAAGAACTAGGAAATAAAAATGAAGAACTAAAAAATAAAAATGAGGAATTAAATAAAGAGAGTGATGAACTTAAAAAAATTTTATTTTCTATTCAAGAATCTAGAATTTGGAGATATTCCTATCAATTTAGGAGAGTAATGGATAAATTACGGAATTCAAAAAATTAAGAAGGAATTTATTGAAAAAAAAAATTATATTTCAGTTATTGTTATCCCTGCGACCAACCCTGCGACCAAATTAGAAAAAACACCTGCAAAACCTAGTTATAGCTTAGTTGGTGATCTGCATGGCATGCAGGGGGTCAGCGGTTCGAGTCCGCTTGGCTCCATTATGATTTTTGCTAACTTTTATCAATTTAGTTTACGTTTTAAAGTTGATCTAAAAAAGAGTTAAATAGCTCCTTTTTTTAATAACCAAATGTCTAATTAAAATCTTTTATCGGAATCGCAATTTAATTTTTATTGCGTTTTAAACCGGGAAGTGTAGCGTAAAGTACATCAGGATATTCCCTTCTAGTTATGTGTGCAATATATTTCTCAAAGTTGGTTGCTTCAATAGAGGCATCCTGTGCAGCTAAACCAACAAATACATCCTCCAACTGGATACAATTCATCTCAAAAAATGACTGCATTGAGAGATACATAATCGCACATTCCTTTATTAAAAGAGGACCCAAAATATATCCAAACCCCCCGCTAGCATATTTAATAGTCATTGGATACTGATAACCTCTATGATTTAATTCCTTATTAGAACATTTGCCAATATGCCATCCATGACACTGGTTACGATGTGTTGGGCTAATAATATGACCAAAATATTGAATTTTCTTATTATTTATTTTTCTAAGACAATATGAAAAAGTTTTGGGATCATCAAGTTCAATATCGTCATCAACTTTAGTAACAGATTTAGGCTTTCCGCAAAGACTTAATATTAGATAAGCATAAAAAACTTTGCTGCCAAGATGTTCGTAATCATCTATAACTGGCAATTTAAGAATCTTACCGTCAAATTCAAATCCAAGCGTCTCTGGATAATTTTCATTACTTCCTATAACAATCAAACTTTTGTAACCTTCTGCTTCAAATGAAATTGAAGATTTAAGAGAACGTTCAAGATATTTTTGACAAGATAAATATACCACTATATTTTTATCGGCGCAGTGGTTACGAAGCCGACGTACAGAATGGGAGTGTTTAATTCTTAATAAAACTGAGATCCAATCCAAAAGAGCCTGATTTGTTGGGAAAAGTGAAAAGATATCTCTAAGATTTGAAAATCGAGATAAAGGATCGTGTTTAGATAAGCTCTCTACCAAATCAAAGAGAAGTTCTTTATGCTTTAGCGGACCTTGGATTAGGTATGGAAGATTATTTTTTGATAAACTGCGAGAAGAATTGCAATGTAGATCTTTAACAGACACTAAACATTCTCTTATCCTCTGATTGACTGCTTGGATAGAGAAGTCCAACATAATTTTTGACTCTCTCTCAATTTGCTTCTGTTTCCAAAATCTCCTTAGCTTTACTAATTCAGACTTTAAAATAGATTCACGTAATAAATCGCCATTTGCTTTTGCACTTATACAATCATCTTTCGTATATTTTAATCTTTTCCAGAATTCAAGGAGTTCTTTTTTTTCTACTATTTTATAATGCTCGCGCCATGTGCATCCAATTGATAAATTCAAGTCTTTATTATTTGCATATGCGTATCCCCCTGAACGAATCTTGGCTTGGTAATTCTTAAAGGATCTATATGGAAAATGAAGAATGCGAGCATTGCCACACTTCACAATTTGACCTTCAAATCCGCTAATAGTATGGTTACCCTGAGCAACTGTAATTTTCGTTGATGCACGATGTAAACATTTTTTTGGTAGAGGTCTTCCCATTGAATTTAAGCTCCTCTTCTCAAATAAAGTGCTTGAACAAGGATGCGCATCAAAACCTTCCCAGCAATTACCCTCAATCAATGCAGCATTGTACCTTTGTAATTCCACTACAAAGATATCTTTCGAAAAACTTTTTAGATAATTCTTGACATCTAGACCAGGGAAAATCCAAAATTCATCTGCATCATTGTTGATAACCCAATCAGCTTCGTACTTGGAAGCCGCTGTTCGCGCCATCGATGTTACCCATAAAGATTGATTGTAATTATCCTCTTTCTGAGAAATAAGCTTGATGGGTATAAAATGGCCTAAATCATTAATTATTTGTACAGTTTTATCGCTAGAGAGGTTATCCATGACAATAAACTGATCTACTCCTTGCTTAAAGTGAAAAAGTATATTTTCAGCGATTAGATCCTCCTCATTTCTTATGAGCAGGGTCATAATAATTCTGATTTGGGAAAGATTATCCAAAAATAATTTTATTATCTATTGATATAGACTAAAACAGAAAATATTTTTAATCAATTGACTGTTCAATTTTCAAATCTTTTTTTCTATCACTTCTTCCATAAAACTGCAGATCTGTTCTTGCATATATAAGAAATTTCTGATAAGAAAAGAATTGGGTGGTTCCCAAAAAGAATTAAATTTATTTTTTAGAAAAATAAGTCATTGTCATAAACTCTCATTTGGTTTGGAGCAACATGATAAAGAATGCTATGTCTAGTACTTGAAAATTTTTTAATTGGCTAACCCCGTGAGGATGCATTGGATACCAAATTATTATATCCTCTTAATTTATTAAGATACATGGAAATATAGCTGACTCCAATTCTAAGAATTTAGATTCAAATTAAAACTAATTTTTAAATTATTCATTTTGATAATTATTATTTATGAGATGAGTTGTTTCTTTATTAGTTTAGAGGTTTCTTTGAGAGAATTGCCAAACCGCATGGATTAAGCCAAAATGGGTAATCAAAAAATATAGCGGTATATTCATCATTTTCAGATATGAAATCATTCAAAGCTTGCCTCACTCCGCCTTTGTTTTCCTGGTCAATATTTCCAGAGCGAGGATTACCTACATCATCAATTAGTATTAATCCGTTATTAGCTAGCAGTTTTGTACTTATTTCTAAATCTTTTACTGCATAAGAATAACTATGGTTTGCATCCAAAAAAATTAAATCTATTTCATTGCCAATTATTTTATTTAGATCTGGGTCAGTCGAGTATTTTTGTAAAGGTATAGAGTAGTCTTGAAGATCAGCTTCATTTATTACATTACTCAAAGCTTCAAAATAATGATCTTGAGGCTCTAAATGATACGCTAGTCCATATTTATTAGATTTCAGAGCAGTACCAATAACTACACTCGCTGAACCTATATGAGAGCCAATTTCTAATACCCTTTTTGGTCTGGTTGATAATATTATGGAAAAAAGAAGATTTCTTGTCCCATCTGCGCTTTCCCCAGCAACTAATTCATGTTTTTTTAATTTTTCAAAAATTTCAAAACCTAGAGTTGAATCACCTAAGAAACATGTTTTTAAATCCCAACCTCTTTCTTCGTAATCGGAGGGCTTTATCATATAATTGTATTTTTATAAACATTAACATATGTTTATTCATAACTAAAGAAATTTATAAGTTTAATTAGAAATCTATAAGATTTTAAGTAAATAAAAAATCAACATAAGTGATATTATTAAAGTACAAATTAATTTTAATTAGTTCATTTATTAACTAATGGAAAATGAATCTTTAGGTAAAAATGCAACTCCTTCTAAGAGAAGTGGGGAAACTCATGAAATTGTTAATGGAGAATTCGATATAAAAGAAGTTTTAAGAGAATACGCATCAATTATTAATAAACTGGAGAATGAACTGAAAAATAACAAAAGTATGTTAATTAATCATCTAGATGTTATGGAAAAACTTGAGAATAAGAATAGAGAGTTAAGTAAACAATCAAATGTTTTGAGACGGGTTTCGTCAATAGAAAATAAACCTAAAGAATTCTATACTATAGAAAATAAACCTAAAGAATTCTATACTATTTTTAAAATTGGTTTTATAAAAGTTTCTACTTCAAGTGAACAAGATATCTCTTATGAGAAATTAAAATCGAATGTTGAATCTAAAATTAGAAATATGTTTTCTGAAGAATTAATAATGAGTTTAAAGAAAAGAAAAAAAATTTATAAAATTTTTTATCTTCTCCTAAATCTTCGTTATCTAAGACCTAGTTTAAAATTATTTACATCATCCTAATCTTTGATTTTATAAATTATTTACTTTTATAAAATCTATTCCAACATTTTTAGCAGCGCTTTTATCGACATAAGAATCTCCTATCATAATTGACGAATTAATATCTATATTATTGTCATAAATTGCTTGAAAAAAAAGTCCTGGTGAGGGCTTCCTACAAAAACAATTTATTTTGAGTAATTTTTCTTCTTCTGGGAACCCAGACTCTTGGTGATGAGGACAAAAATAAGCTCTATCAATGAATAAATCTTTTTTTAAAGCAAGGTTAATTGTCTTCGACATACACGAATAAACATCGGCAAAAGTACACTTAGACATTGATATTTGTGGTTGATTTGAAATAATGATTACCGTTGAAAAATTTTTGGATAACTTAGCTATTTTTTCAACATTTTTTTCAATTAATTTTATTTCTTTTGAATCTAAGATATATGAGTTACTTTTACAATAATTAAGAGTATTGTCTCTATCTATAAAAAGGCAACTTTGCTTATGTTTATATGATTTAGTTTGAACTAAGCCAGAAAGTATGTTTTTTTTAACTTGCATGAATCTTTCTGGAGTGCCCATATCTTTTATATATTCAGATGTTACGTATGCTCCTACTCCAGATCTCCCTAAATTAAATAATTCAAAAACAGATTTAAACAAGTTATATTCTTTTAATAATAAATTTTTAGATATTTTAATTATTGATGTTTTACTTAGTATTGCTATACCTGCATTGCCCAAATGATGATTAAGATTTTCATTTTTTGAGTCTTTGAATTTATACTCTACAATCCCATTTGTATAATCAATTTGAGCAGTATCAGAATCATATGGATGGCTTGAAGTATGTAAAACTAAAGTTGTTAATCTTCCACTATAAAAATGAAAATTAATTAACCTTTCTAAATCAATAGAAAAAATCAAATCTCCATTTAGAAAGATAAAATAATCTTCTAACTTTTCTTTTATTAAATACAAACTTCCGCATTCTCCCATTATTTCTTTTTCAATAAAAAAATCAATTTCAATATGATATGTTTTTTCTAGAAATGGAATATTTTTTATGAATGCTTCAGATTGATTTCCAAGTAAGAGTAATATTTTTTTTAAACCTTGTGATGATAAATTTTCAATAGATCTTTCTAATGTAGATTTACCTTCAATTGGAAAGAGTGCTTTAGGTATATTCTTAGTAATCGATTTTAATCTAGTACCTTTGCCGCCTAATGTAATAACTGCCTGATTAATAACTTTCTTAATCATTAATTAAAAACTCTGTGATTTTAGACCCTGAATATCAACCTCAACTTTAAAAGCTTTGAGTTTTAAATCTTCAATTCTTTTTATAAAATCATTTTGCTCCATTTTTGGCATAACTAAGAAATAACCACCTCCACCAGCACCTAATAATTTGCACCATTTCACCCCGATATCAGTAATAGATTTCTCAATATTATCAATTTCTTCATTAGTAGTAGATTTTAAAGAAGATTTTATTTCCCAAGATTGATTTATTGCATCAGTTAAATTCACATCTAAATTTTCAATAGTTAGATTTTTTATCGTTTCATGGCAAATATCACGTATTTCTCTTATTTGGCTAAATGAGGAAATATTTTTTTGTTGAGAAGATAGTATATTCATTGAATTATGGACTTCAGTAGTGTCAATAAGAACTGTTTTATTTAAATAGTTAATTAGTGCATCTTCTAAAGTTTTATCTATACTAATAATTTCTGGACTAAGAGAATTTTTTTCAAATCGTAAAGCATTTATACCTCCTAAAGCGCAAAGATAATGATCTTGAGAACCAATAGGTAAATTCATATCATTTATTTCTAGATCAGCTGCCTCTGTTGCTATTTGATATTTATTTTGGATGGTTTCTTTAAATGAGTTAATGCTTGCTTGAAAAGCACATAGAAAGCTAGATGAACCCCCTAAGCCTTTACCCGCTTTAACTTCTGAATAAGAGCAAATCTCTAGTTTCTGATCTAGTTTAGATTTAATTAAAGCACTTCTTATTAAGGGATGAGATATTGTACTGGTGGAAATATATTCTTCTCTATTTGAGTAATTTATGATTCCTCTATCTGAAACTGTTTTATTTAAAATTACATAATTGAATTTTTTTAATGAAGCACCTAAGCAGCATCCCCATCCTTCTTTTTGAAGAAACCAATTGATATCAGAACCTCCTCCAAGAATTGAAAATCTATGTGGACATTTAGAGATATACACTATACAACTTCTCCTGAAGAAACTCTCTTATTGTACTTAACCATAGATAAAACTGATTCCATATTTTCGGTTAATGCTTGTTTGACAAAGTGAAAAATAACAAGCTGTGCATCTTCTGCCATTTCCATATCATCAACAGGAACATGTATATGATGAGTAGAAATTTTTTTTAAATATCCACCATTATAAGCAGTTATGGATACTGTCTCAACTGATTTTTCTTTTGCTGCTAAAGCTGCTTTAACCAAATTTGATGAGTTTCCGCTCCCTGATAAAAATATAAGTAGATCTTCTTTATTAATTCTTGAACTAACTAAGATTTCATAAGCTTCAGAGAAATCCAAATCATTTGAAACGGCTGAAAGGTAGCATCCATTATCAGCGGGACAGCTAATTCTTAACTTCTTATTGTATAAAGCAAATGTTTTTGTATAGTCTCCCACTATATGATGAGCATTGGCAGCACTTCCTCCATTTCCAATAACAATTATTTCGCCGTTACCGTCCATCTTTTTTAAAAAAAGATTTTTCAGTTTATCTATATCATTTGCATTTATACCATTTAAAGCATGATTTAAATGTTTAATATAATTTTTAAATTTTGGATTCATATTACAAGACTACCATGATATACTCTACACTAAAAAAGAATAAATGCACAAATTTGTACTAATAGCTGGTTCTTGCGGGTTTATTGGCTCTAGATTAGTTCAAAGGTTGTCAAAAAAAGGACTGAATTTAATTTGTGTAGATAATTGCTCAAATGGTAAATGGGAAAACCTCTTAGATGTTGATTGTATAAAAATTGAATGTGATATCTCTGATTATTCTTATTTATTAAATAGTTTAAAAGATTTAAACAAAACTAAAGAAATTAAAATTTCGGAAATTTGGCATTTGGCTGCAAATTCTGACATTCAGAAAGGAACTGAAGATATAAATGTTGATTTTGCTAATACATTTGAAACAACGTTATCTTTGCTTAAAATAACAAAATTCTTTGAAGTCCCAGCATTTAGATTTGCCTCTTCATCGGCTGTTTATGGAGACTATAAAGATAAAGCCATCACTGAAAAGGATTCAATATGTAGACCTATATCTAATTATGGAGCAATGAAATTAGCCTCTGAAGCGGTAATATTTGCCAGTAAAGAAGCCTTCTTAAAAGATATAAGTATTTTCAGATTCCCAAATGTTGTTGGAACACCAGCCACACATGGAGTTATTTTTGATTTTATTAATAAATTAAAGCTAAATCCAGATAAACTTTTTGTTTTGGGAAATGGTACTCAAAGAAAACAATATTTGTATGTAGAAGATCTTATAGACGCAATGATTTTGGTAGCGAATCAAAAAAATAATGCGAATTATTTTGATGATGATATTTACAATATTGGACCAAATGATTCAGGAATCACAGTTAAAGAAATAGCAGAAATGACAATAAAATATCAATCACCAAATGCACAAATTATTTATGGACTAGATCCTCAGGGATGGGTGGGTGATGTGCCAAAATTTTCATACAATACATCTAAAATAAGATCTCTTGGATGGAAGGAGGTATTTAATTCGCATCAAGCCGTTGAAAAGTCAGTAATTGAGATTAAAGAACAATTAAAGTAGATTATTTTTGTAAAAATGATATATAATTGCACATCTAAACTATGAGATAATTAAAAGAAAAAAATGTACGAGATTGTTTTTTTTACAGAAAATTATGGTGCATCTTACAGATATAGAGTAGTTAATATATCTGATGCATTTTTAGCTAATGGATTTTCAACTAAATCCTATCCCTTTAACGAATTCTTTGAATTTGTTGATAATCTAGATAAGTCCACTTTGTTAAAAACAATAGTTCTACATCGATGTGCTTACCCAATTGATAATCGAGCTGATAAAGCATTTAAAAAAATTAAATCTCTAAATATAAAATTAGTTTTTGATGCAGATGATTATATTTTTGACCCTTCAATTATTGAAGGAATATGGGGATATCAGCAATTAAGTGAGCAGGATAAAAAACTTTATATTTCAGGAGTTCATAGATATAGAAGAATGTTGAATGAATGTGATTTTTTTGTTGCTCCTACAAGATTTTTATGTGAAAAAGCAGAAGAATTAGGTATTAAGTCATTTGTGATTCCTAATACTTTTAATACTCGACAATTGAAAAGAAGTTTATATGTAAAAGATCAGAAAATTTCTAAAGGGGAAAATATAGAAATCATATATATGAGTGGTTCTAATACTCATGGAGCTGATTTCAAAGAATGCGAAGAAGCTTTGATACGAATAATGCAAAAATATGAAAAGGTTAATTTTGTTATTTATGGATATTTAAAACTTGATGAAAAATGGAGTTCTTTATCAAAAAGAATAAAAAAATATGATGTAGTTGATCATGAAGAATTGCAAGAGGCAATATCTAATTATGATATAAATATAGCTCCCTTAGTAGTTGGGGATCCTTTTTGTGAAGGGAAAAGTCCTTTAAAGTACTTTGAAAGTGCTTTATGTAATGTTCCTACAATAGCCTCCACTACAAGCTCTTATCAAGCAGTAATCAAGCATGGTGATAATGGATTTTTAGCCTCAACTAAAGAAGATTGGTATAACTGTTTTGAAGAATTGATATTATCTAAAAGCAAAAGAGATGAGGTTGGTAAGAGTGCCTTTAATAATGTAATAAATTCATTAGGTGTATATAACATTAATAAAGAATCATTAATAAAAGCTTACTGCTTAGACTTAAAGATAAATCAGTTATGGATCATACCAGGCATTATTATTGGAGGAGGCGGTCACAGAAATATTTTTAGAAATATTTATCAGTTGGAAAAATCAGGAAATACGGTTGACATCTTGGTAATAGATTCGGATCATATAAAACCACAATCTTTAAGAAATACAATCAGAAATCATTTTTATAAAATTAATTCAGAAGTCTACAATTCATTAGATGAAGTAAAAAGTATTAAATATGATCAAGTTTTTGTTACTCACTGGACTACCGTTCAATATGCTTTAGAAATGAATTTTATTGACAAAAAAAAGATCATTTATTTTGTTCAGGATTTGGAATATATGTTCTACGAAGTAAGTACTAATTATTTACTAGCTGAGAATACTTATAAAAAAGATTTATACGCAATTACATCTGGATTATTACCTTCAAAGGTGCTATTCGAAAAATATGGAATGGAATGTGATTATTTCACTTTCCCTATAGATAATAAAGTTTACTTTAAAAAGAAATCTATTAAACGAAAAAATAATTCTGTTATATTCTTTTGTAAACCTGAAATGCCTAGAAGATGCTTTGAATTAGGATTGAAAGCAATAAGACATATTCAAAAAGAAAGAGATGATATTAAATTTATACTTTTTGGAAGTAACCATGTAACTGATGCACATATTGAAGGGTTATGGGTTGATAATTATGCTTTACTTCCTACTATAAAAGATTTGGCAGATTTATATAGAGAAGCAACTATTGGTGTTGTTTTTTCTACTACTAATCCAAGCTTAGTTCCCTTTGAAATGATGGCTTGCGGGTTACCTGTGATTGATTTAAAGACTGATTATTCTAGATATAATTATGGCGATAAGGAAAATATCGCAGTTTTAAGTGAGACGGATCCAGAGGAGATTGCAAAAAGTATTACTACGCTTATTGATAATCCAGAGTCTAGGAAAAGATATTCTAAAAACGGATTAGATTTTGTAAAAACTTTCCCTGATGAAAAAGAAATGGCGGAAAGAGTCAAGAAATTTATTTACAAAAAGTTCAGAGAAAATATGTAATTTACCTTTTAATTAACTTTATAAATAGTAAATAATTTCATTTTTTTTGCTTTCAAGAAGATTAATTGAAATTATAGTCATTATTAAATTTATTAAAAGTAAGATAAGTCCTTCCATCCAATAGAAATTTCCTAATATAATTGAATCTCTAAACAACGCTAAAACTTTATATATAAGATTATAGTCTGCTACTAAACTTAAAGATCCAAGATTCTTTTCTTGGTACAAAATTGGAGATAATAAAAATATAAGTTGAGTAAAGATTGGAATTAGTTGATAAATATCACAATATTTTGAAGCTAGTAAGCAAATTATGAGAGGAGCCCAAAATATAAAAATAGAAATATTTAGAAAGTGAATTGGGGAACATATTAAAAAGTTAAAGAATATTTTGTAATCAAGTAGTGATAAAAATACCACTACCATTAAAAATGCTTGAAAGAAATTTTGAATCTGAAATGCCCATTCTTCCAAAACATAAAAAATTGGGTTTAAAGTTGAATTAATTAAATTAGCTGAATTGTTTTCAAAAATATTTGGAGAACTATTTAAAGATCCACCAATTGTATTCCATGCAGAAAATCCTAATCCTAAATAAATATAATATTCTTTAAAATTTTCTACATTAAAAACGAATCCATAAACAAATCCTAAAATAAGGACAAATAATAAGTTTGAAATTCCAAGCCAAAGACTACCTAATATTGTCCTGGAGTAACGTGCTCTTGTTCTTGCAGTAGCTGTAAACCACCATGCTCTTCGAGTTCTTAAAGCATACTTTATGGGGCTAATGACGTTCTTTATCATAAAATTCTAATGCATCTTCCAAATTACCATCATACACAATAGAACCTTTTGAAAAAACGATGCCTCTTGAACAGAACTTGTTTAATAACGCATCTGAGTGACTTGCCAATATTAGAGTGCCGGATTGTGAAATAAAATTTTGAAGTCTTTTTTCTGCTTTTTCATAAAATGAAGCATCTCCAGTCCCAATGCCCTCATCTAAAGCTAAACATTCATGTTTGTGATAAGTCAATAATGAAAACATTAACCTAGAGGACATCCCCTCACTATATGTCCTTATTGGTAAAGCAATAAAATCTCCTAAGCCTGAAAAACTTACTATATCTTCAATAAAATTATTAAATCCCTTTAGATTATTATTCATTACTAAATAATGAGCTTTAGCTGCATCTAAGCCTGTTAAATAGTTAGAAACTATAAATGATCTTTGCAACATTGGATAGACATGAACTTTTTTTTTGAAAGTTCCTTTTGTTTGAGTATATATCCCAGAAATTAATTTTATAAATGAAGATTTACCTGCACCATTATGACCTATTAGAGCAACTCTTTCCCCAGCGTATATTTTAAGATTAATAGAATTTAATGCTATTACAGAAGTTTTATATTTAGATGTTTTTACCCCACCTCCAGTAACCGATTTGAGAAAAGATTTTTTTAAAGAAATTTCTGTTTTACTTATAATAGGTATTTCTAAAGAAATGTTTTTTAGGCTCAATATTAATTTTTTCCTTTTATAAGACATCTTGATATAATTATTGGTTCATTATTTAAATTATCACTAGAGTATCTTAACACTTCCAAGTTATAGGGTTTTTAGAATAATTTTTAATTTTTATTTTTTCTATCTTTTCTTTTTTAATTCAATCTTATATTCATTTATCAATAAATTCTTTAGAAAATATTCTTTGGATTTTAATGAAACCTCAAGACAATTTTCATAAAATGCAATAGCTTTTGATATTGAGTAAAAATTATTTCTGAAAAGATCTTTTTTAAAAAATGGACATTTTAAAAAAAACGGATATAGAATTGCTGCCGAGTGGGTACTATTGCTATTATCAATAAAGGATTTGAGATATTTTAGTTTATAATTGTATTTTTTACTTAAATAAAAATCATCCTTATATATTTTTTTTAACGAATTATTTTTAAATCTTTGGTATTTAAATTTATTAAAATTTGGTAGTAAATTTCTTATATCATAATAAAAAAATTTACTTTTTTTACCTTCATTAATAATTTTTTCTATCTCGTTTAAAAGATTATTAGACGAATAAAGTAAACGATAGTTTTTTATTTTGTTATAAAATTTTTTAGAAAGATCTATTTCGCCCTTCTCAATCATATACAATTTATCATTAACTAATTTTAAATTTTCCCAGTATTTTATATACTTTTTATTTAAGAAAACATCTCTTTTAATAATATAAAAAAAAGATTGATAATGATGATATCTTTCCAAAGATCTATGAGTAAACATTCCTAAATCTTTACTCCTTTCAAAAATATCTATTTCTTTTTTTAAAGAATTAGCATAGGAACCAGGTATAAATTGTACAGAGTTATTAGCGAAACAAAGAAACTTAATATGTTTTAGTAATTCTTCTTTTTTTAGATATAGGAAACCATCTTTATATGCACCAATATCTCTACCTATATTTTCCCTTTCAATTGAAATTAGAGTATGCGATTTTAGGAAAATTTTTTCAGATGAAGAAATTTCTAAATTATTTATAAATATTAGTTTATATTTTGATGAATTGATAAATTTTATATATTCTTTAACTGATTCAGATAGAATTTTTTCATAACAAGCGAATATACAAATTCGTTCAATTTCTTTATAAGTAAAAGGATTTTTATGAATTATATTTATTCTCTCTTCTAAATTTTTATATCTATTTTTAAAAATTATAAAATAATTTATTGAAGCCAAAAATTTTTTAATTCTAATTTTTATTTTGTAAAACATTAATGAAATGATATTTTCATAAAGCATTTTAAATAGCTCCTATTCTTTTAAAAATTTTAATAGATTGTTTTGTCTTTATATTCTGACCAGTTTTGATTTTTGAAATAATAATAAATATTTTTTAAGTGAAGCAAATATTTATTATTTCTGGCAAATTGTAAATCATGTTTTATCACAATAGCATATCAAATTTACTGATAATCTAGTTGTAAATTCTATTGATCTTGGGATGTGGATGTACATTTTTTTTACAACTCTTTTAAATTAATTTCTGAGATTAGAGAAGCTTCAGAATCTTTATCACTTAACAATATTTCATTCAATTCAATTGATTTATTAGGCCATTCAATTTTTATTGATGAGTCGTTCCATTTGATACTTCTTTCAGAGTCTTTATCCCAGTAATTTGTTGTTTTATAGGCAACTTCTGCAAAATTTGAAATAGTAAGAAACCCATGAGCGAAACCAGGAGGAATCCAAAGTTGCTTTCTGTTTTTTGAGGTTAAATATACTCCAACCCATTTACCAAAACTATTAGAATTTGGCCTAATATCTACAGCTACATCAAATATTTCACCCAACATCACTCTAACAAGCTTACCTTGCTCGAAAGGTTTAATTTGATAATGTAGTCCTCTAAGAACCCCTTTGGCAGATCTAGAATGATTGTCTTGAACAAATTCTATATTTGAATTTATACTTTCTTGAAAAAGTTTTTTGTTGAAACTTTCAAAAAAGAATCCACGTTCATCTTCAAAAATCTTTGGCTCGAATATTTTAACTCCATCAAGATTTGTTTGAATTACGTTCATAAAAATTCATTAAGAGGATCTTTATGTACTTTGATAAGATATTCGCCATAACTAGATTTAATAAATGGCTTTGCAATTTTTATTAATTGATCTTCATTTATCCAATTATTACGATATGCTATTTCTTCCGGGCAACAAATTCTCAAGCCTTGTCTATTTTCTATAGTTTTTACAAATTCTTGTGCTTCTAATAATGTTTCATGAGTACCAGTATCTAGCCAAGCGTAACCCCTGCTTAATATCTCAACCGATAATTCTCCTTTTTCTAAATAAATTTTATTTAAATCTGTTATTTCAAGTTCTCCTCTCTTAGAAGGTTTTATATTCTTTACGTATTCGCAAGCATTTTTATCGAAGAAATACATTCCTGTTACACAATAGTTTGATTTAGGCTTTGTAGGTTTTTCTTCTAAGCCTGTTACCATGCCTTCTTTATTAAAAGTTATGACTCCATATCTTTCCGGGTCCTTTACTCTATAAGCAAAAATAGTTGCTCCTTCTTTTTCTTTAGCTTTTAAAAGTTTTTCTTTAAGAGATGGACCATAAAAAATATTATCTCCCAAAATTAATATTGAGGGCGAACCATTTAAAAAATTTTCTCCCAATATATATGCCTGAGCTAAGCCATCAGGGTTATCCTGAACTACATATTCAAAATTAATGCCCCATTGTTTCCCATCTCCAAGTAAAGCTTTAAAACTTGGAATATCTCTTGGTGTGGAAATAATAAGAATATCTCGAATGCCACTCAACATTAAAATAGAGATTGGATAATATATCATTGGCTTGTCATATACTGGAAGTAATTGTTTTGAAATACATGTGGTTAGAGGAGCTAACCTTGTTCCTTTTCCACCAGCAAGAATAATTCCTTTTCTTTCCATTATTCAAAATTACTTTGTAGAATTTTTTTAACATCATTTTTAAAATATATTTCCCAATCATCTAGTTTATATCCCAAGACTTTTTCTAATTTCGAATGGTTAAGTAATGAATTAAGGGGTCTTTGGGCTTTAGTTTTAAACTCCGAGGTTAATACTGGTTCAAGAGTTTTAAATTTATAAGAACTTTTATTTTCTGTATTTCTCATTAAACTAACAATAAATTTAGCAATTATATACCATGATGCTTTACCATTTGGTGTTAAGTGATAGATACCAAATCCCCATTTTGTGTTTGTTTTATAAGATTTAATGACATGGTTTAAAACTTCACTTATTAAACTCGGGGAAGTAGGTACTCCTTTCTGGTCATTGATTACTTTTATATGCTCCCTCTCTTTTGCAAGTTGAATAATTTTTTTTGCAAAATTATTACCATTGACCCCAATTACCCAAGAAATTCTAAATATATAATACATACAACCACTCTTTTGGATCGCTTTTTCTCCCTTTAGCTTAGTCTCCCCATAAACATTTAATGGGCATGGTAAATCATCTTCTGAATAAGGCTCATTACTTGCTCCATCAAAAACATAGTCTGTTGAAAAGTGAATAAATAAAATATTTAACTTTTTTGCAACTTTAGCTATTATGTCTACCGCCTCATAATTCACTATTGAAGCTATATCTGATCTATTTTGCGCTTCTTCGACATTTGTATATGCTGAAGTATTTATGATAATTGAGGGTTTTATTTTCTCTATAAAAGGAGAGATTTGATCAAGATTTTCTAAATTTAATTTCGTACGATCTGAATCTACTATTTCACCAAGATTCTGTAATGAGATATTTAATTCAGAACCAAGTTGTCCTTTTGAGCCAAGAAGTAGAATTCTCATTTGTACTGTTTAAAAATCCACTTCTCATATTCGCCAGATCTAATATTTGCAATCCATTCCAAATTATCTAAATACCAACTTATTGTTTTTTTCATACCGCTTTTAAAAGTCTCAAGGGGCTCCCAATTTAAATTATTTTTTATTTTTGAAGAGTCAATAGCGTATCTGCGATCATGTCCTGGCCTATCAGGGACAAAATTTACAAGGTCAAAATATTTTGATCCGCCAAAATTATCTATAGGAGAGAGTTGATCTAGCTCTTCGCAGATTTGTCCTACAAGGTCTAAATTTCTTATTTCATTATTGCCCCCAATATTATATGTTTCTCCAGGATTTCCTAATTCAAGGACTTTCATTATTGCTAAACAATGATCTCTTACATAAAGCCAATCTCTGATATTTTTGCCATCTCCATAAATTGGAATTTCTTTTCTTTCTAAAGCATTATTAATAACTAGGGGTATTAGCTTCTCTGGAAATTGGTATGGACCATAATTATTTGAGCAATTTGTGATAATCGTAGGGATTTTATAAGTTTCAAAATAAGATCTTGCAAGATGATTGGATGAAGCTTTTGATGCGCTATATGGGCTGTTTGGACAATATTGATTTTTTTCGGTAAAAGGCTTCTCATTTTCGCTTAAAGATCCATAAACTTCGTCAGTAGAAATATGAATAAATCTAAAATCCTTATCAAGCCTTCCCGTTTCGAAGATTTTTCTTACTACTTCAAGTAAATTAAAAGTCCCTAATATGTTTGTATGGATAAATTCTGATGGGCCAATTATGGATCTGTCAACATGTGATTCAGCAGCAAAATGAATAATTGCTCTAGGGTTATATTCCTCAAATAGTTGGCTTAACTTAACAGATTCGCAAATATCTGCTCTAACAAAATGATAATTCTTGTTCTGTGTTACTGATTCTAAATTAGATAAATTACCTGAGTAAGTTAAATTATCAATGTTGATAATTTTTTCATCATTTAATTTTAACCATTCTAAAATGAAATTTGATCCAATAAAACCTGCTCCACCAGTGATAAAAATAGTCATCAATTAATATTTTTATAATATTAGGAAATAATTAATATTTAACTCACATTTTATTTTAACTTTGAATAGTATTCAAGAGTACTTTTTAAATTGTATTTATATATTAGGAATTGTTTGATTTTCAAATTTAAAAATTACAAATAAAATTAGTTTTTAGTTAATACCCTTAGTATTATTTTTTTGCCAAATCCATGAATCCATACACATGTCTGTAATATTAAATTTTGCTTCCCAACCTAGAAGATTTTTAGCTTTAGTTGGATCAGCATAATTTTTATTAACATCACCTTTTTACGATTTTTGAATTCAAATTTAATTTTTTTATCGCATGCGTTTTTAAAAGATTTAATAACATCAAGAACTGAATAACCTAGTCCCGTTAACTAATTTAATTGATTCATATTCTATTTCATTTATTTTTTGTAAAGCTTTTATATGGCCTTTATCTAAATCTACAAAGTGTATATAGTCTTTTATTCCTGTAACACATCTTTTTTGTAATATTTCCAAAAATATTTAAATGAGACCTTCTACCAATTGCAACTTGAGTTAAATATGGCATCAAATTATGAAGGATAATTTTTGAATTATCTCCAATTAGACCACTTTTGTTAATAACTATAGGATTGAAATATACTAAGTTGCATATCTTCTAATTTGAATTTGAATTAGCGACATCTCTAAGAATATCCCCGAACATTAATTTAGTTTTACATAAACATTTTCTGGCATAAGTGGATGTATTTCAGTAATCGGAATGAATTCTGGGATTCCATAGACAGTTGCTGAAGAACTAAAAATTAATTTATTGAATCCAGTTTTTGACAACGCTTCTAAAAGATTGATACTTCAAGCAATATTATTTGAAAAATATTTTAATGTTTTTTCTTCTGATTCTCTAACCGACTTAAATCCAGCAAAGTTTATTACTACATCACAATTTAAAGTTTCTATTAATTTTATAAGTGATTTTTATCTTTTATATTGCTATTTATACTTTATATTTTTTGTTGTGTGATTGTTTCAATTCTCCTTATAGATTTATAAGAACTCAATTAAAAATTGACTAATATTATTGGCTTATATTCAGAATTCACTAATTCTATACATTTGTGGCTTAAGAAAAATCCAGCTCCACCATTTACAAGAATGTTTCTGGTCATTACAAAATAAAGTAATAGTTTATAGTCTTATTTTATAAGATATTGTGTTTTAAAAATTTATTTGGAAAAAAAAATGACTTTATTAAACAAATATCTTATTGAGTGTAAATTTAAAGCCTTTTAAGAATAATTGCGATTAGTAATGCTAAGTTACCAAAGTTGGTTTGCCTATGAATACCAAGGGAATAAAAACTTATAATCCTTCTCAAAAGAGAATGTTTTCTACATTCATTTAACTTACTTAAGATTAATTGATTCTCTTTGGTCAAAAGAATTCTGTTCTTATTGAGAGCTTCTAAATTAATATTATTCCAAATCCTAAAATTACCTGCAAGTAAACTTATTATTCTGGAAAGTTTAGCTCTTTGAAAATTATTAGCGCCTAATATATTATTCCCATGTTGCCTGTATTTTATAAATGGTAATTTATCATAATAGACAATTCCACCCGATCCCGAAATGATCTGATAGCACCACCAATCATGAGAAACAATTTCAAAATTATTTGTTATGGATTTTACTATGATATTTCTTGCATGATTATTGAAAACCATAGTATTTCCTCCACAAATATTTTGAATAATCGCATTTCTGAAAGAAGGTTTCTTTTTAAATAATAAAGAATAGCCAAGTTTTCTTGAACATTCTGCATCATAATAAGTAGTTCTACCTCCATATAAAACAGGTTTTTTAGTTGAGAGTTTTTCTATACTTCTAATTGCTTTTTCAAGTTTATTAGACAACCAAACATCATCTTGATCTGAGAAACAATAATAATCATATTCAGAACCTATTAAATTTAGAGAGGAAATAAAGTTCTTAGCATAGCCTAAATTATAATTTGATTTTCTATAAAATATTTCAAGGTCTATATTTTGATCAATATTCAAATTTTCTAGAGAAGGAAAACTTTCCTGACTATTATCATCAGAGATAAAAATAGTTAAATCAAAGGTTTCCTGCTTTTGATTAATAATTGACTGAAGTTGGTCTTTTATAAATTCAGATCCATTATAGTAAGCCAGTATACAGGCAACTTTTGTTGTCTTTATTGAATTAGATTTTCTTTGAATAAAAAGTTTCCAATTATCAGATATCATTAATTTGAATATCCTATTTGTAGTATTTTAAGATTTTATGAATTGTTTTTTAAACATACTAATATAGATTTATTATTATTTGGCAATATATTTTAAATTATAATATTTAACTAAAAAGGATGTTCAATATTTCATATAGTCATAATTATAGAAATATTGTTAATCAAAAATAGAAGAATTTAATAAGTAAATAAGTAATTTATGAAACCCGGATCAAATAAATCTTTGGTCCCAATAATCTTATCGGGTGTGCGTGGAAATAGATTATGGCCATTATCGAGATATTGCTTTCCTAATCAATTTGTATCTTTATTATCAGATAGTGATCTTTTGAATATATGTAATATTTTCATATTAAGCTTAAAAAATTTTTCTAAAAGTTTTTTTAAATCGATAGAACATAAGAAAACATTCTACAAAATAAACTTATTTTAATACATTATTAAATTTTTAAAATTCCCTTAATTTAAAAAATTTAAATCTATGACATATAAAATTATTGTAAAAATTCAAAATGTAGCAGATACTTTCTTGAAATCGTTTATTGCTAATTTTAATCCCTCCTCGAGTTTTATTTTAGGTTCCCAGCCCAAAGATTTTATTTTACTTATATCTAAAATTTTTCTTGGAGTACCATCTGGAATACTAGTATCCCAAACAATATTACCTTCATATCTAACCAACTTGGCTATTAAAAAAGATAATTCTTTAATTCTAATTTCTATGCCACTACCAACATTTAGCCAGGATGTATTTTTAAAAAAACTATTTATTTCTGAATTATCTTTACAGGTCCCCCACTGTTTTAAGACAAAAAAACTTGCTTCAGCTAAATCATCGACATATAAAAATTCTCTTAGAGGATTACCACTGCCCCAACAAACAACTTTTTTGTGGTTGTTTATTTTTGCAGTGTGGAACTTATGTATTAATCCAGGGATTACATGACTTGAATGTAGATTATAGTTGTCTCCAACTCCATATAAGTTGCAAGGCATCAGTGAAATAGTATCTATTCCATACTGTAACTTTAATGATTCACAAAGTTTTATACCTGCTATTTTTGCAATTGCATACCATTGATTTGTTGGCTCAAGGTAACCTTTAAGAAGATATTCCTCCTTAATTGGTTGATCGCACAATCGTGGATAAATACAACTACTGCCCAAAAACATTATTTTTTTTATTCCGAAATGTCTGCATGCTTCTATCAGATTTGTTTGAATTCTAAGATTCTGAAATATAAAATCATAGGGTTTTGAAGAATTAGCCAAAATTCCTCCCACTCTTGCCGCAGCAATAATTACAATTTCTGGCCTATGGAAACTAAACCATGATTTAACTGCTTCATAATCTAAAAGATCTAAATCCTCTCTAGTTGGACAAAATAATTTTCCTTCTGAATTTTTAATTCCATATCCTTTTTGGAATAAAAGTTTCTTCAAGGCACTTCCAACCATTCCATTACTGCCTGCAATAAATATTCTATCTTTAGGGTCCATAATTATTTTTCTGATTTAATCATTTCTTTGATCAAGTTTTCAAGAGATATTTTAGGTTCCCATCCAAGAATTCTTTTCGCTTTTGAAGCATCACCTAAGAGTTCGTTTACCTCTGTAGGACGATAATATCTTGGATCAATTCTTATTACTATTTCACCTGTATCTGCTCTTCTTCCTATTTCTTTGATGCCAATATTCTCCCATAATATTCCTGATTTGCCCCCATTCTTGTTCCATCCAAGTGCATTAGAAGTTAATTCGCAGAATCTTCTAACAGTTTCCATTCTACCTGTAGCAATCACAAAATCTTCTGGTTTATCTAATTGAAGCATTTTCCATTGCATTTCTACATAATCTTGTGCATGCCCCCAGTCCCTTTTTGCATCAATATTACCTAAAAATAAACATTCATCCAAACCATTATTTATCCTAGAAAGTCCTCTAGTTATTTTCCTGGTGACAAATGTTTCACCTCTTCTTGGACTTTCATGATTAAATAAAATTCCATTACAAGCGAACATGCCATAAGCTTCTCTATAGTTAACGGTTATCCAGTAAGAATAGAGTTTAGCTACTGCATAAGGACTTCTTGGGTAAAAAGGGGTTTTTTCTGTTTGAGGGGATTCTTTTATTAAGCCATACAATTCACTTGTGCTTGCTTGATAAAATTTAGTTGTTTTTTCTAAGCCTAAAATTTTGATTGCTTCTAGGATTCTTAAAGTTCCAAGAGCATCACTATTTGCTGTATATTCTGGCGTCTCAAAACTTACAGCTACATGACTTTGGGCCCCTAGATTATAAATTTCATCAGGTTTTACTTTCTGAATTATTTTTATCAGATTTGTACTGTCTGTTAGATCGCCATAATGTAATTTGAATTTTGAATTATCTTCATGTGGATCTCGATATAAGTGATCAATTCTAGAAGTATTAAAGCTGCTGGATCTTCTTTTTATACCATGAACCTCATAATTTTTTTCTAGCAGAAGTTCTGCAAGATAACTCCCATCTTGCCCAGTTATTCCTGTAATTAAGGCCTTATGCATGAAATAAATTTTTATAACACTAAGATTACAATATGTCTGTATTAAAAAAAAACATATTAACTAAATATAAATTAAGAATTTCTATTTAAAAAAAATAAATACTTTTTATTTATTTATATTTTTCTCTATTAATCAAAGTTTTCTCCGTAACCATCGAAATTGAAACTATTTATTTTAAAATTAAATCCACCTGCATTTGTTTCATCGTTATAGTAAATACTAACTGAATAAGCTCTCCTGTTCCAAGTTAAATCATATCTAGTGTTAAAAAATTTTTTATAATTAGGGGAATTTACATCTAGGTTGTATTCTGTTTTATAGTCAATTGTTAATGGCCCAACCAACTGCTGTTTTAGATAAAATTCAATTGCATTATTATCAGTTGATTGGTCAAATCCGAAAGGACTTTTACCATTAGCTAATGTTGTTTTTTGGAAGATACCAATCTTAGTAAAGTCAAGAACTTTTTTCTTGAAGTTTCCCAATATTAACTCTGGCCCTGCCCTTAAGATAAATAAATCTTGTTTGTTGTTGTCGTTATACCTATACAAATCAATTTTTGCTTGCGCATTAAAATTTAATCCAGGTTGTATTACTAATGGACTATAAATATTTTCTTTATCAATTAAGAAACTTTTATCGGGCCTCCATACTGGATAGGAATGTGATCTATCTAAAAAAATATTTAACCTTTCCCTATTAATAATTGTTAATGGATTTACCCTATCAGATGACTGATAGTCCCCATAGCTAGCAGCAATAGTTGAAGATTTTATTACATTATTTTTTACCCAAATATTTGATTTATTAATTTTTAATCCATATGCACTTATTATTTCTTTTTCACCTAAGGAGCCATTCCAAACTTTATCTCTGTAGTTACCAAACAATGATAATTTAGTTTCTTTCTTTGAATTAATTTGATTTTTAGAATTTAAAATAGTAGAAATTTCGGATTTATTAGTAAAACTTTTTTTAAATTTACTTAGATCTAAAGAATTGAGTGAAAAATCAGAATTAAAGTTAAATTTATTTAGATTTGTTTTCAAATTACCTTCTAATCCAAAATAATCTAAAAATTTGGCATCTCTTTGTGATTTAGCAGCAATAACTGATTCGTTTTTATTACTAAAACTCTCGGTTTTGCCTTTTAAGGCTCTCTGAAGTAAAAATTCTTTTTTTATATTTAAGCTTGCTTTCTTTTGCTTCCCAAAATATTTAGTATCAAAATTCCTTGTTATGAAAAACCCATCTTTTGCATCATTGTCATATCCAACACCCCATCTAAAAATACTATCTTCCTCAAATTTATAGCTCCTAGGACCTGTTGGAATCAATAATTTATTTTCCAAAACTATAGTACTCCAATTCGATTTTATAGTAATTTCCCCATTAGAATTTACTGAACTGAATCCTTTATTCTTTATAAGTAATTGAGGTTTATTAAATGGGTCATTAGTTAATATTAATTCATCGGAAAACCATTTATTATCTTTTATATCGATCCTATCAGTTTTAAATCTCCATTCTTGTGATTCCTTAAAATCTAATATAAATTTTTGGGAAGTAACTTTTTTAAAAAATGTTCCTTCATCTTTAAGGTCAAGTTCTTCAAAGCCTAAAGTACTTGTACTATTAAGTGTTACATTTTTTATTTTCGTATCTTCAAAAAGGTTTTCATTAACTGTATTATCTATATTTGTTGATAATTTTAGTGATTCTATAGAATCAAAATTAACTGATCCAAAAACATCTTTAATAAATCCAGTTTTATTTTTGAAATCAAACTTAAACTCTGAGGCTTCAAAAAATTGTTCCTCAGAATTAAATTTAATATTTCCAAAGAGTGATATTTTCTTTGATTTATAATTGTATTCAAATTTGCTTGCAAGTAATATGGCGCTACCATTTTGAATTACCACATTTCCTTCGGCAATAAATTTGTCTTCACTACGAAATTGAGTATCAGAGATTATTTGAAAATTATTTAATTGATTTTGATTGTTATTAGAAACATTTTCAATATTAGTTACTAATAGAGAAATAAATTTATTTATTTCTATCTGTGCAGATGCATTGTTAGATGGAGATTTTATTGGGTTTGTATTTTTAGAAATCGAATTTAACTTATTTAAATTATGAAAGTTTATTTGTCCAAAACAATTGATTTGTAAAGAATTTAGTATTAAAAGAGCAATAAAAGTTAATTGATTAAATTTCAAAAATGCATCCCAATTTTGCTGGAATCATAAACAATTATATGTCTAAAGTAAACTTATAATTTGAGTTTAAAATTAAAACTTTAACTTCGTTATTACTCTATTACCTCTTTTTGAATTTACTTGGAAACTACTTGTATCTGTAAATAAAATCAATTCATCACTTTCCATATATTCAACCAATATATTTCCAGATTCATAATTCTCTATCTTAACTTTACCTTTAAGATGAATTCTGGATTTATCTTTTTCATAAAAAAGTTTATCTGACCTTGCTTTGAAATTAGTTTCGTTACTAATTATTACATTGCCTGATGCTTCATAATTACCATCTGCGCTTTGTGATTGGCTATTAGAAGTAATTAAATAACTATTATTTTCTTCAGCTAAGACCCCTTTGTTAGATGAGGTGTTAATAGCGATTGCGATAAATACTAATGTTAAAAATCTTCTTGATAAATTCATTTTTTATACAAAAAATACATATTGTATGGTTTTTATTATGGAGATATTTGAAAAATTTTATCAATACAATTCTAATAAAAACTTAGAAAAAAAGTGTATAAAATATTATTATATGGAATATGAAAAGAAATGTTTTAGTTACTGGGGCTGCAGGATTTATTGGAGCTGCAATAGCAAAAAGATTAATATTAAATGGTGATATTGTCATAGGTATAGATAATATTAATTCCTATTATGATATTTCTTTAAAAAGAAAAAGATTAAAAGAAATAGAGGATTTATCTTTAAATAATATAAACTGGAATTTTTATAAAACTTCTCTTGAAGATCATGAATCTTTATGTAAAGTTTTTGAGAATCATAAACCAGAAATAGTAATTAATTTAGCAGCTCAAGCAGGAGTAAGATATTCTCTAAAAGATCCGCATTCTTATATAAAAACTAATTTAGTTGGGTTCGGAAATTTACTAGATTTAGTAAAGTCTTTTTCTGTTCAGAATTTCATTTATGCCTCAAGTAGCTCAGTTTATGGAGGAAATACAAAGCTTCCTTATAGGGAAAGTGACCCTGTTAATCATCCTGTAAGTTTGTATGCTGCCACAAAAAGATCTAATGAGGTTATCGCTCATTCATACAGCCATATTTATGGAATTCCTTCTACTTGTTTAAGATTCTTTACTGTATATGGACCCTTAGGTAGACCAGATATGGCCCCAATGCTTTTTGCTAAATCAATACTTAATTCTGAACCTATAAAGATATTTAATCATGGAAAGATGAGTAGGGATTTTACTTATATTGATGATGTGGTTGAGTCGATATTCAGATGTTCTTTTAAAAAAGCGAGATCAAATAATTCTTTTAATAGCAAAGACCCAGACCCAGCAACTTCAAAAGCTCCTCATATTATTTTAAATATTGGTAATAGTAAATCTGTAAAGCTTTTAAAATTCATTGAAATTTTAGAGGATTATCTTGGTAAAAAGGCTATAAAAGAGTTTCACCCCATTCAGCCAGGAGATGTTGTTAATACTTTTGCTGATTCGTCATGTCTAAAAAATTGGATAAATTTTGCTCCAAATATCACAATTGAAGAAGGACTATATAAATTTGCTAAATGGTATAAAGATTATTATGGCTATTTATGATAATAATATGAAGATTATTTTTAGGAATAAAATCGGATTAAAAGTTATGGAAAAAATCTCTGAAAAATGAAAAATATATTAATTACTGGCGGTGCTGGTTTTATAGGTAGTCACATTTGTTTGGCTTTGTTGGAAGAAGATTACAATATTTATATTATTGACAATTTCCTAAATAGCTCAAAAAAAGTTTTTGATTCTATAAAAAAAATAATTAAAAGAAAAGCTAATTTTGATCATAACAGGCTAAATATTTTTGATGGTGATATTAGAGATGAGATATTTTTAAATAAAGTTTTTGAAGAAGCCTCTAAAAATGGAAACCCTATTGATGGTGTAATACATTGTGCAGGGTTAAAAGCAGTAAAAGAATCTATTTACAATCCTCTTAGTTACTGGGATACCAATGTCAATGGTTCGATAAATCTTTTGAAAGTTATGAATAAAAATCAGTGTAGAACTATCTTATTTAGCAGTAGTGCAACAGTTTATGGGAAATCAAACAAAATTCCTTTCAATGAGAATTCAAGTTTAAATCCCTTAAATCCTTATGGAGAGACAAAATTAACTGTTGAACGTATCCTGGAAAACCTTTTTGAATCTTTAATTGAAAAGTGGCAAGTTGGATACTTAAGATATTTTAATCCTATAGGAGCCCATAATTCAGGTCTAATCGGTGAAACTTCCTATAGTGATCCACAAAATATTTTTCCCCTTATATGTCAAGTAGCTGCAGGTCTAAGAGATAAAATATATATATACGGTAATGATTGGCCAACAAAAGATGGCACTTGTCATAGAGACTATATACATATAATGGATTTGTCAGTTGCCCATAAAAAAGCACTCGACTATTTATTTGAAAGTACATCTTCTAAGCTAATACTTAATGTTGGTACAGGTAAATCCAAAAGTGTATTAGATTTGATTAACATTTTTGAAAAAGTTAACAAAATTAAAGTAAATTACGAATTTGCAGATAGAAGAGATGGAGATATTGCTTTATCAATATCAGATACTAATAAGATTTTAAAAACTTTAGATTGGAAGCCTAAGAAAACTGTTGAAGATATGTGTAAAGATGGTTGGAGATGGCAACTAAATAATTCAAAAAAATAGTTGAAAGTTTAAATATTATTTAATCAAATTCCTTAAATTATAGAAATTCAAAAATTTCTATTTGAAATTAAAACTATGATTGATTTTCAGTTACAACTGTACCATCACCAATTCTCCATAAATTAAGCCTAGTAGCTCTAATCTTGCCAGGTTCAATAATAGATCTTGCATCAAAAACCCAACCTGGATGTACCATCTTGTTTGATACCTCTATCCAATCAATATTTTTATATTCTTCCCATTCAGTTAGCAATAAAACACCATGAGCATCATCAAAAATATTAAGATGTTCGCTAAATTTCCAAGATCCTTTATTAATAAAAAGTTTCTGTTCTTGTTCATTTTGAACTCTTTCATATTTTTTCATATTTAAATCTTTTTCTATCTGCATTTCATTGACTTTTGGATCATGTATCAAAATTTTCGCTCCTTCTTCTATTAAATCCTTACATATTTGAATTGCGGCAGATTCCCTAGTATCGTTAGTATTTGCTTTAAATGCAAATCCTAATACAACTATTTTTTTCCCTGAGACGGTACCAGATAATTTCTTAACAATTAACTCAGATATTCTATTTTGATGCCAATTATTAAGGTTAACTACACTTTCCCAGAAATTTGCAACTTCATTAAGACCAAAATATTGAGCTAGATATACAAGATTCAAGATATCTTTTTTGAAACAACTCCCTCCAAATCCTGGGCCAGAATCTAAAAACTTTGATCCTATCCGACTATCTGTCCCAATCGCTCTTGAAACTTCCCTAACATCTGCTCCAGTAGCCTCGCATAATGCAGCAATTGAATTTATAGAACTAATCCTCTGCGCTAAGAAAGCATTTGCGGTTAATTTTGCTAGCTCACTACTCCAAATATTTGTAAAGAGAATTTTTTCTTTTGGAACCCATCTAGCATAGATTTCAAGCAATGCTGTCATTGCTTCTAAGTTATCACCACCTATTAAAACTCGGTCAGGTTTTTCTAAATCTTGAATAGCTGTTCCTTCAGCCATAAATTCTGGATTAGACAAAACATTAAAACTAATTTCTTCCTTATCATTGTCTAATTCTGCAGAAGTAAGTATGCCTTGTATAACTTCTGCTGTTCGTACTGGTAATGTGCTCTTTTCAACTACTATAGTATGGCCTTTAGCAAATTTTGCTACCTGACGAGCACTTTCTTCAACCCATCTAAGATCACTTGCTTTTCCTGCACCTAAACCCTTTTTTTTAGTAGGAGTATTTACAGAAATAAAAATCATATCTGCATTATTAATTTTCTCTTTTACTAAGTTAGAAAAATGTAAGTTAACTCCTCTACATCTTTTTACTATTTCAGCTAATCCAGGTTCATATATCGGCAGATTTTTTATATTTTTTTCATTCCACTGTTTGATTCTGTTTTTATCAATATCTACCACTTCAACTCTAATATTTGGACACCTATCAGCTATCACAGCCATGGTTGGACCTCCTACGTAACCTGCACCTATGCAACAAATATTCTTTACTTTCTTAATTTGAATATTATTTTTCAACTTTTATTAGAATTAATTTCTGATTTATTATATACCTTTATATAAATTATCCTAACTAATAATTAACTGCTTTAATAATAAAAGATTCTTAAATTTTTTCATAGAAAATTTAATTTTATTATTATTTTTTTATTTAATCTGCCTATTCAATTTTGCGGTAAAAACTGTTTTCATTGTTTTAAACAGAATTAGCATATCTAAAAATAAGGAAATGTGATTTATGTAATAAATATCATAACTTAATTTGTTTTTAGTATCTTCGATGCATGAACCATAAGGGTAATTAACCTGAGCCCAACCACTTATCCCAGGCTTTAATATATTTCTATATTTATAGTAAGGAATAGTTTGCAATAATTTACTTTCAATTTCTGGTCTTTCTGGCCTTGGTCCAATTAAGCTCATTTTCCCTTGAATTACCGAAAAAAGTTGTGGTAATTCATCAAGTCTTGTTGATCTAATTATTTTACCAACCTTGGTAATCCTTTCATCTTCTTTCTTTGACCATTGTGCACCAAATTTTTCAGCATTATTAATCATACTTCTAAATTTATAAATTCTTATTTTTTCTCCTTTATATCCTGTCCTTACTTGGGAATATAATATTGGTCCTCTATCTTCAAAATAAATAAATATACTTATTAAAAATGATATTGGTAATGTTAATAATATTAGTAATAGGCTTATGAAAATATCTCCTATTCTTTTTATTCTTATTTTATAAGAATTATCTAAGAGGTTGAAATTTTCAATAATTTGATACTTATTGATAATTAAATATGGAGGCATCCTATGCAGCATAAGTTCGCACCACTTTAAAGAATTTATTACAGTTAACCCTTTAGATTTAAAAAAGAAAATTTGATCTAAATTATTATTATCATTATCTCCAATTATTATTCCTTCTAGTTCATTTATATCTAAATTTTTTTCATTCTGGTCTAGATCTTTTAATTTGAGGTTAAATTTTTTATTGTTAATGTCAACCTCTTTTTTTAAACTAATAAATCCATCTTTTGTTCCACAAAATAACCAATATTTTTTGTTGTGATATATTTTATTTGTAATAATGCTAAGAAGATATTGAACTAACCAGCTAATTATTGAAATTATAAAAGTAAGTCTTAAAAAGAGTAAAGTTTCCTCTCTTTGAAATTGAAAAATACTATATTCATTATTTATTATAAAAATTATAAATTGATTAGAAAAATTTATAAATAAAAAAATTAAATTACATAAAACAAATATTAATGTTGATTTTATAAGATTTTTAATAATTTCAAAAATATTAATATTTCTGCAAACCATATATCTGCCTAGTATGTAACTTGATATCACCCAAAATATCCCAATAGAAAATGCAACTATAGGGTTTGGGGTTGTTCTGAATTTATCTAAATATCCAACTGAATAAAAATAAATATTCAATAACATATCTATAGAAATGGCAAAAAGTACCCTTCTTCTACTTACGATCCAAGGGATGCTTAATTTCATAAGCTATCTAAATTAGCTAATTTTTCAATTATATTACATTAATATTATTTAAAGATTAAAAACTATCTGTAAGTTTTTCAAAAGATAAATTTGTATCCATATATTATGAGATAATAAATGTTATAAAGTTAATAAATCTTTTATTCTTGAATAATGAATAAATTCATAAAAGAAGTAGCGTCTTTTTTATTTTTAATTTAATAAGAGTTTTTAAAATCAAATTATGCTCAAAAACATTTTATTTTTTAGAGATAATATTTTTGTTAAAAGGATTTATTCTATAAGGAAATCTATTTTTGCATACTCTTTAGCAAGTTTTTTTGATATTATTATTATTCTCTTTATCTCCAATATATTAAGTAAAGTTACCTCAGAAAAATTTGTTGGTAATATTTTCCCTTTAATTATTCTTAGCTTTACTCTTATCTTCATTAGAACAACATTTGTATTTCTATTGAGAAAGTATGCATTTAAGAAAATTTTTTCAAAAAAATCAATAGATGAAAAATTTTTAGTTAATAGTTTTATTCAGAGTAGGATTAATCAGGATGTTAATACTAATAATAATTTGAAGTTATTTAAAGAAAAAATTATTAATTCCTCTAATTTGGCCGCAATAAATTTTGATATACCTTTTTTCTCGGTAGTTTCAGAATTAGTTTTTGCTTTTGGAGGATTAATAATTTTATTAAATATATTTGGAATAAAATTAATATTATTAAATTTGCCAGTTTTTATTATCTTGATTATTTTCTCAAAATTCGTATCAAGGAATTTAAGAAGATTGGGATCAGAAATTTTGAAATATACTGAGAAAAGACTTATTACAATAGATAATATTTCAGAAATAGCAATCGAGCTTTCAGCTTTAAAATACCCTGAAAAATTAGTCGACTATTTTTCAAAGATTAATTTACCTTTTAATCAAATTTTAAGCCAACAAACAGTAGCATCAAATATGACTCAAATATTTACAGAATCTGCTTCTTTCCTTATTATTTTAATTTGCGTTGTATGTTTAATAACAAATATAACTCAAACAACTTTAGCTAATTCTGCCACAAGTTTGATAGTTTTATCACGATTAGTGCCAAGTTTTACAAGATCATTTTGCTTTATAACACAACTACAATTTGGAGTCCCTTGTGTACGAGAGTTATCTAAAATGTATAAAAATTAATGTGCTTTAAATGATATTAAATATATTTGGCCCAAGTGGCTCTGGCAAAACTACTTTTGTTCGTAAACTTTTACAAAAGAATCAAACTCAATTGTTTTTTGATAAATTCACTAGTAATAAATGTCAAGATTTTTATAATTCAGAAATATCAATTTCTTTAATACCATTGCCCTTATTTCGAGGAACTGTTAAAGAATTTTTTGATATATTTCTTATAAATTTAAATACTTTATTAGATCTTGAAAAAGAACTTAAAGATTTATCAGATTCTATTTTTGATGAAATTAATGATAAAAAGTCATTAGATATAATAGCTTTTAGAAGGATTGAAACATTTAGTGCTGGAGAAATGAGAAGATTATTCATATTAAAATCATTATTAGTAGACTCTAATATTATTGTTATTGATGAGCCTTTTTCAAACTCTGATGAAAAGGTTTGGGATATTATTTATAAGGCTATAAATGTTAAATCCAACTCTATTTTATTATCCCATTTAGCATTAGATAATTTGTTTTTTTCAAATCCATATAATAAAAGCATTCATATTAATCAAGCAAATAACATACTAAATGATTAATTTATAATTTCTTTATATCCAGAAAAAATCTATCTAATTTTGTAGTTTTTATTTCAAATTGATCTCTATCCAACTTACTATTGATTTTAAAATATATTTTACTAAAAATTCTTTTTATAAAATTGCGTGAATCAAAAATGCTTTGATGCTCATATAAACATCCCCTTAAAGGGATGGCCTCAGCTCCAATTAATTTAATTGAATAATATCTTATAAGTGAATCACCCCATCTGAAATTATATATTCCTTTTTCTTTAATTATATATTTTAGTAATTCTGTATGTAAATTATTTTTTATCCATTTTAAATTGATTACTTCGAAATTTGTATAAAACAATTTTGGATTTGATGTAGCTTCTTGGCAAATATGTAGATAATCTTTCGGTAAATAATTTTTTATTTCTTTTTGTTTGCAAAAATTGTATAAGCAATTTCCAAAGCCCAAAGATACACTCTTATCTTCCAGTTGTATAGTCGTATAAATATATCCATAATCTGCTTTAATGTTTTGAAGATTATAAATAAACTTTTTTCTGACATCCAAGAAAAACGAGTCAGTATCTAATCTTATGAAATATTCTGAATCTTTAAGCTCTTTATCTTTAAAAATATCGAAAGCAAAAAATTTGCACATATCTCGATAACCTATTGAAAAAGTTTTAGTGCAATCAGAAACATGCGGGAAATACTTCTTATATTTTTCTGAAGATTTCCTTTTTACATAATTTTGTAAAGAGATCTTTCTTAAAACTATTTTTATACTTTTCTTTAATAATGCGTTTATTAAACTCACGGCTTTTTTAGAAGGCTCTCCTTCACAAAAAATTAATATTTTAAATTTGCAATCAATTTTAGATAAAATATTTTTGTTCAGTAAATATAACGAAGTACTAAAATCATTCCAAGATTTTTTATCTTGTCTTACTAAATATGTGAATGCAAATTTATACATAAAATTTTTAATTTAATCTTAAATTAAGATACTGATTAAAAGTAAAATTTGTTCGAACTTGATATGTAATAATAAAATTATATTTTAAATAATTAATAGATTTTCAAATGGAAATATTATTAGATTTGTTATTATAAAGATTAAAAATTAATCCATGATGCAAAAGCATGAAGTAATATTTAGAGGGGGTTTAGGAAACCAGATATTTTGCTTGTATGAATCATATAAAATTTTTTTAAAATATAAAAATAAAGTTTGTATAAATTTAAATAACTATTCAATTTCAAAAAGAAAAGATAGATCATTTATCTTAAATAATCTTTATCCGCCTTTATTTGAAGAGTTTGAGATAAGTTCTTCGCTTTTTTCAAACTTCTTATTTTATTATTCAAGAATTCATGAAAAAATCTTTATTAGAAATAGATCTAATAGATTACCAGGGGATAAGACTTTTTCAATTAATTATTTTCCAAATATGTTTCTTTATTCAGGATATTTTCAGAAAATTGATAATTCAAATTTAGAAATTAATTCTATTAAATTAATGAAAAATAAATTTTCACCATACCTTTCGGGTGAAAAAAATAAAAATTTAGCCATACATTTGCGAAGAGGTGATTATCTTCATAAAGGTCATTCGATGCATGGTATTATTCTTGAGGAATTTTTAATAAGGGAAGCAAAAAGACAATTATCAAAAAATGATTTTAATGCAATTACAATTTTCTCTGATTCGCCTGAATTAATTAATTTAGAACTTTTTTTACCTTTGAATAAAAAATTAATTATTGATAGAGGGGGAGATCCTATACAGGTTTTTAAAAGAATGTCTAATCATAAAGGTTTAATAGCTTCAAATAGTTCTTTTTCTTTATGGGCAGGTATTCTTGGTCATATACAAAATTTTTCGATACCTTACTATTGGATGAAAAATGTTAAATCTTCTGTTATTGGATTAAAAAATATTACTAGGTATGAATGCTTTTTGTAATTCGAATGTTTTATAATTTTAAGAAAAAATAATTAAATTTATTTCCTTAGAATCTTAATATATAAAATTTTAATAATATTTTTTGGAAGCAATAGTAGAGAAAATCTCAAAATGAATAAAAATAAAGCCAAATATAAAGGTTGAACATTATTTTTAAATAAATGAACTTGTAATTTCATTTCTCCTAATACATTTCTGAAACCTCTTCTTCTTAAATAAAGTTGATTTCCTCCATTTACACAAACTAGACATTCATTAATGTTTATGAACTTATTATTATTGCAAATTAATTTTGCCCATAAACCATAATCTTCTCTCAAGTATATATTTGGATAACCGCCAACTAGTTTCACAGCATCTGCTCTATAAAAAGTAGTCATATGATTCATAGGGTTTCTAAATCTAGCGAACCTCTTAATTTCTTTATTATGAATAGGCATTATTTTTCTTAATCTTGGTAATTGAATAGTCTCATAAATATCAATCTCGTAAATATTGCTTCCGATAACATCAAAACCTTTTTTTGCATATTTTATTTGCTTTTCGAATCTATTTGAAAAGTTCAAATCATCACTATCTGCTCTGGCAATCCATTCCGTTTTCACAAGAGGGATTGCAGAATTTAAAGCCCTTGCTAATCCTAAATTTTCTTTTAAAATATTAATTTCTAAGGTATATTTAACCCTTAGTTTATTTACTATTCGTTGAGTTTCTTGGGGGATGGGGCCGTCTATTGTGAGAATAAAGAAATTTGGCTTTATAGAATTATTGAATACACTATCTACTGCTTTTTCTAATAAAAAAGGATCATCCTTTTTATAAGTACACATTAAAACTGTAAAATTTATTATCATCATTTTTTACCTTTCAAAAAAAAATTTTTTAATGAAATTATATTTTTTAATAATAGTTTGATTATTAATTTAATAATTATTCTTAAATATCCATTAATAAATGTTAGAAGGAGTATAAATGATTTATTTAAAATTTTGTTGAAAAGTTTTAAATTATAAAAATAAATTTTTTTATAATTAGAAGTCATGTTCTTATCATGAATCCTATATCTAACTAGTGCCTCTGGTATATACTCAACTTTAATATCTGCAAGAAGAACTTTTACCCACCAATCATAATCTTCAGAATATAAATCTTCATTAAAAGGGATGGTTAGAAATATTTCTTTCTTAGCAGCTATCCCTGAACCACCTCCAAAAATATTATCTCCATAAATTAAAGTTATTAGAGAGACTTGTTTTTTTATTTTTCCTAAATTATATTTAAACTTTTTTACATCGAAACTAAATTTTGAATGTGCATGACAAACAACTTGAACACTTTTTAATGAATTCATTGTTAGTTCCGCCTTATTATTTTCCCAAATATCATCATCATCAGAAAATATTATATATTCTGAACTTGCAATTTTTGTTCCTAGATTTCTTTTCTGAGGAGTTTTTAAGTTATCAGTAAAGATAACTCTTATATTAAATTTTTTATTTATTAACTGTTCAATATCTCTACATTCTTTTGTATTTTCTAAAATTATGATTATCTCTTCAGGTAAAAAAGTTTGCTGATAAATACTTTCTAATAATTCATTAAGAAATTTTATTCTCCCTAATGAAGGGATTATTACAGAATACATTTTTATGAATTTAGAATTTGATTTGTATTTTTGTTTGCGTCGTTTAATAAAATATTTTTTATACCTGCTAAAAGTACCCATCCAGCGATGCTTATTCTTCCATCAAAATATTGAATGTCTACCAAATGCATAAAAATCAATGAAGTCAATGAGATAATCCAAGCTCTATCTAAAACATCAAATTTATTAGAATCATAATTTTCAAAATATAGTTTATAGAAAGATTTATATAAAAGGTATGAAATTGGCAATAATATAAATAAAGCAGCTGGTAAGCCGTAATTAACAATCAATTCAAGAGGTAGATTATGAGAATGACCCTTCCAAAAGCCAGTATCATCTAAAAGTAAAGAAGTGAATGATCTCGAGCCATGTCCCCAAATTGGTCTCTCTGAGATAAATTTAAAAGCGTATCTCCAAATTCCTATTCTTGAAATATCTAAATTTTCATATTCTAAATCTGTAAAATTCATCCAAATCCCTCTAGGGATAAGTTGTTGTATAAAAATTTGAAATCTCATGCCAAAGATAGGAAAGTATAAATTTATAGCAATCAAGGAAAATAATGATAGAAAGCTATAAATCCAAATCTTAATTTTTGATCCATAAATAAAAAATAATGGAATCAATAAACATACCCATCCAGCTCTTGAAGAAGCTAAAATTATCAATAAAGAAATGGAAAATATTAAACTTATTTTTAAGATATTTTTTATTAAATCTTTTTTATCGAAAAATATTAAAACAAGACAAAACGGCCAAATAATATTTAACCAAGCTGCTAAATAATTAGGATTATTAAATAATCCTGTTATACCTGTAATTCCTTCTATAGGTCTTTGATACCAGGTAATGAAACCAAAGAGGGTTTTCATTGGTCCATACCAATTTAAGAGAAGTTGACCAAAACAAGAGAAAAGGACAGGTATTGATCCTAAAATTAAAACTTCTATGCACATTTTCCTATCTCTAATATCTATGAGATATTTTTGAAATCCGATAAAAGCAAATATTAGAGGTATCCAATTTAATAAACCTACAAATGTTAGGTACGAATTATTTGAAATATTATTAATTGAACTTTTATCAAAGAAATTGTAAATACTACTTAGTAATAATAAGATGCAACTTATTAAGAATATGAGATTTATCTTATCATCAAATTGTTTTTTGAGATTATCAAGAAAACTAATTAACAATGAAGTTAATAAGAAAATTATTGATACTGAAATCGCACTTGGTAAAAGAAATAAACCTATAAGAAAAGAAAATTTTCCTATTTTTAAATAATTGTTGAATAATTTTTTAGAAAAGTATTCCAAATATAGTTATGAAGGAAGGCGATTTTTGAAATTATTATTTTCAACGCTTCCTGCAGGATTCGAACCTGCGGCCCACTGCTTAGAAGGCAGTTGCTCTATCCAGCTGAGCTAAGGAAGCATCTTTTTATTATATCTG
>NHFZ02000010.1 GCA_002171275.2 Pelagibacteraceae bacterium TMED124
AATCCTGATTTTTATAAAAAAAAACTTGAGGAAAGAAATCTAAAAGTGAACTTTAAAGACTTATTAGATTTAGATAAAAAAAATAGAGAGACAATACAAAAAAAAGAAAAATATGAACAAGAAAGAAAAAGTATTTCAAAAAAAAAAGATGAAGCTCAATTTGCAAAATCAAAAAAAATATCAAAAGAAATAAAATCTTTAGAAGAATCTCAAGAAAGTCTAAGAAAAAAAATAAACGAAATCTTAAACTTTTTACCAAATATAGCCCTAGATGATGTTCCGGTCGGAAAGGATGATAAATTTAACAAAGAATTAAACAAAGTAGGTGATTTACCTACATTTAAATTTCAACCTAAATCTCATTATGAAATAGGAAAAAAAATGAATTTGATGGATTTTGAAACTGCAACAAAAACATCAGGTTCGAGATTTGTTTTTTTAAAAGGAAATTTAGCTAGATTAGAAAGAGCTATATCTGATTTTATGTTGGATATTCATACAAAAAAATTCGGTTACCAAGAAATATCCCCACCGCTTCTAGTTACAGAAGAAACCATGTTTGGAACAGGTCAACTTCCAAAATTTGAAACCGATCAGTTTGAAATAAAGTTAAATGAAGAAAAAACAAGAAAATTTTTAATCCCTACCGCTGAAGTAATTTTAACAAATATGGTTAGAGACAAATCTTTAAACACAGATGAATTACCACTTAGACTAGTTGCATCAACTGCCTGTTTTAGAAAAGAAGCTGGGAGTTATGGAAAAGATACAAAGGGAATGCTTAGACAACACCAATTTTATAAAGTGGAATTAGTTAGCATTGTTGAACCAAAAAAATGCGCAGATGAATTAAAAAGAATGATAACATGCGCTGAACATATCTTAAAAGAATTAAAACTTCCTTATAGAAGCGTTATACTCTCAACTGGAGATATGGGGTTTAGTGCTGAAAAAACTATCGACCTTGAAGTTTGGATTCCTTCAGAAAATAAATATAGAGAAATATCGAGCTGTTCATCTTGTGGGCAATTTCAAGCTAGAAGAATGAAGGGCAAATATAAAAATGATAAACAATCAGATTTTCTTGGAACCTTAAATGGTTCTGGTTTGGCAGTAGGAAGAACTTTAATTGCTATTATGGAAAATTATCAAAATTTAGACGGAAGTGTAGTAATACCAGAAGTACTTAGACCCTACATGAATAATTTGGAGAAAATTTAACCTTTATATTCAAAATTTAGTTGTTTAAATAAAATTATTAATATATTTATTCGTACATTATGAGCGGATCAGGATTTGCACAATTTATTCCATTAATATTAATCTTTGTTATTTTTTATTTCTTTTTAATAAGACCACAGCAAAAAAGAGTTAAAGAGCATAAGTTAATGACTCAAAATCTTAAGCGAGGAGATGAAGTTATTACTTCTGGTGGGATTATAGGTACGGTAGATAGAGTACTTGAAGATGATAGAATCGAACTAAATATTTCTGATGGCGTTAAAGTTCAGGTAATTAAAAATACTATTCAAAGTCATCTAAAAAAAGAAACAAAAAAATAATCTTTTTGTGTTAAATTTTTCAAAGATAAAAATCATATTCATATACTTAACTTTTTTTATAGTAAGTGCTTTTTGTGTATTAAATTTTTTTCAATCTGAAGAATACTTTTTTAAAAAAAAGATTAATCTTGGTCTTGATTTACAAGGAGGATCATATTTACTTTTAGAAGTTGACAGCTCTCCTTTACAAAAAAGACATCTACAATCTAAAGTTATACCATTAAAGAAAAAATTAATTGAAAATAAAATCAATTATAAAGAATTTAAAATTAATGAAAAAGAAATAAATTTTGAAATTTCTCAAGATGATAAAAAAAGTTTTGAAGAATTTTTTACCGACAAAAAGAACAATGAAATAAATATATTTTTAGATCAATACAGATCGTTTGAATTAGATTTCAAATTTACAAATAATAAAGTCTTAATAAATTTATCAAAAAACGGAATCATTAATTTAAATACTTCTGCTGTTGATCAATCAATTGAAATAGTGAGAAAGAGAATTGACGAAACTGGAACTAAGGAAGCTTCTATATTAAGAAGAGGTAGTAATCGAATATTAGTTGAATTACCTGGTGTTAAAGATCCGGAAAGAATTAAAGAATTATTAGGTAAAACAGCACAACTTGCTTTTAGAATGGTTACAAGTGACAAAAGTGAATTTGGAAATGATATTTTTATTCTTAAAGATACCGGAGAAGAGATAACAGTAAGCAAAAGAGTTATAATATCGGGAGAAAGCCTAATTGATGCTAAACCTAGATTTGACAATTTAAATCAAGAACCTATTGTTGCTTTTACTCTGAACAGATCAGGTTCACAAAGATTTGGTCAAGCTACGAGCAGAAATATTGGTAAAAGACTTGCTATTATTTTGGATAATCAAGCAATAAGCGCTCCAGTTATTCAAGATTCTATTACGGGAGGACAAGGAACTATTTCAGGTAATTTTACTTTTCAGTCTGCTACAGATTTAGCTTTATTGTTAAGATCTGGTTCATTACCAGCACCATTATCAATAGTAGAAGAAAGAACAGTTGGTCCTGATTTAGGACAGGACTCAATTGAAGCTGGTGTTGTTTCATTATTTGTGGGTTTTATCCTGGTTATACTTTTTATGATATTTAAATACAGACTTTTTGGAATAATTGCGAATGTAGCTCTAATATCTAATTTATTAATGTTACTTGGTTTTCTTACGATATTGGAAGCAACACTGACACTTCCTGGAATCGCAGGAATTATTTTAACTGTAGGGATGGCGGTTGATGCAAATGTTTTAATATTTGAAAGAATTAAGGAAGAGATTTACAAAGAAAGCTCAAATAATATACAAGCTTTTGATTTAGGATTTAAGAGATCTATTGTAACCATTTTAGACGCAAACATAACCACATTAATTGCATCCATAATATTATTTATATTTGGGTCTGGACCTGTAAAAGGATTTGCCGTTACTCTATCAATAGGATTGATTACCACATTATTTTCAGCTTACTTTATCTCGAGACATTTAACTTCAATAGTTGTTTTTAGAAACAAAGAAAAAAAGCTTTTAGTATGAACAAAATTTATAAATATAATTTTATATCAAAATTTAAAACAGCAAACATTCTTTCTTTTTTCTTAGTGCTTGCGAGTTTGGCATTGATTTTTTTTAAAGGCTTAAATTTTGGTATAGATTTTAAAGGTGGAACTTTAATTGAATTAAGAGTTGATTCAGAAAACATAAAAATAAGTGATGTTCGTTCTTCATTTTCTAATATGAATTTAGGAGATTTAAATGTTAAAGAATTCGGAAAAAAGGGTGATTACCTTGTTAAATTTGAAAAGAAAAAATTTGACAATGAAATTAATATCAAAAAAATTAAAGAAAATGTAAAAAATAAACTCAGCTCAGATGTAAATTTCAGAAGGATAGAAAATGTTGGTCCAAAAGTAAGTGCTGAACTTTTGAGCTCAGGTCTTCTAGCTATATCTTTGGCATTAGGAGCAATGCTATTTTATATTTGGGTTAGATTTGAATGGCAATTTAGTTTGGGGTCTATCGCTGCAATTTTTCATGATGTTTTGATTACTGTTGGAATTTTCTCACTTTTATCTTTAGAAGTTAATTTATCTATTGTTGCTGCAGTTCTTACCATTGTTGGATATTCAATGAATGATACTGTAGTTATTTACGATCGTATAAGAGAGAATCTTTCTAAATTTTCAAAATCAAAAATTGAAGAAATAGCAAATACTTCAATAAACGAAACTTTATCCAGAACTATAATAACATCAGGAACCACTCTTTTGGCGCTAATATCTATTTTTGTTCTAGGAGGAGAAATTCTTAAAGGGTTTTCTTTTGCTATGATTATCGGTGTTGTAATAGGAACTTATTCCTCAATTTTTGTAGCAGCACCAATACTAAAATATTTAAATGTCAGCTATAAATCTATAGCAAAAGAAAAAGAAGATAATTAATTTAGTAAAGATTTTGAGCAACTACCATTGACAATAGCATTGGTAATGAAAATAAAGTATTTATTCTAGATGCTATTAAAGATTTTTTTAAAGCTACCGGCTTTTCTTCTGGAGAACACTCGACTATACCAAGAAATTTTTTTTGATTTGGCCAAATAATAAACCAAACATTAAAGGCCATAATTAAACCTAACCACATACCAATTCCTATAGCTGTATTTTTTCCACCACCACTACCAATACCTAACACCATAGCATCATGAACATATCCATTAAGTGTAGCAACAATTAAACCTGTAACAATTGTTGCAAGTGCTGCCCATCTAAACCAAAAAAGGACAGCTGGTGCTATTACTTTAGTAATTGCGGGTTTTTGCTCATCAGCAATTTTTGGCATACTTGGTATTTGAACAAAGTTTACATACCAGAGAAGTCCGATCCACATTATTCCTGCTACAACATGAAAGTACCTAAATAACCAACTCCAAAACATTCTGTCGAAAGCCCAGTCGCCACCAGCAAAAAATAATCCTACAAATAATAAAATAGCAAGACCTAGTGATAGGTGAACTGTTTTAGATAGGGACTGTAATATGTTAAACATGATTAAATCATAACACAAAGAACTTTTTTATGCAGTCTTTTTCATTCTGTTATTTATTAAATTTTTAAGAAATTTACCTGTATAGCTATTGTCAATTTCTGCAACTTTCTCGGGAGATCCTTCAGCAATAATTTTTCCACCTTCAGCACCACCTTCTGGCCCCATATCAACAATCCAATCAGCAGTTTTAATTACATCTAAATTATGCTCGATTACAATCACAGTATTTCCTGTATTTACAAATGCTTGTAATATTTCCAATAATTTTTTGATATCATGAGTATGAAGTCCCGTTGTAGGCTCGTCCAAGATATAAAGAGTTCTACCGGTTGATCTTTTAGAGAGTTCTTTAGCTAATTTTATTCTTTGAGCTTCACCACCAGACAATGTTGTTGCCTGTTGTCCTATTTTTATATAACCCAACCCTACATGTTTGAGTGTTAAAAGTTTTGAGTATACAGCTGGAATATTTTGAAAAAATTCACATCCTTCATCAACAGTCATATCTAAAACATCTGCAATATTTTTATTTTTAAATTTAATCTCTAGAGTTTCTCTATTGTATCTAGAGCCTTTACATGAATCGCATGGTATATATACATCAGGCAAGAAATGCATTTCATAAGTTATGACCCCATCACCCTCACATGTTTCACATCTTCCACCTTTTACATTGAAAGAATATCTTCCAGGTTTGTAACCTCTTGTTTTAGATTCAGGAAGATTTGTAAACCAATCTCTAATAGGTCCAAAGGCTCCTGTATATGTTGCTGGGTTAGACCTCGGTGTTCTTCCTATTGGAGATTGATCTATATCAATAACTTTATCAATTAATTCAGAACCTTTATAATTTTTAAAAGGCTTGGGCAACTTTCTTGATTTATTTTTATTCAAAGTTAGATTGAGTGCGTTAAACAATGTTTGTAAAACTAAAGTAGACTTTCCACTACCAGATACCCCAGTAACACATGTGAATGTTCCTATTGGAATCTTAAGATCAGCATTTTGTAGATTGTTTCCAGTTGCACCTAAAATTTCTAAAAATCTTCCATTTTTTGCCGTTCTTCTTTTTCTAGGTAATGAAATGAATTTTTTTCCTGAAAGATAATTACCAGTTATGCTTTCTTCTGTTTCTATAATTTTTTTTAAATTCCCTTCGGCTGTTATCTTTCCTCCATTTAGACCGGCCTCAGGACCAAGATCAATTATATGATCAGCACTTTCCATTGTTTCTGTGTCATGTTCAACAACAATTACTGTATTTCCTAAATCTCTTAATTTTTTTAAAGCAGCGATTAATTTTTTATTATCTCTTTGATGAAGACCAATTGATGGTTCATCCAATACATAAAGAACACCTGTCAAACCTGATCCTATTTGTGATGCCAACCTTATTCTTTGAGATTCTCCGCCAGAAAGAGTTCCAGATTCTCTAGACAGAGTTAAGTAATTTAAACCTACATTTAATAAAAAATTTAATCTTTCATTTATTTCTTTTAATATATGTTGAGCAATTTTTTTTTCTCTTAATGTTAAAATGTTTTCAAGATTTGAAAACCATTTTTGAGATTCATCTATAGAAAATTGAGTGATTTGACTTATATTTAATTTGTTAATTTTTACACATAACGCCTCATCTTTTAACCTTAAACCTTTGCATTTTTCGCAGTTACTTTCACTTTGATATTCAGCTATCGTTTCTCTCATCCACTCGCTGTCTGTTTCTAAATATCGTCTTTCAAGATTATTTATCACTCCTTCAAAAGCTTTTTTGGTGTCATATTTTTCGTGACCATCATCATAATAAAACTTGATTTCCTCCTCATCTGAACCATAAAGAATTATGTCCTGATATTTTTTGGGTAATCTCTTCCATTTCGTATCTAGAGAAAATTTATAATGTTTTGCAATTGATGCTAATGTTTGAGCGTAATACAAAGTTGTTGATTTTGACCAAGGATCAACTGCTCCATCCTCAATACTTTTGTTTCTATCAGGGATCACTAAATTTGGATCAACATTAAGATTGTGTCCAATACCCTCGCATTCTTCACAGGCTCCAAAGGGACTATTAAAGGAAAACAATCTTGGCTCTATTTCTTCTATAGTAAAACCACTTTCAGGACATGAAAACTTTGAAGAAAATAGTATGCTTTCTTTCTTTCTAAACTTTTTTGGTAGAGTTTCATTCTCATACTCGGTTATTAATAGTCCATTTGAAAGATTTAATGCGGTTTCAATACTATCAGCTAATCTATTCCCTAAATTTGAGTTTAAAACTATTCTGTCAACAACTATAGAAATGTCATGTTTTATTTTTTTGTTTAAATCAGGAAAATCATTAATATCATAATATTTTCCATCAACTTTAATTTTTTGAAATCCTCTCTTTTTGTAGTTTAATATATCTTTTTTATATTCACCTTTTCTTCCTCTAACTACCGGAGCAAGTAAAAAAATGGTACAGTTTTTTGGTAAAGCTTTGACTTTGTCGACCATTTCACTAACCGATTGAGAAACAATGGGTTTGCCCGTAAATGGAGAATAGGGGATGCCTATTCTTGCAAATAACACTCTCATGTAATCGTAAATTTCAGTAACAGTAGCTACAGTAGACCTTGGGTTTTTTGGAGCATTTTTTTGCTCAATTGCTATAGCAGGACTTAATCCTTCAATTAAATCAACGTTTGGTTTTTTCATTTTATCTAAAAACTGTCTTGCATATGCAGAAAGGCTTTCCACATACCTTCTTTGACCCTCGGCGTAAAGCGTATCAAACGCCAGAGATGATTTTCCAGAGCCAGATAGGCCCGTGATTACGACAATTTTCTCTTTTGGAATTTCTAAAGAAATATTTTTTAAGTTGTGTTCTTTAGCCCCTTTAATCAATATCTTTTTCAACATCTTTTTTAACAACCTAAACAGATTGACCTTATATTTGTTCTATAAATATGCTATATTATCTTTTATTCACTAACAATAAACCCAAGAATTATGTCAGGAAGTTTAAATAAAGTACAATTAATAGGAAGACTAGGTGCAGATCCTGAAATCAAGCAGATGGTTAATGGAAAAAATGTCGCAAGACTAAGTGTTGCTACCAGTCAAAGCTGGAAAGATAAATCCACAGGTGAAAGAAAAGAAAAAACAGAATGGCATAGAGTTGTAATTTTTAATGAGGGACTGGTAAACATAGTACAACAATATTTAAAAAAAGGAGCCAACGTTTATCTCGAAGGACAATTAAGTACAAGAAAATGGAAAGACGAAAAATCTGGACAAGACAAGTATTCAACAGAAGTTGTTCTTCAAGGATATAATTCATCTTTAACAATGTTAGGAGGAAAAAATAACCCTAATAATTCAAATGAAGCCTCTCAAGAAAAAAGCTCTTTACCAAACGATCAAATGTCACAAGATAACTCCGATCTTGATGATGAGATTCCATTCTAAATAAATGCAAAAGTCAGAAGTAAAAAAAGATTCTAATTACAAACCAATTTTTGTTCATCAAGAAATGAGTTCTTCATATCTTTCTTATGCGATGAGTGTAATTGTTAGTAGAGCTCTTCCAGATGTAAGAGATGGATTAAAACCTGTGCATAGAAGAATTATCTACGCAATGTATAAAGGAGGCTATGATTGGAGCAAGCCATTTAGAAAATCAGCCAGAATTGTTGGTGACGTTATTGGTAAATACCATCCTCACGGAGATCAGGCGGTTTACGATGCTTTGGTAAGATTAGTGCAAGATTTTTCCATGAGTTTGCCGTTAATTCAAGGACAAGGGAATTTTGGTTCTATAGACGGTGATCCTCCTGCGGCGATGAGATATACAGAAACAAAATTATCAAAAGTATCACAATTTTTAACAGAGGGATTAGAAAAAAATACTATTGATTATAGAAATAATTATGACGAAACAGAAAGAGAACCAACTGTTTTACCTTCTCAATTTCCAAATCTTCTTGTAAATGGAGCTGGAGGAATTGCAGTTGGTATGGCAACAAGTATACCTCCGCATAATTTGGGTGAAATAATCGATGGAACTATTGGTTTCATCAAAAATAATGACATTACAATATCACAGCTAATGAAATTTATACCTGGTCCCGATTTTCCAACAGGAGGAATAATTATTGGAAAAGACATACTTAAACAAGGTTATAACAAAGGAAGAGGATCATTTAAAATTAGAGGAGAAATTGGAGAAGAAAGTTTGAAAAACGGAAAATCTAGACTGGTTATTAAATCTATTCCATATCAAGTCAATAAATCCACTTTAAATGAAAAGATAGCGGATCTATCCAGACATAAAAAAATTGAAGGTGTCAGCGATATTAGAGATGAATCCAATAGAGATGGAATAAGGGTTGTAATAGATTTAAGACGTGGAGTAGAACCTGAAACGATTAGAAGGCAGCTTTACAAATTAACAAGTGTAGAGTCTTCATTTGGTTTTAATACATTAGCAATTGTTGAAGGCAAACCAAAAATATTAAATTTAAAAGAATTTATTTCTGAATTTGTATCTTTTAGAGAAGAAACAGTTTTAAGAAGAATTAAGCACGACTTAAAAAAAACTGAGGAAAGAGCCCATGTTCTGATCGGTATAGCTACTGCAGTTGAAAACATTGACTCAATAATAAAAATTATCAAGGGGTCCAAGGACGCTGACAGTGCAAAGAAAAATTTATTAAACAAGAAATGGCCTATACGAAAAAGCTCTAAATTAGTTAAAATGATTGAAAAAAAACAAAGTATTTCAAAGTATCAACTAAGCGAATTACAAGTAGACTCAATACTTGAATTAAGACTTCAAAAACTAACTGCTTTTGGAATTAATGAGATCGAAACTGAAATTAAAAAATTATCTGATCTAATAATTTATTTTAATAAGCTTCTTAGATCTAAAAAAGAACTATTTAATTTAATCATAAAAGAACTTGAGGATATTAAGTCAAAATTTTCTGTTAAAAGAAGAACAAAAATAATTGATACAGTTTTAAATTATAACATTGAAGAAACAATACAAAAGGAAGCCGTTGTTATAAATATTACAAACCAGGGATATATTAAAAGGGGATCTCTTTCTTCTGTTAAAACTCAAAAAAGAGGGGGCAAAGGTAAAACAGGTATTACAACTAGAGAAGAAGATTTTGTTGTAAGAATATTATCCGGGAATTCACATAGTCAAGTTTTATTTTTTTCATCACAAGGACTTGCTTATAAATTAAAAGCTTGGAAGATACCTAAAGGCAGTCTTTCTTCTAAAGGAAAATCATTATTTAATTTACTTCCTCTTAAAAACAATCAGTCTATTACCTCAACTTTGTTATTACCAGAAAACGAAACTGAATGGAAAGACCTCTACGTTGTTTTTGCTACAGCAAAGGGAAAGATTAGAAAAAATTCTTTAGTTGACTTTTTAAATGTAAATGCAAGTGGAAAAATAGCTATGAAACTTGATGAAAATGATAAAATAATTGGCGTTGAAAAATGTAAGGAAGATCAAGATATAATTTTGGGAACAAAATTTGGAAAATGTATAAGATTTATGTCAAAAAAACTTAGATTGTTTAAAGGAAGATCGTCAAAAGGTATAAGGGGAATAAATCTACCAGAAAATGACAGTGTTATGTCTTTATCTGTTATTGATAGTGCAAAAAACGTAACTTCTCTTTCTAAAAAAAATGGTTCAAAAAAGCAAAGTATTGATAAATATATTTTATCAATTACAGAAAATGGTTACGGAAAAAGAAGCAAGCTTCTTGATTTTAGAGTGACTAATAGGGGTGGAAAAGGGATTATTGGAATTGTCAACTCAAAAAGAAATGGAAATGTCACATCAAACTTAGTTGTTTCAGAGGATGATGAAATAATACTTTCTACTGACAAAGGCAGAGTTATAAGATGCCAGGTAAAAGAAATAAGAATAGCAGGTAGAAACACTCAGGGTGTAAGAATTATTAAATTATCGGGTGAAGAAAAAGTTGTATCGGCTATCAAGATAGAAGATAATATAGAATAATGTCAAAGACCGCTATTTATCCAGGAACTTTCGACCCAATAACCTTTGGTCATATAGACGTTATTAAAAAATCATTAAAAATTGTAGATAAATTAATAGTTGCCACTAGCGATAATATTGAAAAAGACTATTTATTCACAATTGATGAAAGAATTGAGATATTAAAAAAATCATTATTTAATGATTTACGTTTAAATAAAAACAAAATAAAAATTATTTCATTTAACGATCTAACCATAAAAATTTGTAAAAAATATAAAGCCTCAATTATTATTAGAGGATTGCGGGCAGTTTCTGATTTTGAATATGAGTTTCAATTAGCAGGCATGAATAAAAAACTTGACAAAAATATAGAAACTATTTTTTTAATGTCGGATATTGAAAACGAGATAATTTCTTCTAAATTTATAAAAGAAATAGGAAAACTCAAGGGAGATTTAAAAAAATTTGCTACAAAATCTGTTATTAAAGCAATTAAATCTAAATTTTAGTGAAAAAAGTTTTTTTAGTTAATATTTTTATTTTTTTATTTTTTATGAACATGGTATCTGCAGAAAACAAAATGATTTTAAAGCTTGAGACAGGAAATGTAGAAATTGAACTATTTCCTGATATTGCCCCAAATCACGTAAAAAGAATTAAAACACTTGCAAAAAATAACGAATATGATGGCGTAGTTTTTCATAGAGTTATAAAAGGGTTTATGGCTCAAACTGGAGATGTAAAATTTGGAAACTCAAAAAACTTTAATTCTCAATTGGTTGGAACTGGAGGTTCATCTTTACCTGATTTAAAATCAGAATTTAGTAAATTACCACATGAAAAAGGAACTCTATCAATGGCAAGATCAATGGATCCGAATAGTGCCAACAGCCAATTTTTTATATGTTTTGATGCCGTACCACATTTGGACGGACAATACACTGTTTTTGGAAAAGTAATTAAAGGAATGGAGTTTGTTGACAAAATCAAAATAGGGGAAGGTCCAAACGGATCTGTAAAAAATCCAGATAAAATAATAAGCTTCTCTGAATCAAAATAATTCAATGAATTCAAAAAAAAGTTTTTTTGAATTAATTAAAAAAAATAATCAAGCTCGATTAGGAAAAATACAAACATCTCGCGGCATAATAGATACGCCTGCATTTATGCCGGTAGGAACTCAAGGTACAGTTAAAAGTATATTTGTTGATGATATTTTAAAAACTAATACCCAAATTATTCTTGGAAATACTTATCACCTTTATTTAAGACCGGGTTTGGAGATATTAAGAAATATTGGTGGATTACATAAATTTATGAATTGGACCAAGCCAATTTTGACGGACTCAGGTGGTTTCCAAATCATGTCTTTATCTAAATTTAGAAAAATTGATAAAACAAAAGGTGCAATTTTTTCATCACATATTGATGGAAAAAAAATAGTTTTAAGCCCAGAAAAAAGTATACAGATTCAAAAAATAATTAATTCTGATATTCTTATGGTTTTAGATGAGTGTCCAAAATTAACTAATGATAAAAAAATAATTTCAAACGCAATTGATATTTCAACTGATTGGGCAAAACGATCAAAAATAGAATTTAATAATGCAAACCAAAAAGCCCTTTTTGGTATAGTTCAGGGAGGCTTGTTTGAGGATTTAAGAATTGAAAGTTTAGAAAAATTATTGGAAATAAATTTTGATGGATATGCATTAGGAGGTTTGGCAGTAGGAGAAAAACAAAAAGATATGTTTAAAATACTAGATTTTATAACAAATAAAATGCCGGAAGATAAACCTAGATATTTGATGGGTGTTGGAACTCCTTCAGACATACTAGGTGCTGTTAAATCCGGTATAGACATGTTTGATTGCGTAATGCCTACCAGATCAGGAAGAACGGGCTTAGCTTTTACTTGGGAAGGAAAAATTAATCTGAGAAACTCTAAATTTAAAAAAGATGTAACGACTCTAGATAAAAATACGCATGTTAGAAATTTAAACAAATATTCAAAAAGTTATTTAAATCATCTTACAAATACCAATGAAATTTTAGCATCAATGATTATATCTCTTCATAATGTAAATTTTTATCAAGAATTTATGAAAGAAATCCGAAAATCAATATTAAATGGAACGTTCGACAATTTTTATAAAGAAAATATAAATAAGTATAAATAGTTGGTTAACAATTATTTTTTAGGAGCGTTTGTTCTCATTTTTTGTCTTAAACTTTGTAAAAAAGATTGAACAAAACTCCCCCTTGTTACTTCATTATCAGTCTCAGCTTTAGTGAATTTGTAGTCTTTCATATTTTTTTTATCATAAAATAGCTTTTCTTCTAAAACACCATAGTTATTAAATTTTACCACCAATACGTTATTGTTAATTAAAACACTTCTACCTAAAGTATATATTTTGTCCTTGGTTTTTGTTCTCTCAATATAGATCCATGTGTTTTCTTCTTTTATAGATTTTGAATGTGGTTGACCAAGCTTCTCAATAACATCATTTTTATTACTAACGTTTACTTCTAGTAAATCCTGTCTATTTTCAAGATACATAATACCGTGACTTTTTATTACCTTGTTTCTTTGACAATTCGATAAAAAAACGGATAAAAATAGTAATATAATTAAAAAATAGAAATGTTTGCTTTTTATAAAAAACATAACAATCAACTTTATAACAGATTAATAGGATTATCACGAGATAAATTCTTTTATGATAACATTAAACTTTCCGATGATTTTGAGACAAGGATATTATTAATTTTTTTTCATCTAGCTATTATACTCAAAATAGCAAAAGGTAGTAAATATCAAAAAAAATCACAGGAAACTTTTGACAATATTTTTCTAAATATAGAATACAATATAAGAGAATTAGGATATGGAGATGTTTTTGTTAATAAAAAGATGAAAAGTTTAAATAAAACTTTTTATGATATTTTAATAAACTTAGATAAGGAAAAAATATTGTTTAGTAGAAACACAGATCTATTAAAAAAATATTTTTTTACAAAAGGTAAAACAGAAGAGGAAAAAATGCACAAATTGGCAGAATATCTAAGAAAATTTAAAGATTTTTGTTTTGATTTGGATGTCAATATTATGCTAAATGGGTCTATAGATTTTAAATATAGGTAAAACCATGGCTGTACCAAAAAGGAAAACATCAAAATCTCGAAGAAACAAGAGAAGGTCTCACCACAAGATAATTGGTGCAAATGTTATAGAGGATAAAAAAACGGGCGAATATAGATTGCCTCATCATGTCGATTTGAAGTCTGGATTCTATAACGGAAAAAAAGTTTTAGATAAGTAATCTATTTTTTTAATTTTTAATCCTAATGAAGGAAAAAGTAAAAATTTCAATTGATTTAATGGGAGGAGAAAATTCTCCGAACAAAACACTTGAAGGTATAAATCTTTTTTTAAAAAGAAATAAAAAACCTGATGATTGTTTCTTTTATTTATTTGGTGATAAAGAAATAGTTGATAAGAAGATAAAAAAAATAACATTTCTACAAAATAACTACGAATTAGTTGATACAAAAATTATTGTATCTGATGATTTGTCAGCATTGTCAGCGGTTAAAAAAGGTAAAGGTTCCAGTATGTGGAATTCTATTGAATCTCAAAATTCTTTAAACGCAGATATTTCTTTGTCAGCCGGTAATACTGGAGTGTTGTTGGTTATGTCAAAAATGATATTAAAAACTTTAGAAGGTGTAGACAAGCCTGCTTTAGCAGGTTTATGGCCAAACAAAACAAACATGAATGTTGTACTTGATTTGGGTGCAAACGTTGAATGTAGTGAAAAAAACTTGGTTGATTTTTCAGAAATGGGTTCGGCACTTTATCAATCTTTATATCCTAACGAAAAAGCAAAAGTTGCTTTATTAAATATAGGATTAGAAGAAATTAAAGGAACTGAGTTACTTAAAAAAACTTATTCAAAATTAAAAATTTTAGACTCCATGGGTGATTTTGAATTTGTTGGATATATAGAAGGAAATCAAATAACTGATGGCAAATGTAATGTGGTCGTAACCGATGGTTTTACTGGGAACGTTGCATTGAAAACTGCAGAAGGTACTGCTAATTTTTTAACTGAAAGTTTAAAACAAGCATTATCCAGTGGAATTCTTTCTAAATTTTCAACTATTTTTTCATATTTTGCTCTTAAACAATTTAAAAATAAACTAGATCCACGAAAGTATAATGGTGCTATATTTTTAGGATTGAATGGACCAGTTGTTAAAAGTCATGGAGGAACAGACGCATTAGGTTTTTCTTACTCACTAGAACTATGCTATAAAATTGCAAAAGGTAATATGATGAAAAAAATCAAAGATAATTTAAATCATATCAAAAAAGTTGGCGATGAAGAGAAATAATATCAATAAAAATGATATTTTAGAAAATATAAAAAATCACCACGGCTTACCTATAAGTTTTTTAGAAAAGATCTTTGATTTTATTTTTGATATTATACTCGAAGGACTTGAGAGAGATGGTAAATTAAAAATAGTTGGTTTTGGAACTTTTAAAGTTTTAAACAAAAATCCTAGGATCGGAAGAAATCCAAAAACAAAAGCCAAATATCTGATCAAGCCTAGAAAAGTTGTTGTTTTTTCACCCTCTCTAGAAGTAAAAAAAAAAGTAAATGGAAAAAACTAAGGGATTATATAAAACTATCAGTGAGGTTGCTCAAGAAATAGGCTTAAGAAATAAAAAAAATAAAAAACTAAGCACGCATACTTTAAGATTTTGGGAAAAACATTTTAAACAAATTAAGCCAAAGATATTGTCAGGTAATAGAAGATACTATTCTCAAAAAGACGTAGACTATTTAAAGCTAATTTATAGTTTGCTCAAAAACAAAGGTTTTACAATTAATGGAGCAAAAAAAGCATTAAATGATCCTTCTTTAAAACTTGACGATACTTTGTTTTCTGGTGTAAATAAGAAAAATTTTGGAAGTACAATAAAAATTAAAGCAGGAAAAATTAAAAATATAATTAAAAAAATTAAAAAATCAAACTAATGGCAAAAAAAAGTTCAATTAAAGTAAGATTAGTTCCCGAGAAAAAACCGGATAGTCCTTTTTATTATTATGTAAAAAAACCCTCAAAAGGTGAAAAGGCCAAAGTTAAGCTAAAACTTAAAAAATATAACCCAGACACTAGAAAGCACGAATTTTTTGTTGAGAAAAAATTACCTCCACACAGTAAATAAACTATTTTTTTTTAAATTTCCTATACTCAAAATTAATATAAGCTTTGATTATGCTTATCCAAATCATTTTTGTAAGTTTTACATCAATTTTCATTTTTAATGATTTTTTTTTAATATTTTTTAAAATTTTGTTTATTCTTGCTTTATCAACTATTTGTTTTTTATTGGTCTTCTTATCAAGAATTTGATTTACCAATTTAGTTCTAATTTTAATAATATTAAGAAGCCTATTATCTAAAGAATCTAGTTTTCTCCTTACTTTATTAATTGTTCTGTTTTTTTCCAGCGACATAAATGTTATTAATTTTTTTTAATGATAATATATAACAAATAAATGGAAATTTTGTTAAGAAAAGAATTTTTAAATTTGGTATATTATTGGTTATTATCAATATTAATTCTTATAGGATTAATTGTAATTGTTGGTGGATTAACAAGACTGACGGATTCGGGTTTATCTATTACAAGATGGGATGTTGTATCTGGTATTTTTCCTCCTTTTTCTGAAAAAGCATGGGATGAAGCTTTTAATCTGTATAAAAAGATACCGCAATTTTATCTTTCCAATCCTGATCTCACTATATCAGAATTTAAAGTGATTTATTATTGGGAATATTTTCATAGAATTCTTGGAAGGATTTTAGGTTTGGCATTTATAATCCCTTTACTTTTTTTCTATTATAAAAAAGTTTTTAGTAGAGAATATAACATAAAATTTTTATTATTATTTCTATTAATTCTTATCCAAGGAACTGTAGGATGGTACATGGTAAAGAGTGGTTTAATTGAAAATACAACTGTAAGCCATTATAGATTGGCTATTCATTTGAATTTAGCATTAATTTTATTTTCTGCAACATTTTGGTACTTATTGAATTTAAAAAATACACAAAGTATAATTTTTTTTAATTTTTCTAAAAACAACATTTATTTAAAAATATTTATTTTATTAATTTTTCTTCAAATAACTTTTGGAGCGTTTACCTCAGGATTAGATGCTGGAATGCTTTATCAAACTTGGCCATTGATGAATCAAAATTATTTTCCAGACGATATTTCTTTTAATAATAATTTATTTGACCTTTTTAATCAGCCTTCATTTGTTCAGTTTATTCATAGAAATCTTGCTTATCTAATTGTGTTGTATACACTTATAATATTATTTTTTGTCTTATATAAACGTAGAACGGATTTATACAAATCAGCTTTTCTTCTTGTATCTATAATATTTGTTCAAGCCTTTTTAGGTATTCTTACTTTATTAAGTGGAGTAAATATTGTTTTTGCTTCAATGCATCAACTTTCTACAATTTTTTTATTACTTTTCTCGATTTATTTTTATTATAAATCTCTAAATCAATAGTTTTTATTGACATAATAAATAATAACTTGTAATTATCGCCAGGTTCATATGACACCTTTTATTAAAAAAAAAGATATAAAAAATGATTGGTATTTGGTTAACGCCGAAAACTTGGTCGTTGGTAGATTAGCTGCATATATTTCTAAAGTTTTAAGAGGAAAAAACAAAGCTCAATTTAATCCTAACCAAGACAATGGTGACTTCGTTATAGTTACTAATATTGAAAAAATTAAGTTTACTGGAAAAAAATTTGAAAATAAAAAATACTATAAACATACTGGCTATCCAGGAGGTATTAAAGAAACATCGCCTCAAAACTTACAAAGAAGAAATAAATCTCAAGACATTTTAAAATTTGCAGTGAAGAGAATGCTGCCTGATGGACCATTAGCAAAAAAACAGTTAAGTAAACTTAAAATGTATTATGGTGATAAGCATCCTCACTCTACTCAGAATCCGGTAGAGATAAAATTTTCAGGACTAAATAAAAAAAATTATATAAAAAATTAATGGAAACTGGAATTACAGAAAATAGTAAAAGTATTGCCAAAAAAATAAAACTTGATTTTAAAGATGGCAACTATGCAACAGGAAGAAGAAAAAAATCAATAGCTAGAGTGTGGGTTAAAAAAGGTTCTGGAAAAATATATGTAAACGGTAAAGAAATGAATCAATACTTCAAAAGACCTGTGCATCAACTTATTGTTGTTATGCCATTACAAGAAACAAACGTAATCAATCAATTCGATGTAAAGTGTCATGTTAAAGGAGGAGGATTATCAGGGCAAGCTGGAGCTATCATTCATGGTATTTCAAGAGCATTAGTGAAAACTGATAATAATTTAAAAAAAACATTAAAGAAAAACAAGTTTACCACAAGAGATTCTAGAAAAGTTGAAAGAAAAAAATACGGACACAGAAAAGCTCGTAGAAGTTTCCAATTCTCTAAAAGATAAATCATTTATTTTCATTAAGATTAAAAGTGATATAAACAAATTATGTCAGTAAAAAAAATTAATATTGTTGTAGCTGGAGCCACTGGATATGTTGGCCTTGATTTGATAAAAATTTTATCAAAACACCCAAAAGTTGAAATAAAATATCTTTGTGCTCAAAAAAAAATAGGAAAAAAAATTCAATTTTTTGATAAAAGAATTAAGAAAAAACTACCTAGGATTTCTAATATAAAATCAGTTAATTGGAATGAAATAAACATTTTGTTCACAGCTTTACCTACTGGTGAGAGTCAATATTTAGCAAATAAATTAAAAAATAAAAAAGTAAAAATAATTGACCTATCAGCAGATTTTAGACTATCAAATAAACACTTGTACAAAAAATTTTATAAGAAGGAACATAAAGCCGTAAACTTAATTAAAAAGTCTATTTATTCAGTTTCAGAATTCGCTAAAAAAGATATTAAAAAATATAAAATTATTGCCTGTCCTGGTTGTTATCCTACATCAATTCAGTTACCTCTTTTACCTTTAATTAAAAAAAATTTGGTGAATAAAAAAAATATTATAATTGATTCAAAGTCAGGTTATTCTGGTGCAGGGAAAAATTTAAAAAAGAAATTTAATCACAAAAATATATATTCCTCAATACATGCATATGGAATTTTAAAACATAGACACACAAGTGAAATTGATCAAGAATTTAAAAAAATATCAAAATCTGAAGTTAATTATATTTTTGTACCTAATTTAATTCCGACATTCAGAGGAATGCTATCTTCTATTTATCTTGAACTATCAAAAGGTATAACGGCCAATAAGGTCTTTAATGAATTGAAAAAATACCATAGAAATAATTTCTTTGTGAGAATACAACCTTTAAACAAAGATTTAGGTACTGAAAATGTTTTAAATACAAATTTTTGTGAAATTTCAATATGCACACTTAAAGAAAAAGGAAAAATATTAATATTATCTGCAATTGATAATTTAGTAAAAGGAGCTGCTGGTCAAGCTGTCCAAAATTTTAATATTCTTTACGGATTCAAAGAAAATTTAGGATTAAAATGAAATTTCTTTTCTTTTTATTTTTTTTTCTTATTAGTTGCGTGGGATTCAATAATGAGAAAACAAAAAAAATATATATTTGTGGGGACCATGAATGTAAAAGCAAAAAAGAAATCAGAGATTATTTTGATAACAATATTTCTGTTGAAGTATACACAGTAACTTCTTCAAAAAAAAAGAGTCAGGATATTGATTTAGTTCAACTAAACATTTCAGACAAAGAGAAGAAGGAATATGTTGCGCTGAGCACAAAAGAAGAAAACATTAAAAAAAAAATAGAGAAGAGAAAAAAAATAGCTAAAATCAATCTTAAAGAGGAAAAGAAAGTAAAAAAAACACAAAAAAAACGTAAAATGAAAAAAAGCCCTTCAGTTACATTGGTGAGACTTTGTAAGAATTTACAAGAGTGTGATATAGATGAAGTAGCTAAAATAATTTCAGAAATGGGAAAAAAGAAAGAATTTCCAGACTTAACTGTAAATTGATAGCAATAAATGAAAAAAAATAAAAAATTAAATATAGCAATTGTTGGACTAGGAAATATTGGTTTAAATCTTTATCGACATTTAGAAAAAAATAAAAAATCTATTACAGAAAAGAATAATATAAATTTTGAAATAAAGTATGTTTCAGCTAAAAATAAAAATAAAAAGCGTAAAATAAATATACCAAAAAAAAAATGGTTAAAAAATTATTTACTTGCCCCACGATTAATTGACGTTGATGTTGTTGTTGAATTAATTGGAGGTTCAGAAGGACCAGCAAAAAAATTAGTATTTAACTCATTAAAAAATAAAAAACATGTCATAACAGCGAACAAAGCCTTAATTTCAAAATATGGTGATGAACTAGCTTTACTTGCCGAAAGAAAAAAAGTTAATTTAGAATTTGAAGCTGCCGTTGCAGGAGGTATACCAATTATTAGAACTCTTAAGGAGGGCATGGTCGCCAACAAAACTAATAAAATTTATGGAATTTTAAATGGAACATCAAATTATATTCTTTCAAATATGGATAAAATGAAAATGGACTTTAAATCAGTTTTAGAAAAAGCAAAAAAACTAGGATATGCAGAAAGCAATCCAAAATCAGACTTAAATGGTGAAGATGTAAAATCAAAAATTCAAATTTTATCCTCTCTTGCTTTTAATTCTTTCATTAATAACTCAAAAATTAATCTTGAGGGAATAAATAATATTGATGAGATAGATATAAATAATGCAGAGATTTTAGGTTACAAAATCAAACATTTGGGTCTTAGCGAAATAGAAAATGGAAAATTAATACAGCGAGTTCATCCATGTTTAATAAAAAAAGAATCTCGAATAAGCAATGTTAACGGTGTTTTAAATGCAGTTATTATTGAAGGCAAACCAATTGGAAAATCTGTTCTTCAAGGTGAGGGAGCCGGTCCAGGTCCAACAACTTCAGCTTTAGTTTCTGATATTTGTTCGGTTTTAAGGGGAAACATAAAATTTCCCTTTTCTGTATCTCACTCAAATAGAAAAAAAATAATACCAGCAGATTTGTCTGAAAAAATCTTCTCTTCCTATATAAGACTTGATGTAATAGACAAAAAAGGAGTTTTGTCATCAATTACAAAAACAATGTCAAAAAATAAAATTTCGGTTAAAAGATTAATCCAGAATCCTTTTAAAGGGAAAAAATTTGCTTCTATAGTCATTATTTCTCACAAGGCAAAAAATAAAAATTTAGTTAAATGTATTAAACAATTAAAAAAAAATAACTTTATTTTAAAAAATCCAAAATTTATTAGAATAGAAGAGATTTAAATTGATAGAACCTAAACTGTTAAATAAATTTATTAGAGTCTGTGAGAGAGCAGCTTTTGGCGCTTCCAAGCTTAGAGGAAAAAACGATAAAATTGCTGCAGACCAAGCTGCTGTTGATGAAATGAGATCCGAACTCAATAAAATAGATATGAAAGGAAAAGTTGTAATAGGTGAAGGAGAAATGGATGAGGCACCAATGTTATTTATTGGTGAAGAAATAGGTACTGGAAAAGGAGAAGAATTAGAAATAGCCGTTGATCCTTTAGAAGGAACAAACTTTGCAGCGAAAAACTTACCTAATGCTATTGCTGTCTTAGCAGTTGCCAAAAAAGGTGGTTTGTTATCTGCACCAGATACTTATATGGAAAAAATTGCAGTAGGAAGTGGACTTCCAAAAGGTATTGTTGATTTAGATAATTCTGTTGAAAAAAATATAAAATTACTTGCTGAAGCCAAAAAAATAAAACCTGAAGAAATTACAGCGTGCGTTCTCAATCGACCGAGACATGACAAAATTGTTTCATCTTTGAAATCATTAAATGTAAAAATAAAATTTATACAAGACGGAGATGTCACAGGCGTTATTTCTGTTGTTGATCCAATCTCACCAATAGACATTTATTTAGGTATCGGTGGAGGTCCAGAGGGTGTTTTAGCCGCTGCTGCATTGGATTGTTTAGGAGGTCAAATGCAAACAAGACTTGTACTAAGCGATGATAAAGAAATTAACAGGGCAAAAAAATTAGGAATTACCGATCTAAATAAAAAGTATAATATAGAAGATATGATTAATGGAGATGTTATATTTTGTGCATCTGGTGTAACGGATGGAGAAATGTTAAAAGGAATTACATATAAAGGAGATTCTTTCGAAGCTTCCTCTTTTGTTTTACACAAAAGCCAAAAAATCTTCAAAAAAATTACTAATATAGTCAAAAAATGAATATCAACTCAGTTTTGGGTAAGGATTGGATATCCAAAAACTATAGTGAAGAAACTGTAAATTATTTAAAAGACAATTTTAGTCTTAGCGAGATTCTTTCTAGATTAATTGCAATCAGAAATATTAAAATCGAAGAAGTACAACTATTCTTAAATCCAAGGATAAAAAATCTGTTACCAAATCCATTCATTTTAAAAGATATGGAAAAAGCTGTAGACAGAACAATAAAAGCAATTATTAAAAAAGAAAAAATCGGAATATTTGGAGATTATGACGTTGATGGTGCTACTTCGACAGCTATTTTGGGAAATTACTTTAACGAAATTAATCAAAATATAGAGATTTATATACCTGATAGAAAAACAGAAGGTTACGGCCCAAGTAAGCAAGGTTTTAAAAAATTGATATCCAATGGAGTAAATTTAATTTTTACAGTTGATTGTGGGACAATGTCTTTTGATACAATTGATTTTTCACAAAAAAAAAATATTGATGTATTAGTTTTAGACCATCATCAATCAGAGTTAAAATTACCTAATGCTTTTTCCATAGTAAATCCTAATAGATATGACGATAAGTCAAATTTAAACTATCTTTGTGCTGCTGGTGTCTGTTTAATGTTTTTAGTTGCTTTAAACAAAAAATTAAGAGATTTACATTGGTTTAAAAAAAACAATATAAAAGAACCAAATTTAATAAATTTTCTTGATTTAGTTTCTCTTGGAACAATTTGTGATGTGGTTCCACTTACAGGCTTGAATAGGGCGATTGTTAGCCAGGGTCTTGAGATTTTAAAAAAAAAATCTAATCTTGGATTAAAAGCTCTAAAAAATATTTGTGGAATAGAAAGCAATATAACAACTTATCATCTTGGCTATATATTAGGACCAAGAATAAATGCTGGTGGTAGAGTAGGAAAATGCTCACATGGTGCTAATTTATTATTAAGCAAAGATTCAAAAGAAATTTTTAAAATTGCTAGTGAACTAGAGATTTTTAATAATGAAAGAAAACTAATCGAAACAAATATGTTAAAAAGTATTGAGAAAACAGTAAACATAGATCCAAATGAACCCACAATTGTTTTGTCGGGTCACAATTGGCATGGGGGAGTTATTGGAATTATTGCAGCTAGATTGAAAGAAAAATACAATAAACCAACAGTCATAATTTCAGTTGAAAAAGGTTTGGGAAGAGCTTCAGCAAGATCAGTTTTAGGATTTGATATAGGAACTCTTATTATAAGTGCTGTGCAAAAAAATATTTTAAAAAGAGGAGGGGGTCATAAAATGGCGGCTGGTTTTACTATTGAAGAAAAAAAAATAGAAGAATTTAAAACTTTTATAAATAACAAATTTTTTAAAGTTAAAAGAAATATAAAAAAAGATAACATTCTCTTTTTTGACTCAAAGATTTCTCCATCAGCACTAAATATAGATTTCTTTTCAGAAATTAATTCACTTTCTCCTTTTGGTTCAGGGAATCCAGAGCCAAGATTTGTTATCGAAAATTTGAAATTATTAAAATCTTCTATTGTTGGAGACAGACATATAAAAGCTTTATTGTCTGCTTCAGACGGATCTGTAATCAAAAGCGTGACATTTAATGCAGTAAAAACTGATTTAGAAACCTATTTGTTATCAAAAAATCAAAAAAAAATTAATATTGTTGGAAAATTAAGTCTTAATGAATGGAAAGGTCAGAAAAATGTAGAGTTTATTATCGATGATATTTCTGTTAATAAGACAATCAATAATTCGGTCCCATCGTCTAACGGTTAGGAC